>JABFRC010000241.1 GCA_013141375.1 Methylococcaceae bacterium | reverse complement strand
TTACCGAATATGCGCTTATTTCCTCCGACATATTGAAAACCCAACGATGCTAGCCAACATAATACGTTTCTCCATACGCTACTATGGCGTCGTGATTTCGCTTGCCGTTCTAATTTTACTTTATGGTGGCTATTGCTTTTCCCACGCCGGACTAGATATTTTTCCAGAGTTTTCACCCAAACGCGTCATTATTCAAACTGAATCACCAGGTTATTCTTCTGAACAAGTCGAAGTCGCTATATCTCAACCTATTGAAAAAGTTCTTGGTGGCTTAACCGGACTTGAAAAACTGCGTTCCGAATCCATCCAGGGCTTATCCGTCATTACCGCCACCTTTGCGGAAAACAGCAATGTTTATCTTAATAGGCAGTTGGTCAGTGAACGCCTGTCAGCATTGGCCACACAATTGCCAAACGGGATTGCGCCAGTAGTCGTTCCTCTCTCGTCATCATCGGCAACAGTATTAACATTGGGTTTGCAATCAGACAACCAATCCATGTTGGCGCTGAGAAACTTGGTAGAGACAACCTTAATGCCAAGATTATTAGCGATTCCTGGCGTGGCCGATGTCAATGTATTCGGTGGCGATGTCCAACAACTGCAAATTCAGGTCCATACCGACCAACTGCGGCGATTTAATCTCTCGCTTGACGACATTATCACTACCGCCACACAAGCCGGCAAAATCCAAGGCGCTGGCTTCATTGAAAATGACAATCAGCGTTTTACCTTGCAAATGACGGGACAACCAACCACGCAGGAACAATTTACCAAGCTCATCGTCAAACGCGAACAAAGACACAACATTACACTAGGCGAAGTGGCTAATGTTAGTTTTGCTGCACAACCGGCAATCGGTGCCGCACAAATACTAGGCAAACCGGGCATCGCTCTAATGGTCATCGGTCAATACGGAACGAATACCCTCACTGTTTCCAAACTGGTCGAACAAGCCTTAGAAGAATTAACCCCCATTTTTAAACAACAATCGATTAATTTTTACCCCCATTTATTTCGTCCGGCCGATTACATCGAATCATCACTGTCTCACTTAACTGCACACCTGCTATTGGGTGGATTTTTCGTATTAATCGTGTTGTACGGTTTTTTGTTTAATTTACGCACCGCTATCATTTCATCATTAGCGATTCCAGTGTCCTTATGTGCCGCCGTCATTGTGTTATTGGCAAGCGGCAATAGTCTTAATGTGATGGTATTAGGTGGACTAGGAATAGCGCTGGGCGAAGTTGTTGATGATGCGGTAATTGACACCGAAAATATTTTTCGACGGCTGCGTGAAAATCATTTGCTAGCCAAACCCTTACCGATAATCGATGTGGTTTTTAATGCATCCCTTGAAGTACGAGGCTCTGTTGTTTATGCCAGCTTCATCGTCGCATTGGTATTTGTCCCTTTAATAACCTTAAGTGGCGTTGCCGGCCGATTGTTTGCACCGTTGGGTTATTCATACATTCTCGCCATATTGATGTCATTACTGGTGGCACTGACATTAACACCCGCCTTGTGTTACGCCCTACTCGGGAGCCGCTTTGACAAGCCCAGCGAATCGCCATTAATTCATTGGCTTAAGCCTTGGTATCAACAATCCTTAGTGTTTGTGATGTCCCATTTCAAAAAACTAATGGTGGGATGCGGGGCATGCTGTTTAGTGGCATTAGCTTTACTATTCACGTTTAACAGTAAGTTTTTACCGGATTTACGAGAGGGCCATTACATGGTGCATACCTCCAGCTTGCCCGGTACGTCCCTCCATGAATCAATACGCATCGGTACCAAACTGACTGAGCAGTTTATGACGATCCGTGGCGTGCAATCAGTATCACAATGGACAGGTAGAGCGCAGCGAGGAGCTGATGCCTATGGCAGCCATTACAGCGAATATGAAGTGCGTCTGAATGCGCTTTCAGGCACTGACCAGCAAAATGTGCTGAACCAATTGCGAGAAACACTATTAAGCTTTCCCGGAATCTCTTTTGAAGTTAACAGCTTTTTAACTGAACGCATAGATGAAACTGTCTCAGGCTACACCGCTCCGTTGGTCGTTTTGTTATACGGCAATGACTTGAATCTTATGGACACCAAGGCTCAGGAACTTGCCGATGTAATAAATGGCATCGAAGGTGCAGCAGACATTCAAATTAGATCACCAACCGGCATGCCTTTACTGCAAGTCAATCTTAATGCCGACCAATTAAATTTTTGGGGAGTTCAGCCCGGACAAGTGATGGATGCTCTTCAGGCCGCCTACGATACACGAGTAGTGGGTAAAACCTTACGCGGGGTTCAATTGGTTGATATAGCGGTGACATTGCCACCCAGCTTTCGTCAACAAACCGAGGCTATTAGTACCCTGCCAATCAAAACCATGGACGGCACCTTGATTACGCTCGATCAAGTGGCGCAAATCAAGCATGCCTCAAGCCGATACAACATATTGCATCAAGGTGGCAGACGTTACCAAGCCGTGACTTGCAAAGTGATCGATAAAGATATGGATACATTTATCAACCAACTTAAACTCAAAACGAGCACAGACATTCAATTTCCGGCCGATATGTATCTTGAATTTACAGGTTCTGCCATCGAACAGGCGCACGCTCGAAACACCTTAATTTTGAATTCATTACTGGCCGGGATAGGCGTATTGATACTCCTGTATTTAGCGTTGGGCTCTATGCGGCATGTGACATTGACGCTTGTAAATCTGCCTTTTGCGTTAATAGGAGGGATTGTGGCGGTATTACTGACAGGGGCGTCTTTATCTGTAGGCTCTGTCGTAGGTTTCATCACATTATTTGGCATAACCGTCCGTAATACCATCATGCTACTGACGCATTATCGTTATTTAGTCGATATCGAAGGTAAAACCTGGAATTTGCAAACCGCCCGAGAAGGAGCTCAGGACAGACTGCCATCCATATTGATGACCGCGCTAGTCACCGCGTTGGCAATGCTGCCTATTGCGCTGAACAGTGACAATCCCGGACGAGAAGTGATGGGGCCGATGGCAGCCATTATTATTGGAGGACTCGCCTCGTCAACATTACTGAACTTACTGTTGTTGCCAGGCGTTTTGTTGCGATATGGGCGTTTTGGGGATTGAGATAATTTTGAATTTTTAGTCATTCCCCCCTGTTGGAAACAGTGGCACGTTTCCAACAGGTATGAACAATATTACTCCGACACCAAGCCGTCTAATCCAGACTCAAGCGCCAGAATTTCTGCGACATGTTCGTGAATGTATTGCTCAGACAGGCCGATTTTTTTAGCCACATCAAATGGGAATGTCGCTAATACAGCCTCATTTTTCTGGTTTTCACTCAAGTAGCGAGCCAGATAAACCACGTGAGCCGATTTAATCACGTCTTCTGTAGCCAGTGGATCAGCACTATTGGCCACGGTTTGAACCAACTCGTCAGAAAAATGCCAACGACGGCATAATTCAGCACACACATCTTCACTGGTAAATCCCAGGCGCGCTTTTTCTATTGCTGAGCGGGATTTGCCGCCCTTAACGTGTTGGTCTATTTCACTGGCAGCCGCAGGCGCTCCCATGTGAATCAATATATTCCCCAAATGACTAATCAAACCTGCAGTAAATGCCAAATCCGGAGCGACTTGGCTTTCTGCCGCCAACCATTTCGCATACGTCGCCGTATTAAAACTCTTTGACCAAAAGCTCTTGATATCCACCCCATCAATCTTGGGAATTGAATTTACAAAGCCAGAAGCAATAACTAATGTTCTGAGTTGATTCATTCCCAGCATAAATACGGCTTCCTGAATTGAACCGATTTTTCTGGAAAGTCCGAAATGTGCAGAATTAACTAAACGCAACACTTTCAGTGAAATCACCTGTTCTTTTTCGATGTTTTTGGCAATATCATCAAAATTAGTTTTTGGGTCATTAAATTGTGTGATCAGCGTGCGGACAACCTCGGGAATTTGAGGCAGTTGATGGATTTTATCGAACAACTGATTCATTTGAACTTTCATGCGTCATACCTCCAAAGTGATTTAATGCGGGCAGTATAGTTGATAATGTCGACCCTTATGCCCGGAATTACATCGACCAAGGCCTTTTTGGCTATTCAATAGCCAACCTCCATTACCTGATTACGTGCAAAATCTAATGAAACCAAACGCTCAAATTAATCGCAAGTTGTGGAATTATTTAAGACAAAATCGGGGCGATTCTTTATGATGAGCGCCTTTTTAATGTTGAATAAGGTTATATCATGCAAGTAGCAGAAAATTTCGCAGTATCAATTCACTATACGTTGACGAATGACGAGGGCGAAGTTATCGATACCTCGGAAGGCGATGAAGCACTGGCGTATTTGCACGGTTACGGCAATATCATTTCCGGTCTGGAAAGCGCGTTAGAAGGAAAAGCTGTTGGCGACAAATTTAAAGTGCGTATCGAAGCAGAAGATGCCTACGGTGAAGTTGAAGACGACCGCATTCAGATCATTTCTCGCGAAATGTTCGAAGGCGTTGATGAGCTTGAAGTTGGCCAACAATTTCATGCCGACGTCAGTGCCGGCCCCGGTGTTATAACCATTATCAATATTGATGGTGACGACGTTACCATTGACGGCAACCATCCATTAGCCGGTGTGGCGTTAACCTTTGATGTTGAAATCGTTGACATTAGACCAGCCACGTCAGAAGAAATTACCCACGGCCACGTCCACGGTGCGGGTGGGCATCATCATTAATAGACGGAACTGATGAATTTTGGGCACTGTTTTAATCTCATACTCATAGCTGTGAAATAACAAAGGGATCGTTACTTACTGCAAAGTGGCGATCCTGTTAAAACTTTGGGTCATTAGCCGACGATAAAAAGTATTGTGTCGCAAATGACTTGAATTTGAACGGATTCTCGCACCCGAAGACTGCTAAATATTTTCTTTTGCGCGGTTGCAGCAACTGCTCTCACCTCACATCTAAGAGATCAAATGATCACTTGATCTCTTAGAGCAATTTTTCGATAGCCTGATGTAAATACTCGTATAAGCCGCCACCGAAAATAAAACCAATAGCGTTTTAAGGGAACCTCTATTAATTGAAACTTAGACTCCCCAAGACCACCGGGACGAAAATATTTCAAATTTATTTTAAAATTTCTGTTTATCTTGGCTGTTTGAAATAAAAATTGCCGTAAGTCCCCTGGTTTTTGGGTTATTTTCCCCTTTTTAAGCCATTTCAGGCGCACCTTCC
>JABFRC010000213.1 GCA_013141375.1 Methylococcaceae bacterium | reverse complement strand
TGGTGGCTGGGCAAAATTCATCGACAACAAACACAACGTCTTTGGCTTGGTGAGCTTTAAACAGCATATCCGCTTCGGTGTCGGTAAAGTTTGCCGGAAATGTTCGGGAAGTGAAGTCTCCAAAAAAACCCAATGCCAGCGCCGCTAATTCAGATTTAAAGTTGCCTGATTGCCCGGATAAAAAAATTGAATAGTCAATGCAAGCAAGGTTTGCCAGCGGTGCCCGACATACCGCGCTCATGATGACTGCGCCAATGGTGGGCGATTTACGAGAAATACCAATTAATTCTCTGACAATGGTAGAAAATTGATGCACTTCATTGGTGGGTGCTGGGAGCCGGTATTGCTCCATTTTGTCCAGATCAACGCGGATGTTATCGTTAAAACCTTCCGCACTGATTGCGCCGGACACTGTTAAAAACTGCTCTTTGCCATCAATCAACCGCCAGCCGGTGTGGCGATATTCACGCTCAACGCGAACATCACCGCTTAAGATTTGAATTGCTGCGCGGGCGTTGTCTTTGTTGCCATTGCCTGGCGCGACAATCATTTGATTTCCCCATTGCATCGGCCAGGCCATACCGGCGAATTTTTCAGTTGAAACCTTAATCGGCGGTAAATCATGGCCTTTGGTCGTTTTTCCGATTAAGACAAAATATCGATTTTCAACCAGGCCATCATCAGAAATGATTTCATAATCAATAAGGCAGCAGCCAGTCAGGAACAATGGAATTTGAATATCTGCTGCAGCAGATGAATCTTTGTTACGGACATTTTGAATTTTAACCAGGCGATAATTAACAATGCCCAGCCGGTCAATAAGGCGATTAGCAAATCGATCGGGCTGGACTTTTTTATTAACGGGCTTGGCTGATTTAACGACGGTTAAAATCGGGTTGTCCGGTGGTTGCTTATTCACTGTAAAACCTCCATGTTTGCATAGTCGTTAAAGTCACCAGCAATTGGCGGCACAGCTAAAGCCCCGCCGACACACTGCGCCGCTTTTCTTGCGGCGGTAAGTCCTGGGTTGCCTGGCGTTTTTTCGTCGTTATCAGCGCAAATGATTATTTTTTTATTGCGGTCGGCATTGCGGATTGCTTGCGCCACCGCCTGCAAGTTACCGGCGCTCATTGCGCAAAATACTTGCATTTCTGTGGACGTGTGCAGGCTGGCCCCGGTGGCGTAACCTTCACAAATAATCACAGCATCCGTGGCTTTGCCGATCACATGAAACAAGCCGCCCAGTCTACCGCCTGCTAAAAAATCCTTGTCTCGGCCTAGCTCTTGGCTAGGTTCAGGAAAGATGGCCTGCAGGTTCCACAATTTGCCGTTGATGTCGATCAGGGGCACCAGTAACACATTTTTTACAACGACACTTTGCCATTGACCGACGTCGTTTTTGATCCGCTTAGGCCAAATTTTCAATAAATACAGGCCATGTGAATCAACCCGCTTTTTAAGCAAATAGGGGTGATTGTTCCCGATAAACGGTTTGGCAATATCAAGCAGTCGTTGTGCTGCATTGGCTGCTTGTTGATGGCGCTGGTCTTGCTCTTGCTGGCGTTGTTGTCTGGCGGCTGCGTGTTGTTGCCGTTCGGCTGGGGTTAAGGTTTTGATGGGGCCATCGGCTTTCCAGTTGGCCTTTATCCCTGATTTGAAGTCCTCAAAATAACCAGCGGGCTTTAAGCCTTCCAGGTTTAGTTTGTAGGCACCATTTAGGCTCCCGATCTTATGGCCGGCAATGTGAAAACGTTTTAAACTGCCATCAGCCACAATGTTATTGGGCGGCTGAATACCAGCTTCCAGCATGGCGGCGCTAAAGGCGTCGATAATTTGATACGTTGTGTTCATGGCTGCAATCCTTGCGGGTGCATCCGGCTAGACAATGCGGTAGAATGATTGTCGGTTTATTGATCTAGCCAGATGTTTAAAAACCCGCGTTAATGGTGGTTAATGCGGGTTTTTTTATGTGTTTTTTTCTGCGGCTTGCTTGGCGACAAATACCTCGTTTTGCAGAAATTCGACGGATTCCATCGCGACAGATGAAGCAATCCTAATTGCTGTTAGCAGGCCATTTCTGACATATTCTGTTTTGATTTTTTCGGGGATTTCCGACTCGAAGTCGTCATCGATGCCAAACTCATTTAAAAGTTTTGAGCATGTGTAGATAACTTGATGAGCTTCAGCAATTGCGTTGCTGTGGATCTCAATACTTTCAATAGTTAAATTGCTGCCTTGTGTTGCTGACGCCAGATTTTTTGCGGCGCAATTGTTGTGAAGGTCTAACAGTTCTTCAATAGAAATTTTATTGATGTCAATTTTTTGATTTGATGGGCGGATTTTGCCCGGATTTTGAGTGGTCATGCGGATGCTCCTTTGTAGAGGGGTAAACCGCCGCCAACAAGCTCTAATTGTTGGGCGGCGGGCTGTATCAAGTTAGAGCTACCGGCAAAGGAACCGGCCAACCTTTTAAGGGGTTGCTCAATACAGCCCACCATAGAGAACACATGTCTTTTTGATGGGTACAAAAAAACCACTGATAAAAGTGGCCTCTTGTGGCCTTTGCGCGGGGCTCTAATCCCGACCTTGCATTGGCAAGGCGCTGTCAGAATAGCCACGCGGTAGCAGTCTGTCAAGCCGTTAGCGATCAAGTCGGAAATTTTCCAGCGTTTTTTGCGCTTGCGATTAATCCGGCTTGGTTTGGTGGTGTCGATGGGGTGCTGATTCATTGGGCCACCTCCACACTTTCGATTAACGCCATGATGTCGGATTTTTTCCAACAGGTCGTTTTCTCAGATAGTTTGATGGGTTTCGGGTATTTGCCCGAACGAACGCCAGCCAGAAAGGTTGAACGACCAATCGGCAATATAGGTTCAATGCCGCGTTTTGCATCACCTGTAATATGCCAGATGCGCAATAAGTTTTGTTGTTGGTTAATTAATGTTGCCACGTTGCACCTCCTAAGTGCTGTTAAAACGTGGCTGGATAATATTTTCTTGAGCGTTTAGCGTCTAAGGACACTTTACCTGTCTAAATGTCCTTAGACATTATTTCAGTCGTGGGCTTGTTCCGGGTTTGGGTAGTTCGGCAAGAAAACCAGTTTTCCTTTTTTCAATTGCTCTTCTAAGCCATTTGTCACAGGCTTCTTGACTGCTGAATTTAAACTTTTTAAAAACCTCTTCTGATGCCTGTCTTGGTTTCATTCCGCTACCAATAAGGACGTTGTACCAAATCAGCTCATCATCACCATGCCGACTAAGTTTTTCATCTGGATTTTTAATAAGCATGATTTCGGCAACTTTTGACCACCGTTTCTCGCTAGTTATACCGGCATCAATGCTATGTTTTATATATTTCTCAGCTTCTTTTGATTGATGATAATAAATAAGACCTTGGAGCATTAAAAGAAGTTCTGATGGAGTGATTGATAATTCTATTTTTGGGTTTCGTTTATCTTCCAGGGCTTGTTCTTCTGCTTCAATCGCTTTTAATTCTTCCGGATTTTTACAAAATGCTTTGGCCCTAGTTGTATTCATTATATTTCTAGCATTTGCATATCCATTTTGATGAGTGCGTTGGGCGTCATCGTCACGAAATATGGAGTAAAGTTTTTTTGATAAAGCCATGATTTCTCGAATTTCATCATCAAAATCAGTCATTACACCTCCGTCCAAAGTGCTGTTCGTCCTGATTGGGTTAACCGGAAGCGGGGGACGAGTCCCGCTTATTGCCCCGTCGGGCTATCCGGTCGAGATTGATTATATTCCTCACACAGCTTTTTTATAGATTCTGTTGGACTTTGCTGGACAATAAATCGGCAATCTTCACCCCGAACCCAAAGCGAACAGAATTTAATTCCGCGATTTTGTTTAGTTACTGAACTGTTATTTGTTATCACTCAGGCGCCAGGTGCAATGGGTCCTCCTAGAACGACCCATTGCGGGTAATTCGGACCCCGTTTTATCTGTAGTCACTGGCTTACAAAGTTACTAAACAAAATTGCAACATGACGCCAAGACTTAAGCGGCCGTCGAATTCATTGGGTCCCCCCATGAAGAGCCCATTGCGGGTAATTCGGACCGCGTTTATTTTGAGTTTTCGTGTCTCTATGGTTCTCGACTGATAGTTGTTAATATATTCATAACTTATTGATATATATTAATAAAATGACTTTTTTAAAAAATGTGCTTGCCAACTATCCCCCCAATCTCCCCATAACTCCCCAAAATATATTTGTACTTTGGGGAGCAAAAAAACCTCTGCAAGCCTTGATACATCTAGCTTTTATATCTATCTCCCCAAACTCCCCAAGAAATATATATACCCCTAAAACTTTTTAAGCTCCCCCTTCAACAAGTAAGGTCTGCCCCGGGCGGGCTGGTGTGGCTGTTCTTCGGGTTCGGGGATTAGAAAATAGATAGGTATTTAGGCTTGACGCTGAAAAGGTATGACTTGCGCGCCTGCTTTTAGGCTGTCCAGATAATCAGCCCAGCTTTGCATCATCTTGTGACGCTCTTTAATGTGTGCGGTTCTGTTATATGCGCGACCGTTTGGGTCCCTTACCGCGTGGGCTAGTTGATGCTCTATAAAATCAACTCTAAAACCTAAGACCTCATCAAGTATCGTCCTGGCCATTGCTCTAAAGCCGTGAATGGTCATTTCTGACTTGTCAAACCCCATGCGCCGCAATGCAGCCAATAAAGCAGCGTCAGACATTGCCCGGCTTCCGTTTGGGGTTCTTGCGCTCGGGAACACATAGCGCCCATTTCCGGTTAGTGGTTGTAGGTTGTTAAGAATATCAATGGACTGTTTAGACAGTGGAACTACATGCTCAACTTTTGTTTTAGTGACAAAGTAGCGCCATTCTTTATTCTCAAGGTCGATTTGTTGCCATTCTGCTTGCCTTAATTCTCCAGGTCGTTGAAATATCAAAGGGGCGAGTTGCAATGCTGATTTAACGACAAACGAACCCGAATAGCCGTCAATTGCGCGTAATAAATTAGCAGCCTGAGCTGGGTCTGTAACTGCTGCAAAGTGGCCTTCTTCGGGTTTGCTTAATGCGCCTCTTAAGTCGGGTGTTATGTCTCGATCTGTTCGCCCTGTGGCAACTGCATATCTAAACACCTGACTGCTTACCTGTAATGCTCTGTGAGCTGTTTCTATGGCGTTACGGTTCTCGATCCGCCTTAGTGTCGCCAATAAGTCGGTGGCCTTTATGTCAGATATAGGCTTTGAGCCGATATAGGG
>JABFRC010000052.1 GCA_013141375.1 Methylococcaceae bacterium | reverse complement strand
CCACGTCTTCCCATGGTGTATAAGGGCCGACACCTATGCTGGTGCCAGTTGATTTTTTACCATCTACAAGCGCATTGTCGATAGGTGCTGTGCCCGCATTACGCCAAACGGCAATGGCCGGATGGATGCCTTCAACGCTAGCGGTCGCAGTAATGGTTACCGGCAGACCTTTTGATAGCTTGGCATAGCCCCAGGTGGAGGTATGCAGCCAACCGTTGTAACCCATTGTAGGGTTGTAAAAAGAATTCGCCTCGAATGACAATGTTTTAGTTGCGGCCGTTTCAGTGAATTGTGTAACGTGGTGTGTGAACACGTCGGCATGAGCAGCTGTTGATAAGCCTGCCAACGTCAATGCTGTCAATGCTGATTGGATGAATTTGTTATTTGTCATACTTGATTGCCCTTTTTCTAAAAATTAAAAACAGAGCTAACGCTGCGATTAAAACTCTCAAAAGCATCGTTAACACTACTGATTCTACAGTAGAGTCGCCACCTTAACTGGAAGTTTTTACGAAAAACCTTGAGGCTAAATGACGCAGCAGGCTTCACCAAAGCATGGGTAATGCTTATCAACAAGGCACCCTAACCAGCTGAGGGAGTCGAACATGTGACGTTTTTGATTTAGTACTACAAAAGGCGTCGGTATGGAGTGTAACCATTCAGGGCGACTGCTCACAGGAGAGCAGTTTAAATAAGAAGGTATCTAGTTTCTGTTGTAAGACTTATTTCCAGTCTAGCAAGATTTCCGCTTACGATCATGCGGGAGTTTATATCGAGAGATTCCAGATCCCAACTCTTCAGCAAAATATAATCAGGGAACAAATTTCATATATTAAACTCACTGAACTTTGGGATAAGCTGGCATGAAAAATAGAGGCCTTGTTTATTAACTATGTCAGAAGACCTCTCATCAGATCAGCACCCTAAGATGTTGTAAAGGCGTTGATGAATTAAAACATCGAGTCATACTGGGAATGAAAAACATTGTTACTGCAAAAAATTCCCGCCACGTATTTGAAATTATGTTTCTAAAATTTTTAACTTTTTTGCTGTGGCTATGTTTAACCGGCTGCTCGCTAATGCCTGCATCGCCTAACGAAGCAAACACCCAAGTCATGCCACTTGCGCATCCCATCGGCCCGGCCAGACGCATTGTGCAGCAACTCACTGCTGTCTGGGCCGATCGACAAGAATCTTTAATAGCCGTTCTTGAGCTGGATGCGCAACATATTGCGATGGCTGGACTTAGTAATGAAGGATTAAGCCTTTTTAATCTGACTTACGACGGCAAAACGATAACGACCGATCAAAACCCACTATTGCCCGCGACAGTAAAGCCGGAATTTTTCATTACCGATTTGCAACTGGTGTACTGGCCGATTGCCGAATTAAAAAAAACATTGTCCTCACAATGGCGACTTGAGGCGACCGATACCCTGCGCAGTTTATATTTCAAGGAAGCCAAGCAAGTTGAAATTCGTTATTTAACGCCTGATGCCATCTGGCCTAAAGAGGTTGAACTGGTTAATCTGCACTATCACTACCATCTAAAGATTAAAACGCTAAGTTATGAACTTGTATCTGAATGATTTAGGCCTGTTGTGTGCGCTCGGCAATACTAAAACCGAGGTATTGGCTCGCTTGCGGTCCGGTGATCGTTCAGGCTTGGTTGAAAGCAATGAGTTTGGCGCAACTCAGTGGCTTGGCCAAATTGTTGCGGAACTGCCGGAAATTCCGGCAAAAGACAGCATTTACAATTGCCGCAATAATCGTCTGCTGTTGGCAGCATTAAGCCAGATTCAGCCGACGGTAACCAAAATGATCAAGCAATTTGGCGCTGATCGCATCGGCATTGTATTGGGCACCAGCACGTCTGGCGTACATAATACCGAATTGGCGCTGGATCATTTAGCGAAAAATGGCGCATTGCCGGAGCAATTCGATTACAAACAACAACAGATGGGCGCCGGTGCTGATTTCTTGGCTGATTTTGTCGGTGCGCAAGGCCCGGCTTACACCATCTCTACCGCCTGCTCCTCCAGCGGCAAGGCTTTTGCCTCGGCACGGCGTTTAATCCGGTTGGGGCTATGTGATGCGGTAATTGTCGGCGGAGCCGACAGCTTATGCGGCTTAACCACGAATGGTTTTGCGTCATTGGATTCCATCAGCACCGGATTGTGTAAACCCTTTGGTCAACATCGAGATGGCATCAATGTGGGGGAAGCCGTCAGTTTGTTTGTGCTAAGCACTGAACCCGGCCCCGTCACTTTGCAAGGCATCGGCGCCACCAGCGACGCTCATCATTTTTCGGCACCAGATCCGGAGGCAACTCAAGTGATTAGAGCAATGCAGCTTGCACTTGAAGATGCCGGTAAATCACCCGCTGATATTGATTATCTGAACTTGCATGGCACGGCCACGGTATTGAATGATGCAATGGAAAGCAAAGCCGTTAACCAACTCTTCGGCACCACGCTGGCAGCAAGTTCCAGCAAAGGCATGACAGGGCATACACTGGGTGCAGCCGCAGCCCTTGAATTAGGTTTTTGCTGGCTACTGTTGACCAACGACGATGAACAAGGCGTTTTAATCCCCAATATTAACGACGACGATACGGATACAACATTGGCAGAACTGGCATTAATTGAAACAGGCATGCGCTTGGGGCGTAAAATCAACACCTGCCAGAGTAATTCATTTGCTTTTGGCGGCAGTAATTTATCTATCGTGGTGGCACGGGCATGAATGACGTAGCGGCTTTAATTCCGCATACCGGCGACATGGTGATATTGGATCGTATTATTGCCTTTGATGACCCGCGCTTAAGTGCAGAACTGGTTGTGCGGAGCGATGGCTTGCTAGGCGGCGATGAAAGCAGTGTGCCGGCCTGGGTGGGAATTGAATACATGGCGCAAACCATCGCCGCCTACGCAGGCATGGTCGCCAAACAGGCCAATCTGCCGATTCGCCTGGGTTTTTTACTGGGCACTCGTCGCTATATCAGCAACGTAGGCGCGTTCAAAGTCGGCACCAAACTCACTATCAACATAGAAAAGATATTGCATGACGATAATTTGGGGGTTTTTGATTGCCGGATAGTTGGCGAAGGCATCGAAGTCACAGCAAATCTTAATGTCTATCAACCACCGCATAAAATCTAAATAACGCGTCACTGTATAACACCAGTAGATGGCTGCAAAAGTCACTTGTGGGAGCGACGCCTTCGTCGCGACTGAAGGCGGGTTCAATCGAAGGTAGTTTGTGCTAACGCCAGCAACACCCACAATCCTTAAGATCCTTTTGATTAGTTTTCCTATTCTCTAGCCAGCTTACGAGTGTTTCAGAACTACGAAGTATGAGCAAGTTAGCCAGGTAAAGGATGCGCACAGCATATTTAATCATTGATGATTTAATACATTAAACTCGGAAAGGAGGAATTTCCCGAGCAAAATAGAAGGGTATAATCCAGCAACTCTTTTAGTCACGGCCAAATAGCTATCCATGTTTCGACTCAGCCAATACATGCGCGAGCTTATCGCGCCGACTCCGATCAAACCGGCACGCAAACCTGCGGCACCGGTGGTGATCTGGAATTTGATTCGCCGCTGCAACCTTACCTGCAAACATTGCTACACCACTTCGGCGGATAAAGACTTTCCCGGCGAGTTGACCACGCCGGAAATCTACACGGTGATGGATGATTTGAAGGCTTTCAAAGTGCCGGTGCTGATTTTGTCCGGCGGCGAGCCTTTGTTGCATCCAGACATTTTCAATATTTCTCGCCGGGCCAAGGACTTGGGTTTTTACGTGGCGCTATCCAGCAACGGTACCAAAATATCCAACGAAAATATCGACGAAATTGCCGCTATCGATTACCAATACATCGGTGTCAGTCTGGACGGCATTAAAGATACCCACGATGAATTCCGCCGGGTGAAAGGCTCGTTTGATGAAGCCTTACGCGGCGTACATCTGTGCCTGGATAAAGGCATTAAAGTCGGCATTCGTTTTACGCTGACCCAGGATAATGCCAAGGATTTTCCGGCGCTGCTGCAGTTAATGGACGATAACGACATCGACAAGTTTTATCTGTCGCATTTGAACTATGGCGGCCGCGGCAATAAAAATCGCAAAGACGATGCCCATTTTGCGATGACACGCGATGCGATGGATTTAATGTTCCAGTCTTGCTACGAATGGCTTAAAGCCGGCAAAGACCGGGAGTTTGTGACCGGCAATAACGATGCCGACGCGGTGTATTTTCTGCATTGGGTGGGCAAGCATTTCCCCGATAAAGTCGAACATATTCGAGCCAAACTGGAGCAATGGGGTGGCAATGCTTCTGGAGTAAATGTCGCCAATATCGACAACTTAGGCAACGTGCATCCGGATACTTTCTGGTGGCATTACAACTTGGGCAACGTCAAAGACCGACCGTTTTCGGAAATCTGGATGGATACGTCCGATCCCTTGATGGCCGGGCTCAAGCAAAACCCGAGGCCGTTGGAAGGTCGTTGCGGCACTTGTTATTATCAGCATATTTGCAATGGAAACACACGGGTCAGGGCTGCGCAGACGACTGGGAATTATTGGGCTGAAGATCCAGGCTGTTATTTGACGGATGCGGAAATTTCGGCGTCTTGATTTATCAGTTTTAGAATGGATAGAGGCTTAGCCGAAACCCATCAATAAAGACACCGGTGTGATAGTTGTCACTGCACCTTCAACGACAACAAGCTGCTCAGTTCGTTATTTTCGCGCGGCGGATCAATGACGGTATCGAGAATAAATACCCGCTCGTTGGCAATCTTGCCTTGTTGCACCAGATATTTGGCGATGACTTGCGACCGTTCCGAGGCCAGGTTTTTAAGGCGTTGGGACTCCGGTTTAATCAATTCAGACAATTTCTGCTTTGCCACCGCATAAAAATCGTCCTTGGAGGGAATGAGGAGCTTGGGCGTTCCGAATATCGATTTTTCAGCCAGCAACGGAAATTTTTCCATGAATTGTGCGGTTAGCAAGCGCCGGTAATCTTCGTCACTCACCTCAACGTATTCGGCGCGGATTTTTTTGCCGCCTGCTTTATCGATTTCCTCGGACTTTAGTTTTTTCAGTTGGTCGTAGAGGGCATCATCCTGCATCGAAGGCCAATCTTGTTCTTGATATACGGCACCTTTGATTTCTACAGACAATTCGGGTTTTGCGGATAAAGCTTTCGCTAAACCGGCCAGTTTGGTCATCTGTTCAGGTTTTAATTCCGCACTGCCGGACTCAAAAGCAATCTGACTCAGATCAGCTTCGGAGCCTACCAGCGAGGCCAGTGCTCTAAACGGCGAGGTGACTATTTTGCTGATGGTATTGACCAGCGCGTCAACAATAATATGGCTGATACTAAATTGCGGATCTTCGAAACTGCCGGTAATAGGCACATCCAGTTTGATTTTGCCGTCACTGTCTTTCATCAGCGCTATCGCCAGTTCCAGCGGCAGGGACACGGCATTGGGATTTTCAACTTTTTCGCCCAACTCAAACTGATCAATCAAAATCGAGTTCGAGGCAGTCAGCTGGCCCTTGCTGATGTGATACTTCAGCCCCAGTGTTATCTTGCCTTTTTCGACCTTATAGCCGGCGAACTGCGCCATATAAGGAGAAATCAACGGCATCGGCATGCCGATAAAATTTAACTCGATATTGTAATCACCCAAATGAGGGCTGATTTCGCCTTTGACATTAACCGGCGCGAGTTCATAAGCGTTGCCTTCCAAGGCGACTTTTATTAACGCTTTTTGCTCTGAAGAAATGCCCTGGGCACCGCCGTTCAGGTTTTTAATCGGCGCAGCGAACGGCAAAATTAACGACAGGTCGGCAAAGTCTGAGGAACCGTCAACAATCTGCAAGCTATCAAGTTGGAATGCCGGCGGCTTCGTTTTTGTTGTCTTTGCTTTTACTGCAGGCGTGCTCGATTTTATGGGGGTTTGCTTGTCTTCCAGAACAATATCCGAGAAATTGATGGTTTTGTCTTTCCTGATCACCACCCTTGCATAGGGTTTGTTGATGATCAATTTCTTTGCACCATATTGATTGGCCAGTACATCGACATCAATGTCTTGCAGAGTCAGATTATCCCATTTTACAAAGTCTTTGTTTTTCAGCTGATCGCGGGTCAACAGTTTGGCAATACCGGTATTGCCGGTAAATTTTATGGCCATTTTGTCCTGTGGTTGACTTAGAGAGAGTTTGCCATCGATGCCAAACTGGCCGGAAATAATATCCAGACGGGCGAATTTATCCACATAAGGCTGGAATTTTTCCAGCGCGATTTTGTCGACAGCAACCGATGTTTGGGCGCTAAAGGGTTTGAGCGTGGTGTTGCCATTCAGCTTTATTAAGCCGCCATCGTTAATACCTACGCTGATTTGAAACGGGATGGCTACGCCATCTTGATTGCTGACGTTGGTTAGGTTGAGGTTGATGGGTTTAGCGGACATAGAGACCGGTTTTTTCAGCGTCTTGTCTTCGAAATCCAGGCCGAAGTTGCTTAAGGCAATGCTGTTGACTTTGATGTTCCACGAAGAAGCGGGCGGTTCGGCTATTGTTGAGGGGGCATTGCTTGCTTGCGGCTTGTCTGTTGGGTCGCCTGCAAATAGCGCCTGATAGTTAATAACGCCGTCAGCATTTAACCAGGCTTTGGCAATAGCGCCATCTGCGGAGAGTGCATCCAGCAAGATGTCATGCTTTTTCAAATCAGCGCTGAAGCCGGTTAATGCCAGCTTGGGGAGCGTTACCAACGGTTTGTTGGGACCAGGCTCTGATAACTGTAAGTCATGGAGCTCCAATTTGCCTTGTTCGACGTTAATGTCCGGCTCGCCATCACCAAAATTGACCCCAGCGATTGCTTGCAGTGTTATAGATGGGGTTTTTATTTCGATTTTACCGGGTTGTTCGGCACTTACCTGCAAGTCGTGTAATTCAATATTGCTTTGCTTGATAGCCAGATGCAGATTTTTGTCGGCCTGATTCAGTTGATAATCGGCTTCGATCAATTCCCAGCCCTGAATGTCGGCAGGTAAGGAAAGGCCTGCCAACTTGATAACTCTTGCCAGTTGTAGTTTCTCTAGTTTTAGATGGCCTTCGGATTGCAATGGCTGGATAGCAAATGAACCCTGCCAGTCAAGATTGCCGCCGGAACTGAACGCCAGCGATAACGACAGCTGTGCGGGATTTTCGGGCTGGGTGCTGAAATGCTCAAGGCTGAAATTCAGTGGGATAATGTCTTCTTTTTCATTGGCATTTTCCCAGCCCAGTTTGCCTTCAGTGATAGCCAATTTGATGATGCTGATTGGAAAAGTTTCACTGTCACTAGTTTTAGGTTGATCTTCGGAATTTGTTTTGGCCAGATCGCTAAAGTTAAAACGACCATCGGCTTGTCGGGCTAGTCTAACGACGGGTTTTCGCAGCTGAATGTCGTTAATTGTTAGCGCCGATTGCTTGATGGATTGGATCAGGTCAAGGTCGAGATAGAGTCTGTCGAAGCTCACAAAGGGCTGGCCATTGTTTTCTTTCAGTTCAAAGCTTTGCAAACTGAACTCTAGTGTAAATGGATTAAATTCAATATTGGCAACTGCGGCGTCTCTACCGGTTGATTCCTTGATAAGCCCAGGCAGTTTTGCGGTCAAGAGTGCGGGGGCAGCATAAAAACCGATGCCGGTATAAGCGATTAATAGTCCGCCGATTATCAATGCCGGTTTGGCGTAGATGGGCAACAAGCGCGGTTTGTTCATTAGAATTCCTGGCTACTTTTAACGGTATGCCGCATTGTAAACAAAAAAGGCGAGTTGTCAGCTCGCCTTTTTTGGGGGGATTTGGCTGTAAGGCTTATAAATCCAGATAGCCGGTTTCTTCATGTAACACGGTATCAAGGCCTTGAACCTCCTCGTCAATGGTGACTCTGAGCCCCAGCCATTTATCCAACACTTTCAAAATCAAGTAACTGAATACGCCGCTCCAAACGCCCGTGACTATAATCGCCAAGGCCTGAATGCCGACTTGATGGGCGATGGTGACACCTTCGGCCAGACCCATTCCGCCTAAGCTGCTGGTGGCAAATACTCCGGTCAGTAAAGAACCGGTAATGCCGCCGACGCCGTGTACGGGAAAGACGTCCAATGAGTCATCAATTTTTAGAGTGCGTTTGAAATACTGTGTGGCATAAAAACAAACAACGCCAGCGGTTATGCCAATGACCAATGCGCCTGCCGGACCGACAAAGCCTGAAGCTGGTGTGATGGTGCCGAGGCCTGCGACCATGCCAGTGACAATACCTAGTACACTGGGTTTACCGAAGCGCAGCCACTCGATCGTCATCCAGGTGAGTGAGCCTGATGCCGCACCGATATGGGTCACCAACATGGCCATGCCAGCATGCCCATCTGAGGTCAGTGCGCTGCCGGCGTTAAAACCAAACCAGCCGACCCAGAGCATGCCTGCGCCAGTGACCACCATAGTCATGTTATGCGGCGGCATGGCTGAGGAGGGAAAACCTTTACGACGACCGATGACCAGGGCTGAAACGAGTGCAGCAACCCCCGCGCTAACATGGATGACAATGCCTCCTGCAAAGTCCATTGCGCCTAAGTCGGCAAGCCAACCACCGCCCCACATCCAGTGGCAAACCGGCAGATAAACCAGGATTAGCCATAAGCCGCTAAACCAAAGCATTGAAGAAAACTTCATGCGTTCGGCAAATGCACCGACAATCAAAGCCGGGGTGATAATCGCAAAGGTCATCTGAAACATGAAATACACGGTTTCAGGAATGTCGCCGACCAGCGCGGTGGTGTTAATATCGGGTAAGAATGCTTTGCTGAGGCCGCCGATAACTTTTTGAGCATCGCCACCGTCACTAAAAATAAGGCTGTAAACACCGGCCAGCCAAAGTATGGAAACCAGGCAGGTGATAGCAAAACATTGCATTAATACCGACAGGACGTTTTTACTTCTGACCAGGCCTGCATAAAACAACGAAAGCCCTGGAATTGTCATGAACAAAACCAAGGCTGTGGAGGTCAATACCCAAGCGGTATTGGCCTGATTTAATGTATCTGCCAGGGCTAAGCCTGGCGAAAACAGTAAGGCTAAAAATACTTTTTTAAACACGCTAGATGGCTTCCTCTCCGGTTTCACCGGTTCTGATGCGAATGACTTGCTCAAGATTGGACACAAAAATTTTGCCATCCCCTATCTTGCCGGTATTGGCGGCTTTGACGATGGTTTCGACTGCCTTATCCAAGACGTCATCGGCGACAGCAATTTCCAATTTTACTTTGGGCAGAAAATCAACCACATACTCTGCGCCCCGATACAGTTCGGTATGGCCTTTTTGGCGTCCGAAACCTTTGACTTCGGTCGCCGTGACGCCGGCAACACCAATTTCTGATAGGGCTTCTCTGACATCATCGAGTTTAAAAGGCTTAATAATGGCGGTGATAAGTTTCATAATTTCTCCTGTTTTGCGTGACTGAAAAGGTAGCAAGATGGGTGTCGTTTTAAGGGATCTATATGATTAATGCCTGGCAACGGACACCCATGTTGGCGAATTTACAAATGGTACGCTGTTTCGCCGTGGCTGGAAACATCCAGACCTTCACGCTCAACTTCTTCGGGAACTCTTAAGCCAATGACGATGTCGACAAATTTGTAGGCTAGATAAGATACGATGCCTGACCAGATTATTGCGACAATTACACCCCAGGATTGACTAATTAGTTGGCCGATCATGCTGTACTCCGCGACGCTGTTACTAACGTAATCCCAGACTCCGGTGCCGCCCAACGCGGGGCTGGCAACGACAGCTGTGCCCAAAGCGCCTAAGATACCGCCGATGCCATGAACACCAAAGGCATCCAGTGAATCGTCATATCCCAGCTTGCTTTTCAGGCTGGTGACTGACCAGAAGCAGACAACACCAGCTACCAAGCCTAATAAAATAGAACCCGCAGGGCCTGCCCATCCACATGCAGGAGTGATGGCAACCAATCCGGCGACAGCACCTGATGCACCACCCAGCATGCTGGGTTTACCGCGTAATAACCATTCAGCAAATACCCAGCCGAGTGTTGCGGCAGCGGCGGCAAGCAGTGTGTTAACAAATACCAACGCCGCCAAACCATTAGCTTCCAGATTTGAGCCTACATTAAATCCGAACCAGCCCACCCATAGTAGAGAAGCACCTACCATGGTCATTGTTACGCTATGTGGCGCCAATGATTCTTTCTTAAAGCCAATGCGTTTGCCGATCATCAAACAGCCCACTAAACCGGCAATACCTGCGTTGATATGTACCACTGTGCCACCCGCAAAATCCAATGCACCTTTTTGGAACAAAAAGCCCGCCGTTGCACCGGCTTTTTCAGCGGCTGCCGCATCGGTATAAGCATCCGGACCGGCCCAGTACCACACCATGTGCGCCAAAGGCAGATAAGAAAAGGTAAACCAGATGACAGTAAATAAGAGGACTGCAGAAAACTTAACGCGTTCAGCAAAGGCACCAACGATCAATGCCGGAGTGATCGCCGAAAAGGTCAACTGAAAAGCAACATAGATGTATTCCGGAACATAGACACCTTTACTGAATGTCGCGGCCAATGACTCTGGCGTAATTCCTTTGAGGAACAGCTTATCAAAGCCACCAAAGAAGGCGCTGCCCTCGGTAAATGCCACGCTGTACCCGAAAATTGCCCAAAGTACCGCAGTTAGCGAGAAGATGACAAAGACCTGCATAAGTACGGACAGCATGTTTTTGGCGCGCACCATGCCGCCGTAAAAAAGTGCCAGACCGGGAATTACCATCAATATCACTAATATAGTGGCGACGATCATCCAGGCGGTGTCGCCTTTATTGGCAGAAGGTACGACTGCAGGCGCTGCTTCTGCAGAGGTTGCTACAACTGCGCTTGCTTCCATTGAAACAGTGACCGGAGTCGATGGATTTGCCAATGTTTTGATTTCAACGGCAGAGCTTGCTGGCTCTGCGGCGGCAACGCCTACAAAACTCAGTAGTGAAAAAAGCATAAAGGTGCTGATTAAAGATTTCATTTTTCCCCCTGGTCGATTACAACGCTTCGTCGCCGGTTTCACCGGTGCGAATTCGGATAACTTGTTCCAATGCTGTGACAAAAATTTTGCCGTCGCCAATTTTGCCGGTGCTGGCAGCTTTACTGATAGCCGCCACGGCAATATCGGTACGCTCATCAGTGACAGCGACTTCGATCTTGGCTTTGGGTAGAAAGTCCACGACATATTCGGCGCCTCGGTACAATTCGGTATGGCCTTTTTGCCGGCCAAAGCCTTTAACTTCGGTAACCGTTACGCCTGAAACGCCCAGCTCAGAAAGCGCTTCGCGGACATCATCGAGTTTGAATGGTTTAATAACCGCAGTGATGAGTTTCATCGGTACTCCTTTTGTGAGTCACGCGTTTGGCAAAATTGTGCCGAACTTAGAAATTGATGGTGAAATCGGTAGAAAACAGAAATTGATCCTGTTTGTTGTTACCGAAAGGTCTTGCGCCATCTGCCCAATCGTAACGAACGTTAGGACGTAGGTTTAACCAAGTGGTAGGTTTCCAGGTAACGCCGGCGGTGACTTGGTAATAGCTGGCTGCCGTACAGCTAGAGAGATAATTACCACCTGCTGCATAACTGCTGCCCGCGTTATTGGTTGCGGCAGCGATACGGCCTGGAGAGCAGACGCGAAAGCCTTGTTGGTCACGGAACCATTCACCACGCACACCAGCCGCTACTTTATCGGTCACGTCATAAGTTAAATGGGTGTTGACGCCATACCATTCAGCATCTCTCACCTCGCCAGCACCCACCCTCACGCCGTTGGCGTAGCCATGGTCATGTTGTAAAACCAGATGCGTTTTATCGGTAATGTTGTGTTTAAGCACGATGCTGTACAAGCCCCAGGCTTTATCACTTTGTTCAGAGGTTGCCGCATAGGTTCCACTGATATTGGCCGAGGTGTTTTTGTCATCACTTGTCCAGGTGGTACCGGCCAAGCCGCCCCAGTTGCCTAGATGTTTGTCCCAACCGCCATCCCAACCGCCGGTCGCACTGGCTGTGGTAACGCCGCCCATCACAGACCAATTGCCGTCAACAGCATAATTGCCCATCACGCCGGTATGGGTGAACGGTTCGCCGTATTGCATGGTGTATGCATGGGTGTAGAAGAAATTATCGGGGGCCGGTACGGTTTCATAACCGATCGGTGTATAGAAATGGCCGGCTTTAACATTCAAGCCATTGCCTAATGGCACATAGGTTTCCAAATAGGCTTGGGGTAGAGCGATATCATAAAAGCGATTATTGTCTGCGCCTAATAAGTCCAGATCCCAATGGTTTCTATTTAAGGGGCCCCAGGAATTAACATCAAACGCAGGCACGCCATACGCCTGGGTGAAAATGGAGTCAGTACCAAACATCACATCAAACCTGCCGCCAAAATCCCAGGAACTGCCTTCGGTAGCAACCGCGCGTTGAACGAATAGATTTAATTGATTTAATTGGAACTCGCCAGAGCGATCACCAAAAGTGACGGGGCCGTTGAAGTTGTTTTTTGGGCTGGCAGCATTGTAAGTAATGCCGGCATTTCCCCAGCCGCCAACGACGATACCATTGTTTTTCAGAAAGCTGGTTTCATTAACATCATAACCGGAGAGCGATTTCACTATACCGTCGCCCGCTGCATGGGCGGTACCAGCGGACATTGCGAGCAAACCACTAGCCGTGCCGATTATCAGCAGTTTTTTATGGTTGATTGACTTATTCATTTGAGCTCCTTAAGTGGGTTAAGGTTTTTAGTTTCTACTGTCCCAAGACAGTGCAAGTAGGTTTCGGCATAGAAACACTGAAATTAGTAAAGCAGGCTTTGTGCCAACTTGCCAAGTGCAATTATTTCAATTACTTAAAGTAGGTACTTTGTTTTTGTTTAACGATGATGCGCTAATGTGGTGCAAAATTATCTGTCATTGCTTTTATTTGGTGCAATTGGTTTTGTTGTGTGTTTCCGTCGAAAGACGTTTGGATGGAAGATGTTCGGTTTTTTAGTGGCTAAATGAATAAAAAATGATATGTTATGCGCGGCATAGAGAACACTGATTTAATAACAACACCTCTTGGAGACAACGTAAAATGTCCGTAAAAAACGTACTTAAACTAATTGAAGAAAACGACGTTAAATTCGTTGATTTTCGTTTTTGCGATACTCGTGGTAAAGAGCAACATGTTACTTTCCCTGCTCATTCTATTGATGAAGACACCTTCGAAGAAGGTAACATGTTTGATGGTTCTTCCATTGCTGGATGGAAGCACATTAACGAATCAGACATGATTTTAATGCCGGATCCAAGCACTGCTGTGATGGATCCTTTCTATGACGACAATACTCTGATTTTACGTTGCGATATCATCGAGCCTAAAAACATGCAAGGCTATGAACGCGATCCACGCTCTATTGCCAAGCGTGCAGAAAAACATCTGCAATCTACCGGCATTGCTGACACGGCTTTCTTCGGTCCAGAAAATGAATTCTTCGTATTCGACGATATTCGTTGGGGCAACGACATGAGTGGATCGTTTTTCAAAATCGACTCTCAAGAAGCCGGTTGGAACTCAGAAAAAGTCTATCCTGACGGCAACATCGGTCACCGTCCAGGCGTTAAAGGCGGTTATTTTCCTGTGCCACCAGTTGACTCCTTCCAAGACATGCGTTCTGCCATGTGTTTGACTTTGGAAGAAATGGGGCAAACCGTTGAAGTACATCACCACGAAGTGGCGACTGCTGGGCAATGTGAAATAGGCGTTAAATTTAATACACTGGTTAAAAAAGCCGACGAAGTATTAGAGCTTAAATATGTTGTTGCCAACGTAGCTCATGCTTACGGCAAAACAGCGACTTTTATGCCTAAACCTATGGTTGGCGACAACGGTAGCGGTATGCACGTTCACCAATCTTTGGCTAAAGACGGCGTAAACTTGTTCTCTGGTGACTTGTACGGCGGCTTGTCCGAAACCGCGTTGTATTACATTGGCGGTATCATCAAGCACGCTAAAGCATTGAATGCGTTCACTAACGCATCAACCAACAGCTACAAGCGTTTGGTTCCAGGCTTTGAAGCTCCTGTTATGTTGGCTTATTCAGCACGTAACCGTTCTGCATCTATTCGTATTCCTTACGTTGTTAACCCTAGAGGTCGTCGTATCGAAGTCCGCTTCCCAGATTCAACTGCCAATCCTTATTTGGCGTTTGCAGCTATGTTGATGGCTGGTTTAGATGGTATTCAAAACAAAATTCATCCAGGCGAAGCCATGGATAAAGATTTGTATGATTTGCCACCAGAAGAAGAAAAAGCCATCCCGCAAGTATGTCATGCACTCGACCAAGCTCTCGAAGCTTTAGACCAAGACCGTGACTTCTTAACTCGCGGCGGTGTTTTCACTAATGATGCAATTGATGGCTATATCAAGTTGAAAATGGAAGAAGTGACTCGTCTGCGCATGAGTACTCATCCAGTTGAATACGATATGTATTACAGCTTGTAAGATTAAAGCCTGTTGCAAAAGCAGGTGTCGAGATAAAACCCCGCAAGTCGCAAGGCTTTGCGGGGTTTTTATTGAGCTGAAAAATAATAAGGCGGTCATACTTCCTTCAGATTTGTGCTTACTCCCAAACCCTACTCCGCCGCCATTTTTAAGCTATAATTGGCCCCCTTTTGATTGCCTCCAGTAGCCGCCGTGTCGAACAACATCCACGATTTATCAACTTTTCAGGGACTTATTCTTGCCTTGCAGGAATATTGGTCAAATCAAGGCTGCATTTTGTTACAGCCCTTGGATCAGGAAGTAGGTGCAGGGACTTTTCACCCAGCCACTTTTTTACGGGCTATCGGCCCTGAGCCCTGGAATACCGCCTACGTGCAGCCCTCAAGACGACCCACCGATGGCCGTTTTGGCGAAAACCCCAACCGCTTACAGCATTATTACCAGTATCAAGTGATGCTGAAACCTTCACCAGACAACATCCAGGAATTATATCTTGGCTCATTGAAGCATTTGGGCTTTGATCTACTCGAACATGACATTCGTTTTGTTGAAGATAATTGGGAATCTCCAACATTAGGCGCCTGGGGCCTGGGTTGGGAAATCTGGCTAAACGGTATGGAAGTCACCCAGTTTACTTATTTTCAACAAGTCGGAGGCCTGGAATGCCGTCCGGTCACCGGTGAAATCACTTACGGACTGGAACGCATTGCCATGTACTTGCAGGGCGTCAAGAGTGTTTACGATCTGGTCTGGACCAAAACCCCGCACGGCACCGTCACTTACGGCGATGTATTCCATCAAAACGAAGTGGAAATGTCGGCATTCAATTTCGAGCATGCCAATGTCGATTTTCTGTTCGGCTGCTTCGACACTTACGAGCAGGAATGCCAAAAACTGATTGCCGTTAATCTGCCGTTGCCGGCTTATGAAATGGTGCTGAAAGCCTCTCATACTTTTAACTTGTTAGATGCGCGCCACGCCATTTCGGTCACCGAGCGCCAGCGCTACATTTTAAGAGTCAGAACCCTATCGCGAGCCGTTGCCGAAGCCTATTACGCCCGCCGTGAATCGTTGGGTTTCCCGATGTTATCAGCGCAGGAAGCAACATTATGACGACTAGCAACCATTTACTTTTCGAGCTGGGTTCAGAAGAACTGCCACCCAAAAACCTGCTAAAACTGAGCAATGCCCTACTGAACAATATTGTTCAAGGTCTTAATACTGCCGAACTTACCTTCACCACCAGCAAGGCTTACGCCACACCCAGGCGGCTGGCTGTTTTGATCGAAAACTTGTCGGCCGCACAGCCTGATAAAACGGTAGAAAAACGCGGTCCGGCCATACAGGCAGCATTTGCGCCGGACGGCAGCCCAAGTAAAGCGGCATTGGGTTTTGCAGCCAGTTGCGATACCAGCTTCGACCAGTTGGAACGACTAAAAACAGATAAGGGTGAATGGCTTAGCTTTACTCAGCAGGTAAAAGGCCAAGCCACTGAACAATTACTCCCAGAGATTATTTGTCAAAGCATTGCTGATCTACCTATCGCCAAAAGAATGCGCTGGGGTAACAGCACAACCGAGTTTGTCAGACCCGTGCATTGGGCGGTGTTGTTGTACGGCGACGCGGTTATTGATGCCGAAATTTTAGGCTTAAAAACCGGTCCGACGACTCAAGGTCATCGTTTTCATGCACCGCAAACGATCACCCTTTCCCAACCGCAAGATTATGCAGATAGCCTGTATAAACAGGGCAAAGTCATTGCTGATTTTGAGCTACGCAAAGCCTTGATCCGGGATGCCGCAAATCAAGCAGCCTCAGCAGTTGGCGGCTTGGCGCATATTGAAGACGATTTACTGGAAGAAATTGCCGCCTTAAATGAATGGCCGGTACCGATTACCGGCAGTTTTGATGTGCGTTTTCTTGGTCTGCCTGCCGAAGTGCTGATCACCACCATGCAAACTAACCAGAAATACTTTCCAGTTAAGAATGCCAAAGGTGACTTATTGGCGCACTTCATTACCTTTAGCAACATCGAAAGCAGCAATCCTGAATCTATCCAGAGCGGCAATGAGCGCGTGGTAACCCCCAGGCTTTCCGATGCTGAGTTTTTCTGGAAACAGGATAGAAAAAAATCCCTGGCAGACCGCGTAGATAGTTTGTCCACCATCGTCTTTCAGGAAAAACTAGGCACCATCAGCGACAAAACCCAGCGAGTCATCAAGCTTGCCGAAAGCATTGCTAAACAGCTCAACTTCAATGTTGAACTGTCGAAACGCGCAGCTCTGCTGGCCAAGACCGATTTGATGACGGAAATGGTCGGCGAGTTCGGTAATCTGCAAGGCCTTATGGGCCGTTATTATGCGCTGGCCGATGGTGAACCGGTTGAAGTCGCGTGGGCAATTGAAGAGCAATACTTCCCAAAACAATCCGGTAGTCCCACGGCCACCAGCGCGATCGGTGTCGTACTGGCCATTGCGGAAAAAATTGACACATTGACCGGTATTTTCAGCGCCGGATTGATTCCGACCGGTGATAAAGATCCTTATGCGTTACGACGGGCGGCATTGGGAGTGTTACGTACCATTATTGAAAATAACTTGGTTATCGATCTGCCAGAGCTTATTGATGTGGCGCTCACGCTGTTTACGCATGACTTCGACCACGATGTCACTCGCAATTTAGTGACCGATTTTATTTTTGATCGCCTGAAAGGCTACTGCCTGGATCAGGGTTACAGCGCCGATGAATTCGATGCTGTACTTACGGTTAATCCAACCCAGCCACTGGACTTTATCCAGCGCTTACAGGCAGTTAAAAACTTTAGACAACTGCCCGAAGCAGATAGTCTGGCCGCTGCCAACAAGCGTATTCGCAACATTCTGAAAAAATCCGATACGCCACCGGCTGCCTCGATTGGCATGCTGGTTGAGCCGCAAGAATTGGCATTGTTGAACGCTGCCCAATTAGCCGCTAAAGATATTCAGCCTTTGTTGGCAGAACGGGATTATCAAGCGACGCTCAACCGTCTGGCCACTTTGCGTAACGATGTCGATGCGTTTTTTGATAATGTGATGGTAATGACCGATGACGCCGAATTGCGCGCCAACCGCTTGGCACTGCTGAATTTCTTGTCCGAACAGTTCCTGACCTGCGCAGACATTTCTAAGTTGCAGGCATGAAGGCAGATAGTTAATTGTTGGGTTGAGCTGAGCTAACCCAACCGACAATACTAATTGTTGGGTTACGCTACGCTAACCCAATCTACACTTAATCGCCGTTTTTGAGACCCCATGAACAAGCCATCTAACTTAAACCGGGAAAAAACCCTGCGTGTTTATCTCGGTTCCGCCTTGTTATTTGTTTGTATATTTTCATCCGCCACTGTAATCGGCATATTGATTTTGCTGGCGTTGCCGTTTTCGTTAAAGGTGCGCTATGAACTTGGGGCGGCCTGGTGCAGTTTGGTCGTGTGGATGAGTAAGTTTTTTTGCGGGATTGATTATGTCGTGGAGGGCCGTGAGCATATTGACCTTAATCAACCTGCCATTGTTCTTTGTAAACATCAATCGGCCTGGGAAACCTTGGCGTTAAGAACCATTTTGCCGATGCAAACTACCTTGCTAAAGAAATCTTTACAGTGGTTTCCGATCTGGGGCTGGGCGCTGGCTGCATCTGACTCAATTGCCATTGACAGGAAAAATCAGCGTGAAGCTATGCGTATTTTGTTAACAAAAGGTACGGATTGTTTGCAGAGGGGCTTATGGGTAGTGATTTTCCCGGAAGGCACGCGCATTGAACCCAAGGCGGAAACAAAATTTAGTGCCGGTGGTGCGATGCTGGCCCACAAGTCAGGTTACCCGGTAATTCCTGTTGCTCTCAATGCCGGCACCTATTGGCCGCGGTACAGCTTTTTAAAATATCCCGGCACTATTACTGTAAGAATCGGTCCGCCAATCATCAGCCGAGGTCGTAAAGCAGCCGATATCAATGCCGAAGCTGAAGCTTGGGTGGCACAAGCAATGCATGAATTGGAGTATAACAAGCAATACGCGGAGGGGTCATGATCACTCTGGTCACAACAAACACAACTACTGGGAAATCATTAATGAAAAAACCAATTTTTATCTGTATTTCAGCTTTATTGCTCACGGCTTGTACAGATAAGCAACAATACGAGCAAGCTGTTTTGGAACAGATAAAACAAGAGCAGGATGTTAAAGACTACAAAATCGAGCCGGAGAAGTTAACGGTCTGTGTCGTTGGCTTGAGTAGCGAAAATATGCCGGGGCTTTTCCCTCTGGATCCAATACGAATGACGGCATATCGAAATTACACCAAAATGCTTACTTTAAATAAATCGACCGATCAGAAAAAAACGCTGGAAGAATTGCGGACTGATTTTGGGACGCCAAAAGGATTGGTCGAGGCGCGAGCGAATTACACAGAGAGCTTAATGGAGTGTATCGCCTCGCATATAGCCAGATCTGAAGATGCGGCTAAGGCAGAAAAGAAATAGAGGGGTTGAATTTAGCGCAAGCGTAAAAAGCCTGCGCTAAATCAATGTTTAAATTTATCTGGGTTTTTTACGTATAGTGGATTTGTCTTTTTGGCCGCTAAGCGACTTATTTTTAGCAAACCCAGTGTACTTAGTCTTAAAAGCCTGAGTTTTCTCTGCCGGATCAACTGTACCTTTGGGCTGAAAAGTCGGCACTAAATGCTGTTTGCCGTTACCGATTAAGTCGCTGCGGCCCATGTCTTTGAGCGCTTCACGCAATAACGGCCAGTTTTTTGGGTCGTGATAACGCAGGAAGGCTTTGTGCAGGCGGCGTTGTTTAAAGCTTTTCGGGATGCTGATGTCCTCGGCGGTGCGGCTGACTTTGTGCAGGGTGTCTTTGCCGGAATGGTACATCGCGGTGGCAATGGACATCGGTGAAGGGAGGAATGCCTGGACCTGATCGGCTCTGAAGCCGTTACGCTTTAGCCATAAGGCCAGGTTGAGCATGTCTTCATCTTTGGTGCCGGGGTGGGCTGCGATAAAGTAGGGGATTAGGTATTGTTCTTTGCCGGCTTCTTTGGAGTATTTATCGAACATCTCCTTAAAGCGGTCATAGGTGCCGATGCCCGGCTTCATCATTTTCGATAACGGGCCTTGTTCGGTGTGTTCCGGGGCGATTTTTAGGTAGCCGCCGACATGGTGTGTTACCAGTTCTTTGACGTATTCGGGCGACTCAACGGCCAGGTCGTAACGCAGGCCTGAGGCGATAAAAATCTTTTTGATGCCGGGCAGGGCACGAGCGCGGCGATACAGTTTAATCAATGAACTGTGATCAGTATCCAGGTTGGGGCAAATGCCCGGAAACACGCAAGACGGCTTGCGGCAGGCGGTTTCGATGGCTTTGTCTTTGCAGGCCAGACGGTACATGTTGGCGGTTGGGCCGCCTAAATCAGAAATGTGGCCGGTAAAAGCGGGCGAGGTATCGCGGATGGCTTCGATTTCTTTAATGATAGAATCTTCCGAGCGGCTTTGGATAATGCGGCCTTCATGCTCGGTGATTGAGCAAAAACTACAGCCGCCGAAACAGCCGCGCATGATGTTGACCGAATGCTGGATCATTTCAAATGCCGGCACGTTGGCTGCGCCGTATGTTTTGTGCGGCACGCGCGAGTATGGCAAATCAAAAACGCCGTCCATTTCTTTCATGGTCAGTGGAATCGGTGGCGGATTTACCCAGAGTTGGCGGGTACCATGTTGCTGAATCAGTGGGCGCGCATTGCCGGGATTGGTTTCGCCGTGCATGACTCGCGAAGCGTGGGCGTAGAGTATGGAGTCGTCTTTGACGGCTTCATAAGCTGGCAGGCGAATCACGGTTTGTGCGCGCTGATCACGGATTATCTGTTTATCGAAACGGATGACTTTTTCATTAGGATTGCTGTCTTCCGGTTTTTTATCACAAGCTGTTTCCATTTGATAAGGATCTTGCGGCGGCATCGGCGCGCCTGGTTTATCAATATCGGTGGAGTCTTTAACCAGCCAGCCTTCGGGAATTTGTTTAACGAAATGTACTGTGCCGCGAATGCCGGTCAATTCTGAAATGGCTTCACCGTTTGCTAGTCTGTGGGCGATTTCCACCACTTGCCGCTCGGCATTGCCGTACACCAATAGATCAGCTTTAGAATCCAGTAATACCGATTTACGCACTTGGTCAGACCAGTAATCGTAATGGGCAATACGCCGCAGGCTGGCTTCTATGCCGCCGATGATGATCGGCACATCTTTGAAGGCTTCACGGCAGCGGTGCGAATACACATTGACGGCGCGATCCGGGCGCTTGCCGGCTTCGCCATTGGGGGTGTAAGCATCGTTGGAGCGGATTTTTTTATCAGACGTGTAGCGGTTGACCATGGAATCCATGTTACCGCCGGTGACTCCGAAAAACAGGTTGGGCTTACCCAGTTTTTTGAAGTCACTAGCGCTGGTCCAATCCGGCTGCGAGATAATCCCGACCCGAAAGCCTTGGGCTTCCAACACCCGACCAATCAGCGCCATACCGAAGCTGGGGTGGTCGATATAGGCATCGCCGGTCACTAAAATGACATCGCAACTATCCCAGCCCAGCTCGTCCATTTCGGCGCGAGTCATTGGTAAACTAGGAGCGACGCCAAAGCGCTTAGCCCAGTATTTTCGGTAACTGAAAAGATTGGGTGCTGTTGTGAAGACTAAAGACATTATTTTCTAATTACGTTGTTGATGACGCTGGTGTTGTGTTTAACCAAGTCTTTTAAAAAAACTGGAAACTCAATCTGATAAAGTTGTTCAAGGGTGGTTGCTCTTTGCCTTAAATTTTTCAGAGAAAAAATTGGGTTTTGATAATTAAAAGCCAGTCCAATAATGTTGCCGCGGTCAGCTACAGGCAGAAATAAAATCTTCCAATCGAAAATCCGTCCTAGCCATAGGGCAACCTGTTGAAATTGAGGGTTATTGGTCCCTCCCCATAAGTTGATGATCATCATACCATCGGTTTTTAATATCGACTTGCAAGCATCAAAGAAAGCTTCATTACATATAGATTCAGCCATTCCAGATTCATCAAAAGCATCAATGAATATTAAGCTGTAGTGCTCACTGTGGCTATCTGAACGCTGTCTAATATAGCGAGCGCCATCATCGACAATGATTTTAAGACGTGGGTCTATGGGAAGGTCAAAATGACTGCGGGCAATGTTGACAACATCGCGACGGTATTCGACAACTTTTAGATGGCAGTGAGGAAAGTTTTGTAAAAGATGACGCGTTAAAGATCCTCCGCCTAAGCCAACAAGTAATGCTTCATCATTTAATATTTCTTTAAATAAGACCCAGGTGGTCATGGCTCTTATATAGGGTAGTTGTAATATGTCGGGAGCATTAAGGCACATAGTGCTTTGTTTAGGTAGGGAGCCAAAATGCAAAGAGATCATGCCGTCGGACTCAACTACTTCAAGAATGCCGTCATCATCAAAACTTTGATAGATCAATCTGCCATTGTGTTTATGCATTGGGATTGTAAATTCAGTTATTAAATCTAGGGCATGTGTGCAGTATACAAGACTTGTTGATGAAAAAAGGATTTCTAAAATTCTCAAAAAATGGATTTAAGAGGATTGCATGTGAATAATTTTGGTGAAAGAGCAGGCAAAAGCAAAATCATTGTGAATGCCAAGCAAAATGATGTTGACATGAATAGTCGAGCTGGTAGACTGAGCCTTCACTAAATAGACTTGGTGTTTCTTTCGGTTATGCAAGATAGCTGAAAGATAGGAAAAAGGAACGTACTTAAAGACTATCGATAATTAAAATTATCGAGAATTTTATAATTTTTTGGAGGTAGAAATGGCAGCTACAACTGAATCAGTGAAAGCTGATGCTGCGGAAGCACCGCTGTTAAATAAAAGAAATTTGATCCTTGGGTCATTGCTCTACATTATATTTTACGGGTGGGTTCGTTGGTATGAGGGTGTTTATGGATGGTCTGCAGGTTTAGATTCATTTGCACCAGAATTCGAAACTTACTGGATGAACTTCCTATATATAGAAATGGTTCTTGAAATAGTAACTGCGTCTGTATTGTGGGGTTATATTTGGAAAACTCGTGATCGTAAAGTATTGTCAATCACACCAAGAGAAGAATTGAGAAGACATTTTACTCATTGGGTATGGTTGGTTTGCTATGCTTGGGCCATTTATTATGGCGCTAGCTATTTCACTGAGCAAGATGGTACTTGGCATCAAACTATTGTTCGTGATACTGACTTTACACCAAGTCATATCATTGAATTCTACTTGAGCTATCCAATCTACATCATTACTGGGGTGTCTTCATTCTTGTATGCAAAAACAAGATTGCCAACATATCAACAAGGTTTGCCTTTGCAATATCTTGTATCGGTAATTGGACCATTCATGATTCTTCCAAACGTAGGTTTGAATGAATGGGGTCACACTTTCTGGTTTATGGAAGAATTGTTTGTTGCTCCTTTGCACTACGGCTTCGTGTTCTTTGGATGGGCTGCTTTAGGTGTTTTAGGTGTTGTAAACATAGAAGTTGGAGCATTATCTAAACTTCTGAAAAAAGACTTGGCTTAATACCTAGTCCTGGTTGTAATTACTATCTCCATGCTGCTTCGTCCTATTTCAAGATGAAGCAGCAATAGTAGATGGTTTTAATAAAAATAATTTAAATCCTTTAGGAGGTAAGCTAATGAGCGCATCTCAATCAGCTGTACGGTCACGTGCTGAAGCAGTAAAAGTTTCACGCACATTTGACTGGATGATTTTGTTTACATTGTTCTTTGTTGTACTTGGCGGTTATCACATTCACTATATGTTAACTGGTGGTGACTGGGATTTCTGGACTGACTGGAAAGATAGACGTCTATGGGTGACTGTAGCTCCAATCGTTTCAATTACTTTCCCTGCTGCTGTTCAAGCATGTTTGTGGTGGCGTTATCGCTTGCCATTTGGTGCTATTGTTTCTGTTCTTGGCTTGTTGTTAGGTGAATGGATTAACAGATATTTAAACTTCTGGGGATGGACTTATTTCCCAGTTAACTTCTGCTTTCCTTCAAACTTGATTCCAGGCGCGATTGTACTTGATGGTATATTATTGCTTTCAGGTAGCATGACGCTAACTGCTGTATTAGGTGGTTTGGCTTACGGTCTAATTTTTTATCCAGGTAACTGGCCAATTATCGCTCCATTACACGTTCCTGTTGAATACAATGGAATGGTAATGACTTTGGCTGACTTACAAGGTTATAACTATGTTAGAACCGGTACTCCAGAGTACATCAGAATGGTTGAAAAGGGTACGTTAAGAACTTTTGGTAAAGACGTTGCTCCAGTATCAGCATTCTTCTCTGGTTTCGTGAGTATCATCATTTACTTTTTGTGGCATTTCTTCGGTAGATGGTTTGCGTCAACTAAGTTCATTAGTGGCGAAAACATCTAAGTCGAATAAAACAAAGATTTTTTAAAAGACTAATGAAGATTAATACTTCATTGGATACTCTCAAAACTATAGATTCTCTATTATAGAGGAGGATATATGAAAATAATTAAAGACAAGGTTGCTAAATTATCCTTTGTCGCACTGCTGATTACTATTACAGCAGCGATGTTTTACACTCCAACAGCTTCGGCTCACGGTGAAAAATCGCAAGCAGCTTTCATGCGTATGCGTACTATTCATTGGTTTGATCTGAACTGGTCAAAAGAAGAAGTGCCTGTTAACGATACTATGACAATTTCAGGAAAATTTTATGTTTTCCAAGGTTGGCCAGAAACTGTTGACAAACCAGAAGTAGCATTTTTAAACGTTGGTATTCCAGGTGCTGTATTTATCCGTCAAGGATCTTGGATTGGCGGTCAGTTAGTTCCTCGTTCTGCTTCATTAGAATTGGGTGAAACTTATGAATTCAAAGTTTTACTGAAAGCGCGTCGTCCAGGTGACTGGCATGTTCACGCTATGATGAACGTACAAGGCGGTGGTCCAATTATCGGTCCAGGCAAATGGACAACTATCACTGGTTCAATGAAAGACTTTGTTAACCCTGTAACTACATTGACAGGTGACACCGTTGATCTTGAAACGTATAACTTGAGCAATACATACTTTTGGCATGGCCTTTGGTATTTGATTGGTTTGGCTTGGTTAGGTTATTGGATTCGCAAGCCACTCTTTATTCCGCGTTCAATTGCAGTTGAATCAGGTAAAGCAGCAAGTTTGATTACTTCAACTGACAAAAAAGTAGGTATAGCTTTCACAGCTGGTACTATCGCTTTAGTAGCTTGGGCATTAGCTGCTACAAACGAAAAGTTCCCTGTAACTACGCCTTTACAAGCTGGTTTGTTGCGTAATATGAAAACTTTCGAATTACCAGCTAGAACTATTTCTGTAAAAGTCGAAGATGCTACTTACCGTGTTCCAGGTAGAGCAATGCAAATGACATTGACTATCACAAACAATGGTGATTCAGCTGTTCGTTTAGGTGAGTTTAATACTGCTGGTGTGCGTTTCTTAGATCCTGCAGTATATGAAGATCAAAGCAACTACCCAGACGATTTGTTAGCTGAAGAAGGATTGACTGTAAGTGATAATAGCCCACTTAAACCAGGTCAATCTAGAACTGTTCAAGTAACTGCATCTGATGCTGCTTGGGAAGTTTATCGTTTAGCTGACTTGATATACGATCCAGATAGCCGTTTTGCTGGATTGTTATTCTTCTCTGATGAATCAGGTAACCGTCAAATGGTTACTGTAGATGCTCCATTAATTCCAACATTCATTTAATTGAATTGAGAATTAAAGGATATAAATTAAGGTAAACCTTAATTATTGAAGTAAATTTAAACCTCACTATTGAGAAATAGTGGGGTTTTTTTTTGACTGACGTTGTTGCCTCTCAGGATGTAATTAATATTGCAGCGATATTGATTGATAATGTAAATTTTTGGTGTTTATGTGTGGTGTTTATGTCTGGTGTGGCGCAAAAAATGCATATAATCTCGAAAGGTATAAGCATAAAACTGAATCTAGGGATTGTAATAATTTTGTAACTACTCTCCCCCTCCCAAAATAATCAAAATAAAGCTTGACAGTTTTTTTAGTGGTAAAAACTCTGAATTACCTAACCCGAATTTAATTACGGCCAAATTGGCATCCCAATACGCACAGCATGGATTTCTAGTGGCGCGAGAAGCGTGGCCTCAAAAAATCGGTTTGCAACGCTCATGGGCGATCAGCTGAGGCCGAAAAAACCAATGATGGGAATCTCTAAAAATCATCCATTCATGCTTCGACAGGCTCGGCACGAACGGATAAGTAATTGATTCAAGGAGACAACCGTTCGCACTGTCGAAGCATGAATGGATGATTTTTAGAGATTCCCTGATATGATGAGTTTGTGGCAAACTTACTCTATCAGTGTGGATGGCCAGCCTCGATAAATCCTTGGTACGCAATGAAGTCAGCCGTTTAAAAGCGGATTTCGAGGCGCTGTGCGCCGAAGACAAAATTACCCGTGAAAGCCAGGC
>JABFRC010000334.1 GCA_013141375.1 Methylococcaceae bacterium | reverse complement strand
GTACTGGGCTTATCTTATTTTGCACTTGGTAGCCTTCTTTTTAGCCATCATGGTTTGTCATGGGGAATTGGCACGCAGTAGGCCAGACACATCCCACTTAACAACTTACTATTTGATAATGTCATTTGCCGGCATGCTGGGCGGCATGTTCAATACTTTTGTCGCGCCTTTTATATTTAACGGGATCTATGAATACCCTCTAATGATTATCGCCGCGTTATTGCTGCGTCCAGGAGATAACCTGCCTTTAACAAGCCACTCTAAACACCTGATTGCCCCGATATTGTTGCTAGCTACCGGCTTAGTGCTGTATATCAAGGTCGATAACTTACTCGATTATTTCGACGAGATCGCCATGTCTCTGATCTTGCTGGCCTGCATTACCTTTGCCTTGCGTTCAAAACCAATTGCCTACGCCGGGCTGACCGGCGCAATAATTTTTCTCAGTCTGGGAATGCATGGCCTGTCAGCACACACTTTATTGCAAGAGCGTTCTTTTTTTGGCGTACTTGCAGCAAGACAAAGCACCTTAATCAACGAGCAGTCTCAACCAGAAACCTATCATGAGCTATTTCACGGCACTACAAAACATGGCGCACAACGATTATCCGCTGCCGAAAGTAAAACACCGCTCACTTACTACAGTCGCCCCGGCCCCATGGGACAATTATTTAAAGAATTTGATAACCAAGATCAGAATTGGACGATTGGAGTTGTCGGCCTTGGAGCCGGCGCATTAACGTGCTACGCGAAAGAGCAGCAACAGTGGACACTTTATGAGATTGATCCACTGGTTGTCACCATTGCCAGCAATCCGGAGTATTTCACCTATCTTTCGCAATGCGCCCAAAATGCCACTATGTCGATAGGCGATGCGCGTTTGTCGCTAGCAAATGAGCTGGAAGGGAAATTTGATTTAATTGTGATGGATGCATTCAGCTCTGATTCCGTTCCAACGCACCTGTTAACTGAAGAAGCATTAAAGCTTTATTTCAAAAAACTAAAGCCCAACGGCATCCTTGCTTTTCATATTACCAACCGGCATTTCTTATTGAAAAAAGTGCTGTCTATACATGCTGAACACCTTAAACTTGCTGCTCTTCTACAAGAATTCAAGCCAATTAACGCAATGCCATTGGTTGTAGCTACCGATTGGGTGGTTATGGCAAACAGCCCCAAAACACTCGAACCTCTAGCTAACAGCCGTTTAGGTAGCTGGCAAAAAATGCCGTTGTACTTTGACATGCAACCCTGGACGGACGACTTCACCAATATTATTAGCATTTGGAAATAAATCGGCAGTGCTAAAGTTTCAAGATGATCGCCAGCTCAGGATTGTCTAAGAAAACTTTTGCAGACAGCAGGCCGACGTTTTGCCCTTTAAAGGGGTATCGGTAAGTCAGTTTAGGCTCAATAAATTCGGCGTTCTCATCATAGTTAATAATAATGAAAGCATTATTATTTTGAGCAGCCCAAGACTGTAAGGCTTTAAGACTATCTATCAAAATAATGGGGCGCTCAAGTCTTCCCGTAAAATTATATTGTCCGTGGTATTTGCTGCCATAAAATGCAATTTGCCGATTTTCTTGCATTAACTCGGAAATTTTTGCGGCCGGCTTTGACGTATCGTACAGCTCAGCTTTGATAGAAAAAAAACCGGCCGAGACCAGAAGAATACCGGAGATACTAGCAATACTGACGTATAACACCGCTTCTCTTATATCACTAGACTTCGTAAAAAATAGTGCTACTGAAACGACAAAGAGAGCAACACCCCATAGAGGTGAAATTGAAGATAGTTCAGGATGCCATTGGAATACTTGAGTTAACCACGGCAGTACCGCCACCACCACGGCCAATACAGCCCAGATTATCGCAATGCCAGCATGACTTTTTGGGGTAAATTTTTGTGAACTGACTTCTTCAATGGCTCTTGCCAATACCAACGCCAAGGCTGGTACCAATGGTAATAAATAATGCAGACGCTTACCGCTCACCAACGAAAACGCTATAAAAACCGGCAACGCCCAAGCCAGACAAAACCGCAGTCCGCTATCTTTTTGTTTCAGGCGGCTAAGGCCTGCCCATAATGGTCTAAACAATAACCATGGCAACAATAACAGCGGCAGAGTTTCTAAATACCACCACCAGGGCAGCCGATGCGCAAAAGATTGCACCAATCTGCCACTCGTCTGCCCCAGAAATATGGCATTTCTGTATTCTTGACCACCCGCAATGCCGGCAGGTATTGCCCAACTGAGTGCAATCGTAGCACCTATAAAAATTGACACTATCAACCCTAGATACCAATTTCTCCAACTGAAATTGATTGCCGGCTTTTCCAGCCACCAAGGCGCCGTTAAAGCCACAGGTAATAAGTGCAATAAAATTACCGGGCCTTTACTAAAAACTCCCCCAGCAATTGCCACACCAAGCAACAGCCAGCGCCGCCAAGTTAACCCTAAATGTGCAAGTTGTAACAAACTATAAATGCCCAATACTGCAAAAAAACTGAGCATCATGTCGAACATCGTCAGGGTGCTGTAGATATTCCAAAAAAACAGACCTAGGAGTATTAAGGGGGTTATCTCTTCAATTGTTTTCCGCTCTGGCCACAAACTTCTGGCGATCATGGCCGATAAATACAAACTTGCCAGTGAAAACAGTGGTGCAATCACTCTTAATGTCCAATCATTAACCCCAAATAGCCACCAACTGGCCGTCATAAGCCAAAATAGTAGCGGGGGTTTATGACTGTATGTTTCGCCATTCAAATGCGGAACCAAGTAATCATGTCGAAGCCACATTTCCCAAGCCACAGCGGCGTAACGGGTTTCATCTACCGGAAATAATGGACGAATGCTCAGACTAACCGTAATTAAAATTATCCAGAGTAGAACGATCCAGAGTCTGACGGACAATAGTTGCAACATAATTGACGGGAGATAATAGTGAAGCTACGTTAATTGATATTAATATTTTATCGTTCGCAAACAACAAAATATAACTTTTTGAAGACTCATAATTGGTCAATAACTTTACCAATTATGAGTAAAACTACCCTGCTTATCTGTTGCCAGAGCGTTTAATCAAAATGAGGTTTCTTGCATACACAAATGTGCCTGGTAATTGACCAAGAATAATCACGGGCTCCGCCTTGTGAAAGCCATACGCAAGCACAGTTAGTCCGCCTATCAAGCTAAAATACCAAAAACTCAACGGTATTAGACTTTCCTGATGTCGTTCGCTATGTATCCATTGAACGATAAAACGCATCATGAACAGCGTTTGCCCCAACAGCCCGATAGCTAACCAAATCAATTCGCCTTTTGGCATTGAACTGACATAGTTCAATGCTGACTCGATAATGTGTGTAAAAAATCCGTGTTCCATATTACTTTTTATCTACATAAGAACTACATACATACTGCCGCAGTAAAACTAAGGTAAATGAAGCAACATGTGGCCAGATTGTTTCTTTATTAAAACTCACTCAATTACCTCAGCCCTTTTGGCTCGCTTGATCAACCAAATCACCCCAACCAAATCGATAATCCCCGCCCATAATCTATCCAGCGTTCCATAATTTGAACTTCCAATGATTCTGGCTCTGTGACTAACAGGCTCGGAAATCACTTGTCCACCTGCCCTCAAAATTAAAGCCGGCAAGAATCGATGCATGTGATCAAAATAGGGAAGCTCAAGAAACTTTTCTCTAAAAAAAACTTTTAACCCACAACCGGTATCTGGTGTGTTATCGCCTAACAACCTTGAACGAACTGCGTTGGCTATTTTGGAGGAAAATAAACGCCAAGCAGAATCATGGCGCTTGTTTCGCCATCCGGCAACCATCGCCAAATTAGCAATTTGCTGCTTTTGATTGATTAAAACTTCGTACAAATGAGGAATGTCAGCAGGGTCATTTTGACCATCGCCATCTAAGGTCGCGATACAGTCGTATTTTGCTGATCTTATGCCCGTATAGATAGCTGTACTTTGCCCACAACTGTAGCGATGACGAATTACTCTCAGCTTGTCAAATTTAGACAGCGCTTGAGTTAATACTGTCTCCGTTTCATCAGTACTGCCATCGTTTACATAAATGATTTCATAGTTTTTTGCATGCTGCATAGCCGCATTAATTTCTTCAATCAAAGAAATAATGTTTCCAGCTTCATTATGAACAGGAACTACTACGGATATATCCACTGACTCCCCTTCTCTGATATTAAAGCAAAAAAAAGGGCGGCATCTTTCGAATGCCGCCCTTTTGAAATTTTATAGGTATCTACTTCTGCCGCTAACGGTAGCAACAAGAAGTGAAACTCAAATAAACGATTAACGTTTAGAGTATTGTGGGCGTTTTCTGGCTTTATGTAAGCCAACTTTCTTACGCTCTACTGTACGTGAGTCACGAGTTACAAAACCTGCTTCTCTTAACGCTGGACGTAAAGTTTCATCGTATACCATCAATGCACGCGTCAAACCATGACGGATTGCACCTGCTTGACCAGAAGGACCACCGCCTCTAACGATAATGTTAACGTCAAACTTGCCTTCCAATTGAACCAACTCAAGTGGCTGACGAGAAACCATCTGGTCAGTTTTACGACCAAAATAGTCTTCAATTGACTTTGTGTTGATTGTAATCTTTCCAGTTCCTGCCGTTGCGTAAACGCGTGCAATAGCACTTTTACGCCGACCTGTTCCGTAATACTGAGCTGCTGCCATCGTATATACCTACTTATATTTCTAAAACTTTTGGCTGTTGAGCCTGATGATCGTGTTCAGGACCTGCATACACTTTCAATTTCTTGAACATTGCACGACCCAGTGGGTTATTCGGTAACATTCCCTTTACTGCAGTATTAAGAATACGATCAGGGAAGGTTTTTCTCAATTTACCCAGTGTGACGGTTTTTAAATTACCGACATATCCTGTGTGATGTTGATACAACTTATCTTTTTCTTTATTGCCAGTAACGCCAATTTTTTCTGCGTTTACGACAATAATGTAATCACCGGTATCAACATGCGGTGTATATTCTGGCTTATGTTTGCCGCGTAGGCGACGCGCGATTTCAGAAGCAAGACGACCTAAAGTCTTACCTTCTGCATCAACAACGTACCAATCACGTTTAACTTCTGCTGGCTTTGCACTAAATGTTTTCATCGTTACTTAGCTTTCTGTTAAAGGCTCAATTAAAAGGATGAAGTTTACTAAAAATCATCTCGTTATTCAAACTTATTTGATTCTGTCATCATAACTATCTTGAGTTGACCTGAGCATCACCTTGTAATCCGCCCGCTCAAGTTACAATTTTATATTCAGGGAATGTAATTTGCGATACAAGTGTGTGCGCTCCATTCCTACTGCGGCCGACAATCTTGCCACACTCCCGCCGGTTTGTTCCAAGTGATATTCCAGATAGGCCTTTTCAAAATGATCCCTTGCTTCTTTTAACGGCAAATTAAAAAACTCGGGAACACTTGAGATAGTCACGGCATTACTGCTGCCGGCACCGAGTGCAGACTTAACTTCATCAAGCTCAATATCTTCACCAACCCCCAGAATCATCAGGCGTTGCACCAGATTCTTTAATTCCCGGATATTGCCACGCCAATGATAATTACGGAGAAAATTTTGTGCCGACATTGAAAATTTACGGAAAGCCAATCTATCCTGACTTACAAAATAATCGACATAAAAATTTAACAACGCAGGCACATCTTCACTGTGCTCGCGAAGCGGCTGAATATCGAGCATCACCTCATTAAGTAAATAATATAAATCCTGACGAAAGCGTCCTGATCTTACTTCCTCATCCAATGCCATGCGCGTCGACGATACCACTCGAACATCCACACGCACCGCCTCACTGCCGCCCACTCTCAAGAAAGAGCTTGATTCCAGCGCACTAAGCAGTCGCAGCTGGGTTTCCTTATCCATACCACCGATTTCGCCCAGAAACAGCGAACCTTTATGAGCGCGCTCGAGTAATCCCGGATAAATTTTGCCAGCGTCTTCCTTACCAAAAAACTCTACAGCCGAGTTTTCCGGGGAAATACTACCGACGGCAACATCAACAAAAGGCCCATCTCGATGAGCACTATTGCTATGTAAAAAACGCGCATACAATTCTTTACCGACGCCCGCCTCACCGACCAACAATACCCTTGCATCGTGTTGCGCAAGCCGCTTCAACTGCTCTTTCGTTCTGAGCACCACAGCACTTTTACCAACAGGTTCAATATCAGCATTTAATTGTTGTTTGAGGCCGGCATTTTCGATTTGCAGGTTACTGGCTTCCAAGGCCCGCTCAACAATAAGCAAAAGCTTCGCCATCGACAACGGCTTTTCAAGAAAGTCATAAGCTCCAAGCCTGGTCGCTTCCACAGCCGCCTCGACAGAACCATGCCCAGACATCATCACTACCGGGCAGAGCAAGGCTTTTTCCGACACCCATTCTCTCAGCAGGGTAATGCCATCACTGTCCGGCATCCAGATATCCAGCAAGATAAGATTGGGCGATGTACTGATTTTTAGATCTCTTGCCTCTGCCGCATTTTCAGCAGTGGCCACCTGATAACCTTCATCCTGAAGAATTTCAGAGATAAGTCGGCGAATGTCTGGCTCATCATCCACCACCAAAACGCGAGGTGCTTGTGTATTCATAGTGTCACAGCTAGTCAAAATTACATGCAGGGAGCTGAATAATAAATCCGGCCCCCACCTTGTCGGCTCGGCCACCTTCCGATTGCGACACTTCTATTGCCCCTGGCAGTCTTCGAGTAGTATCTACCCAAATGGCTCCGCCATGTTCTTCAATAATTTTCTTTACAATCGCCAATCCCAATCCGGTTCCTTTGGCTTTGGTCGTCACATAGGGCTCAAAGATTTTTTCAAGATGTTCGTCTTTTATGCCTGGACCATCATCATAGAGCGTTATTTCAACAAAATCGGCATTATTTTTCTGCACCCGATGCACACTGATTTCAACTAAACCTTCATTATCGATAGCCTCAAGGGCATTTTTAATCAAATTATGTAGCACCTGCCTAAGACTCACAGGATCGCCTTTTACAAGTAGACGTCCTGCGCCATGTTCAAACTTAAACTTAACCCCCGATTTGGCCAGATAGAGCGCCAATACTTCTTGCACCAAACTGGACAGATCGATAGAAAAGGTTTGCTTTTTGGAAGGCTTGGCATATTCAGAAAAATCGTCGACCATTTCTTTCATTGCCTCGACTTGCTGAACAATCGTTCTGGTTGATCTCTGCAACATTTCAGCATCGCTGGCTTCAAGTTTGCCAGACAACTTATGCTGTAATCTTTCTGCTGACAACTGAATTGGCGTTAACGGATTCTTAATTTCATGTGCCAAGCGTCTGGCTACCTCACTCCAAGCGGCATTTTTTTGCGCCTGAATTAAGTCTGTCACATCGTCAAATACAACCACCGCACCTACACGCCTGCCTTCCTGAGAAAACAGTGGCGTACCTCTACACAAAAGTTCCTGCCTACCGTTGGATCCTAAGAAGGCAATACGCTGCTGCCAAATATCATCAGCTTGCTCCAACAATCGCTGAATAGACTTCAAGGGTTCCGCCAGTTCTGAATAGTCCTCGACCAATTCCAACAAGTTCCGCCCCACAAAATGATTCACATGAATATGAAAAATTCTGTAGGCGGCTTGATTGGCGGTACGAATTTTATAATTTGTATCAAAGCTGATCACTCCAGCCGTCAAATTAGCCAAAATCGTTTCCAGGTATGCACGCTGATTTTCGACTTCCACACTTGCCAATCGGGTTTCGTCATGAGCTCTGGCAATACGCTGAGTCATCTCATTGAAGGACTCGACCAGAAAACCAAGATCATCCTGAGCCATCACCGGAACGAATTGGTCATAATGCCCGGAAGCCACTGCCTGCGTGCCTTTAACCAACTCTTTCACCGGCGCGATAATATTGCGAATGCTGACAAAGGCGATCCAGATAGCCGCCAGCAAGCTCATTAATAACACCAATGACAAAGCCAGCGAAAAACTCAATTTGAGTGAATTCCTCAGAAAATTCATTTCCTGATAGCGCACAAACGCAAACTCTACAGAATCGGCCAGGTCAGCAATTCGTACCGGCACCGGATATAACACTTGCAAATACTGGGGCTCGTTCGCCTTAACCGTGACGATCACCTGAATCATCAATTCATCTTCCGTAACAGGCGCCAAGGCAACATACTCACCATTTTGGCGCAACTTCATCCAGATGTGTTCATCCGGGAGGCTGGGCAAAATATCGCCAGGATTAATACTACTTGACGCAATAATTCTGCCTTGACGGGAAAACAGCGTCATTTCCGAAGCCCCGGACACTTCGCGCAGATTTTCAAGCTCCAAGGTAGCAACGGTTGTCGTTACATCCAGCAATTTTTCGGTGAGTTGTTGTGTTTGTCGCAAATGCCAACGCATACGCTGATCTAAAGAGGCCTGACTTAGCTCAAGAGCATCTTCCATGGCTCTGTCAATTTCGACATTGAACCAACTATCGATGCCTTGATGCAAAAACTGCATAGAAAAATAGAACACGATTGCAGCGGGGGCCAAAGCGAGCACCACGAACAAGGACACCATTCGCACCGTCAGCCGGGATCCCGCCTCCCGGCGCTTGGCATTTCGCGCTAATGCATAAATGTTAGCACCCACCAAGCCTAACAACACCACCGATCCCAGAGCATTGATCAGCAACAACCAGGAATACATTGCACTTAATTCGGAAGATTCCTGGGTAGCCGAGCTCATCAACTGCAAAGACAGTAATATCAGTGCAAAAAGTATAAAAATCGATACGCCCAAAGGGGGCTTCAGTTTTTCAGGGACCATACAAACCAAGGGCTGGACAAGTACCATTGAGGATTGACAAAGGCAATCGGCCTAAGCGGTAAAGGTAGCGCATCGCGATCAAGCTTGACTTGCACCGCGGCAAGATACCGGCTGGTTTGATCTAACTCGGACTGCGCAATCACGGTAAAGTTATGCAGTGAGGATATCTCGTCTAAAGCAGACGTCAGCGTGGAAAAGTTGGTCACTTGTTCAGTAAGTTCATTTCTAACGCGATACATATTCAAGAGTGCGTGATATTGAATTTTATAGCGAATTGATCGTTCAACCAGCGACTTATTCCAGAGTAGATCTCGATGTTGCAGCACCTTGACTTGCATCACCCAATAAAGTGGAATGCCATTTTGCAGAGCCTCTCTTGCGCGCATGCTAAGTGCGAAGTCAAACTCCGCATTGAGCACATAGTGATCACCTTGCAATGTCATTTCTGCATTCTTCACCGCAAAGCCAAATTCATCGGCAACGACAGTCTTAGGCAAAGCAAACAAACAACACAACAAAATGACGAAACAAGGCACCTAACACTTACCCAACAAAGCGTAATAAAAGCCATCCATCGACGACTCTCCGGTAATGATTTGTCGCCCGTAACTTACGGACAAGCCCCAGTCAGCGTTGATAGGCAAATTGACCGCATCAGGATGAGACTCGATAAATGCAGCTATTTGGCATTCATTTTCTTGTTTTAAAATGGAACAAGTGGCATATAACAAAGCACCGCCCGGAGCTAATAGCGGCCAGATTGCCTGCAATATCTTCTTTTGCAGCGCAATCAATGGTTGAAAATCCTCATCTCTGCGCAAAATTTTGATATCGGGATGTCGGCGAATAACACCAATTGCCGAACAGGGTGCATCTATCAAAATTCGCTCAAATTGCTGACCGTCCCACCAATTTGCCGGCTGAGAGGCATCGCCTACCAATAAGCCGGCAGATAAGCTCAGCCGATCCAAGTTTTGCCGAACTCGCTGCATTCTGCTTGCGTCAATATCTACAGCGACCAGCTCTTTTAGTCCTGGCTGGAACTCAAGAATATGGGCCGCCTTACCACCAGGTGCCGCACACACATCCAACACACGCTGACCGGGCTGCACATCCAGCAATCCCGCAGCTAATTGTGCCGCCGTATCTTGAACTGAAACCAAACCGCTAGAAAATCCTGGCAGCGATTCAACCTGAACAGGCTTCTCAATCACAATTGCAGACGGACAAAAGTTGACCGCCGCGGCAATAATGCCTTGCTCTTCAAGTTGCGTTAAATAATCGGCTCGACTGACTTTGGCTTGATTTACCCGCAAGACTAAAGGCGCTTGCAAGTTATTTTCCATGAATATATCCGGCGCGTGCTGAGGCCAGTCTTGTTCAACTCGCTTTATCAACCAGTCAGGATGACTGGTTGCAGCCACTTGCACACTGTTCGCTTTTTGAGTTAACTCATCTTGCTTGCGTAAATAATTGCGCAATACAGCATTGAGTAAGGCTTTCGCCCAAGGCTTTTTTCGCGCGGCCTGGACTGTTTCCGAAACGGCGGCATGCGGCTTTACCCTCATAAACTCAAGCTGATATAAACCCACTAAGACCAATGCCTTCACTTCAAGATCTTTTAAAGGCTTATCCAATAGCTCATTTAATATCAATTCAAGACGATAACTTTGCCTGCAAACGCCATAGCATAGAGCCTGAATAAAGGCCTTATCTTTAGACTCAATCGTTTCAGCAGAATTGTTGGATAAAACATCATCAAGTGCAGCAGTCAACGACTGCCCGTTTTGAAAAACTTTATTGAGTACCTTCGCGGCGATTAATCGGCTATTCAATGGGATGTCCTAATTCTGCTCGGAGCTGTGACCAAGAATCACTCCATTGAGTTGATGGGCAGCTAAAAAAGCCTGTGCAGGAATACGCTTACCACCAGGTAATTGCACTTCCAGCAATCTTAACCAGCCATCACCTGTCGCGACATCGAGAGCTTTATGGGTACATTTGACCGTGCCTGGCAACACATCTGACACTTCATCAATGGGCTGAGCCTGCCAAATACGCAGCACTTGGTTTTGGTAATAGGTTTGCGCCACGGGCCAAGCATTAAGCCCCCTCACCTTTCGGGACAACTGCTGAGCCGATTGCGTCCAGTCAATATCCGATTCTGACTTATCCAGTTTCTCTGCATAGGTCACGAGCGCTTCGTCCTGAAGCTCCGAGTACAACGCGCCAACTTTGATTTGCTCCAGGACTTTATCCAAACCTATCGCGCCCAAATGCGCAAGGCGATCATGCAAATCGCTGGCCGTATCTTCCGGCCCAATCGCGCATTCTTCTTTATGCAGCATATCGCCGGCATCAAGTTTTCGAACTATCTGCATGATAGTCACACCGGTTTTTTCATCGCCCGCAATCAATGCCCTCTGAATCGGCGCAGCGCCACGCCATCTTGGCAACAATGAGCCATGAACATTGATACAACCCAACTTTGGCGTATCTAAAACCGTCTGCGGCAAAATCATTCCGTAAGCAACGACAACCATCAGATCAGCATCGAAGTCCTTTAATTTCTGAAGTTCTTCATCAGATTTAAACGACGTGGGTTGCAACACGGGGATGTCAGCTGCCAACGCCAGTGCCTTTACCGGACTAGGAGTTAATTTTCGCCCTCTGCCTGATGGGCGATCAGGTTGCGTATACACAGCAACCACCTGATATTTTGAATCAAGCAACAGCTGCAAACTGGGCACCGCGAATTCGGGAGTACCTGCAAAAATAATTTTCACGATGCCTTAGCCTTGTTCCATTTTATGAATTTTTTCCAACTTCTTTTTTATTCGCTGACGTTTTAAAGATGAAATGTAATCGACAAATAGCTTGCCATTTAAATGATCCATTTCATGCTGAACACAGACCGCCAATAATTCCCTGGCTTCAAACTCAAAGGATTGACCATCCTTATCTAAAGCTCGCACTCTGATATGTTCAGCACGTTTAACTTTCTCAAAAAAACCCGGTACGGACAAACAGCCTTCTTCCGATTCCTTAACGCCATCTTTTTCGATAATCTCCGGATTGATCAAACAAAACGGCGCATCTTTTTCTTCGCTGATATCGATCACGATAACCTGCTTATGCACATTCACCTGTGTAGCCGCCAAACCCACACCACGCGATTCATACATGGTTTCAAGCATGTCATCGACCAGCTTTTTAATAGAATTATCAACCTTCATCACCGGCGTAGCCAATTTACGCAGGCGCTCATCGGGAAACTCAAGGATGGTTAAAATACTCAACAAATTCACCACTGACGTAATTAGGTGCTCGGATTCTATATGATTTTGGAATAAAGCCCAAACCCTGCAGCGATTGATATATAAAGGCTTCGACCTTTTTCCTTCAAGAATATTAACAAACTACAAAAACGACAGTTCGCAATTAATCCCTTTAAAATCAATGCTTTTAATTTAAAGTGGAATTATGTATGAATTCATCTAAACTTCGCCCAAACGCTTTTTAAAGACTCAACAGGAATTACTATGGCTTTTCGAACACTCTTGGGATTGTTGGCAACATTGGTTATCAGCATCAATTGCTGGGCAGAAGAACTGCAACTCAACCCGTCTCATCCCAATCAGTACACGGTTGTAAAAGGCGACACGCTTTGGGATATTTCCGGCAAATTCCTCACTCACCCATGGCAGTGGCCGGATCTCTGGCAGCACAACAACCAGATTCAAAATCCTCACCTGATCTACCCCGGCGATACCATTTACTTTTCTTTGGTTGATGGCAAGCCACAGCTTTCTTTATCTCGCAACGAACAATCTGTGCCGATTGTAAATAATGGCCCCTGCGTCCTCAAGGAAGAAGACTATAAAAATGGTCGCAAAGATTTTGCGGTATCCGCAGATGGCAAGGTGCTGCCTTGCATCAGGGAAACCAGCATAAAACAAGCGATTAAAATGATCCCCATCAACGATATTGCGCAATATTTAAGCTCACCCCGTGTGGTGAGTGAAAATGAGCTCAATTCAGCACCTTATGTGGTTGATTTTGCAGGGGAGCATTTGATTGCGGGTAGCGGCGACAGAGTCTATGTCCGTGAGATTCAAGACCCCAACAATCTTTCATATACCATTTATAGAACCGGCAGCACATACAAAAGCCCCGAAACCGGTGAAATTCTTGGCTACGAGGCAATCTATATTGCTGACGCTTCACTGCAAAAAACAGGTGACCCCGCGACCTTACTGATCAATAAATCAGAAAGTGAAATCCGCACCGGCGATAGAGTCATGCTCAATAGCGAAGACGACATTACGCTCAATTATTTTCCTCGCCCACCTGAAACAGCCATTAACGGCAGCATCATCAGCCTACTGGGCGGTGTTTCGCACATTGGTCTGCACAATGTCGTTGTCATCGATAAAGGTACACAAGACGGCCTGAAAATTGGCCATGAACTGGACATCTATCAACGCGGCAATAAAGTAAGAGATCCTTATAGCAAGACGAAAAACGATACAGTGACATTGCCTGATGAAATCGCCGGAAAGGTCATGATCTTCCGTCCTTTTGAGAAAGTCAGTTACGCCCTGGTCATGAAAGCCTCTCGCGCAATTCATCTCCTCGATAAAGTCCAAACCCGCTGAACACTCAAGCACAATCTCTAAAACCTGACTTAAGCTACTGGCTTGCGCTATTGCGCATTCCAGGGCTGGGTTGCCGCACTTATCTTCGATTACTGGAAAGTCTTCTACCTCAGCAGTTATTCAGCGAATCACCAACCTCCCTGTCCGCATTAGGTTTAAAAAGCGACATTATTCAGGCCATTAAAAACCCTGACTGGACGACCATAGATTATGATCTTGAATGGTTGGCACAAGACAACAATTGGGCGCTAACACTTAACGATCCACTTTATCCTGAACAACTGAAAGAAATTGCTGATCCACCGCCTATTTTGTTTGTGCGCGGCAATCCTGAGCTACTTGCTCGTCCGCAGATTGCCATTGTCGGCAGTCGTAATCCTTCGTCGTCCGGCATTGATTGCGCCTATAGCTTTGCCCAAGACTTAAGCCGACACAGCTTTATCATTACCAGCGGCTTGGCTTTAGGCATTGATGCAGCCAGCCACCAAGGCGCACTTAGTGTCGGAGGCTACACCATAGCCGTCGCCGGAACCGGCCTAGACAGAGTTTATCCTGCTCGGCATAAAGAACTAGCCACCGACATCGTCAACACCGGCGCAATAGTTTCAGAATTCCCGCCCGGCACCTTAGCGAAAGCCAATCACTTTCCGAGACGAAACAGGATTATCAGTGGTCTATGCCAGGGTTTATTAGTGGTTGAAGCCGCCAAACAAAGTGGCTCACTAATTACAGCGAGGATGGCGTTGGAACAAAACCGTGAAGTATTTGCCATTCCGGGTTCAATTCACAACCCATTAGCCCGCGGTTGTAACGCTTTAATCCGCGAAGGCGCAAAACTCGTCGAAACCACACAAGATATTCTCGAAGAATTAAGTCAATACTTTCAACAAGATGAAGAATCACTTGCGAGCGAAGTGCAATCAACGCTTGACCTTGAGCAGCAAACATTATTGAATCTAATCATGTTTCACCCAACTTCCATCGACAATCTGGTCGAAAAAACGGGCCAATCCGTTGAAATTATCTCGTCCATGTTACTGATTCTTGAGTTGCAAGGTCATATAGAGGCAGCTGCTGGCGGTTGCTATATCCGAATACACTAAACAGCAAACGACCTATGAAAGAAAATATATTCGATGTACTGATGTACTTATTTGAAAACTACATGGAAGATGAAATTGAAATCCTACCCGATAGTTCAGTGGTCAAAACCGAACTATTGGCTGCCGGCTTTGAGCAACCTGAAGTCAATAAAGCCTTTGACTGGCTAGAGTCACTCAATCTTCAAAATGCAATTAAACCCAGTGTATCTCCGTCTTTTCGAATTTTTTGCCCGGAAGAAAAAGCCAGGCTTAATCTGGAAGCGATCAACTTCATCATGTTTCTTGAACACAAGGGCATACTCAATCCTGCTAACCGCGAAATTGTGATTGATCGCGCCATGGCATTAGAAGAGGAAGAGATATCCATGGAAAAACTTAAATGGATTGTGTTGATGATATTGCTAAGTCAACCGGATGAAGAAATGGCCTTCTCCAGAATGGAAGACATCGTCTATGACCTTGTTCCGACCTATTTGAATTAAACGATCGTCACCCAGCACCTAATTAAATGAGTAAAAATCTTGTCATTGTAGAGTCTCCTGCAAAAGCCAAAACTATCGAGAAATATCTGGGCAAAGACTTTCACGTACTAGCCTCTTACGGCCATGTACGCGACCTGATTCCTAAAGAAGGTGCTGTCGATCCCGGCAACGACTTTGCGATGAAATACGAAGTTATCGAGCGCAATCAGCGTCACGTCCAAGCCATCAGTAAAGCCCTCAAAGTCGCCGACACTTTATATCTGGCAACCGACCCGGATAGAGAAGGCGAAGCTATTTCCTGGCATTTGTACGAGCTACTTAAGGAAAAGAAACTGCTCAAAGACAAACCAGTCCATCGGGTGGTGTTTCATGAAATCACCAAAAAAGCCGTGACTGATGCCATTGCTCATCCGGAAGAATTAGCCATCAATTTAATCAACGCACAACAAGCCAGACGCGCGCTTGACTATCTGGTGGGTTTTAACCTGTCGCCATTATTGTGGAAAAAAATCCGTCGCGGTTTGTCTGCAGGCCGCGTACAAAGTCCGGCTTTGCGCATGATCGTCGAACGCGAATTAGAAATTGAAGCCTTCAAAACCCGCGAGTATTGGACAGTTGACGCCGCACTAACTGCTCACGAACAAAAATTCAAAGCCAAACTCACCCAATTTGCCGGCGAAAAAATCAGCCAATTCAGCATAACTGACCAAGAACTGGCAGAAAAAACTAAACAAACCTTACTGGATGCCGCCGACGGTCAACTGTTGGTTGACAAACTCGAAAAGAAACAACAAAAACGTCAACCCGCTGCGCCTTTCATCACCTCAACGCTACAACAGGAAGCGTCACGCAAACTCGGCTTCACCACCAAACGCACCATGATGGTGGCCCAGCAGCTTTATGAAGGGATAGACATCGGCGGCGAAACGGCTGGTTTAATCACCTACATGCGTACCGACTCGGTCAATCTGTCAATTGAAGCGGTTGACGACATTCGCGCTCTGATTGCCGAAACCTACGGTCCAGAGAACGTACCGAAAGAACCTCGGCTATTCAAAACCAAATCGAAAAATGCCCAGGAAGCACACGAAGCGATACGCCCAACGTCTGCGCGGCATTTACCCAGTAACATCAAAAATTACTTGAGTGCCGAACAGTTCAAACTTTATGAACTTATCTGGAAGCGCACCATGGCCTGCCAGATGATTCACGCCACGCTCAACTTAGTTGGCGTTGATTTAAGCTGCGGCAACGGCCAGCACGTATTCAGAGCTACCGGCTCCACCATTGCGATACCCGGCTTCATGGCTGTGTATCTGGAAGGTAAAGACGACAGCAAAGAAAGCGACGACAAAGAAAGCTTTTTGCCACCCTTGGAAGAAGGCCGACCTGTTGCCCTAAACGACATCAATGCCATACAGCATTTTACCGAGCCGCCGCCGCGTTATGGCGAAGCCAGCCTGGTCAAATCCCTTGAAGAACATGGTATTGGCCGACCTTCCACCTACGCATCGATTATTTCGACTCTGCAAAATCGTGACTACGTCACCCTCGATAGCAAACGTTTTTATCCCACCGATGTCGGCCGAATCGTTAACAAGTTCCTGACCGAGCATTTCACCAAATACGTTGATTACGACTTCACAGCCAACCTGGAAGACGAACTCGATGCAGTCTCACGCGGCGAAAAAGACTGGATTCCATTGATGCATGAATTCTGGACCCCTTTCACCACACTGATCCATGAGAAAGAAGAAAGTGTGCAGCGTAAAGACGTCACGCAGGAAGCGATCGACGAAAAATGCCCGGAATGCGCCAGTCCGCTGTCAATTCGTTTAGGTAAGAATGGCCGCTTTATCGGTTGCACCAACTACCCGACGTGTTCCTACACCCGCAATCTCAACGACGACGGCGCTGCCAGTAATGAACCCGAAGTCGTGGAAGGCCGCGTCTGCCCCAAATGCGAATCGCCGCTGGTACTAAAAACCGGCCGCTACGGAAAATTCATCGGCTGCAGTGCCTACCCCAAATGTCGCCACATCGAACCCATCGAAAAACCCGCCGATACCGGCGTTGAATGCCCGCAATGCAAAAAAGGCAGCATCCTCAAACGCAAATCGCGAAACGGCAAAATATTCTATTCCTGCTCCGAATACCCCAAGTGCGACTACGCCCTATGGAATGCACCGGTCAAAGAAAGCTGCCCGGAATGTAACTGGCCCATCCTGACCGTCAAAGAAACCAAACGCAACGGCGTCGAAAAAGTCTGCCCGCAAAAAGATTGCAAATATGCGACACCTTATGAAGGTGATCCGGCCGATGTACAGGGGCCTAAGGATATTTAATTTATACTGTGCTGGCTCCTAATCTCTAAATTGGGAACTAGCGCAGTGAGCAGAAGCCATGTCCCACGCCTCTTTCAAAATAACCAACTCCGTCCGCCACCTTAAGGCTGGTGAGGTGATTGCCTATCCGACAGAAGCTGTTTACGGTTTAGGCTGCGATCCACTCAATGAAAATGCAGTGATGAGGCTTCTTGAAATCAAACATCGCCCGATTGAAAAGGGGCTGATTCTTATCGCATCGTCACTGGAGCAACTGCACCCGTATCTGGTGCTGAGCCCTACCATTATTGAACGCGTCAGTGCCACTTGGCCCGGGCCGGTAACTTGGGTCATTCCTGCCCAACCTTGGGTGCCACAGTGGTTGACGGGGGATCATGATTCTCTGGCAGTGCGTGTCACCGCGCACCCCATAGCGGCAGCCTTATGCGAACAATTTGACGGTCCACTGGTATCCACCAGCGCCAATCAAACGTCCCGGCCCGCGATCAGGTCAGCAAGAAAATTACTGAAACCTTTTGCGGGCGAAGATATTTTTATCGTCCATGGCGAGGTCGGCGGACTGCAACGAGAGACCGCGATTTTTGACGCTGTAACCGGACAGCAATTGCGTTAAGTAAAAAACACCCTAAGGGTGGATTTGCTCGAAATTTGCCACTTGTTTATGAACGGCATGATTATCGATATCACCTTCGCGAACTAACCAAAGAGTGCTGAAACCAGCCTTGTGTGCCGCATCGAGTTCTTCTTTTATGTCGGATAGAAACAGTATTTGGAACACAGGCAAAGCCAGTTTTTCGGCAATGTGAAGATACGATTGGGGGTCTCTTTTCGCGCCGACATGGGTATCAAAATAGCCGGAAAACAAAGGTGTTAAGTCGCCATATTCGGTATGCGCAAAGAGCAGCTTTTGTGCATAAACAGAACCGGAAGAATAAATATACAAATCCAGTCCTTGCGCCTTCCAAGCCTTTAGCCGTTCTGCCGCATCCGGATAAATATGGCCTTTGAAACCGCCTTGTTGATAGCCGGTTTCCCAGATCATGCCTTGCAAGGATTTTAACGGCGTTACTTTTTTATCTTCATCAATCCACTCGATGAACTGATCGATAAGCTGCTCGGTCGTTAAATCAGCACCCACTTCGCTGCGGGCATCCTCCAGTAATGCCTCAACCTGAGGCATACTTTCATACCGACGAATAAAGTCGGCTATATGCGCTCGAGCATAGGGAAACAATACATCCTGAACAAAAGAAATTGATGAGGTAGTGCCCTCAATATCAGTAACGATGGCTTTAATCATGCTAACTCTGCAACATATTGATCTAAGGAAGGGAAGGTTGAGGCGATTTCGCTGCCGGTAAAATCGGCTACCCAACCATCGGGCTTGGTAAACAGCCTTATGCAAGCAAAGTGTGGGTTTTCGCCCATGTCAAACCAGTGCGTGGTATTACCTGGCACACTAATTAGATCACCCTGCTCACAAAGTATCGCAAACACTTGATTACCGACATGCAAATAAAACAGCCCGCGGCCTTCGACAAAAAAACGTACTTCGAAGTCATCGTGTGTGTGCTCGGCAAGAAACTTCTGCCTGAAAACAGCTTTATCCGGATGATCAGGCGTTAACTTGACCACGTCTACCGACTGAAAATTGTATTGCTGTTTAAGTCGCTCGACTGAGTCGGAGTATGCGGCAATAACAGTCTCTTGATCGGCATCTTTCGCCAAAACTCCGTTAGCTGTCCAGCGCTCAATTTGCACATCAATGTTGGCCAATTGCTGATGAATCACTGCAAAATCGCTGTACAACTCACCGGATTCAGGATGTCGATCAGGATAAATGGTTAATGCGGTCATAATTATTTCACTCCATGTAGTTTTAATTCACATTCAAATAAAAAATCCAGCGCCTCAAGATGGCGTAGGGTTTCTTGGATTGAGTTGCCCCAGGTATATAGTCCATGCCCATCAATGATGTAAGCGTGAATACTTTGTTGATTCAGATAAGCGTCAACTTGCTTGGCCAATCTTGGAATATCTTGGTCATTGGCAAAAACCGGCACAACTAAACGGCTTTCATGGGTCTTGATCCCCGCAAAGGCTTTTAATAATTCGTAATTTTCCAGCACAATTTCTGTTTTGAAAACACGCGACACCAAGGTAGCGTTCAGTGAATGCGGATGTAACACTGAATGAACCGACGGAAAGCGTTGATATAGCTGGGTATGAAGCAAGGTTTCGGCGGAAGGCGTTTTGCCATCAAGGGATTGGCCATCACCATCAATGCGCATGATGTCCTCAACTTGCAAGCGCCCCTTATGCCGACCGGACACCGTTATGGCAATCGTGCCATCGTTTAATCGGGCAGAGAAATTACCACTGGTTGCCGGCACCCAACCTTTACTGTCAATAAAATGTCCCGCATCGATCAGTTGTTGTGCGGCTTGTTTAAAATCGTCGGTATAATTCACGGATGACCTTGTAGTTATAGATGGCTCAACTTGGCGCTTTCATAGCGTTATAAAAACACTAACCCTTAAGCGAGTATTTCATGCAGCATTTTCGTATTTCATTTTTAGTTGCAATCCTTTGCCTTAGCACTGCCTTTTATTGGGGCGGAATGATGGGTGCATTTTTCGCCGTCATTTTAGGTGTTCTTGAAGTCAGTTTATCATTCGATAACGCCGTTGTTAACGCATCGGTGTTAAAAGATATGGATGCTCGCTGGCAACGCTATTTTTTAACCTGGGGCATGATCATCGCTGTGTTTGGCATGCGTCTACTGTTTCCAATAGTCATTGTTGCTGTGGCAACAGGCATCGATTTTATCGGTGTCACGCAAATGGCCCTCCACGACACTGCAACCTATGCTAAACATTTGAACGATGCCCATGTAGAAATCTCGGCGTTTGGCGGCATGTTTTTGCTGATGGTATTTTTCTCCTTCATGTTTAATGAAGAAAAGGATTTGTACTGGCTGGGCTGGATAGAAAGAAAGATCGGCGCGTTTGGCAGACTGGAAGCCATTGAAATCATCGTGGCACTCACACTTTTGTTGATTACCCAACATTACCTGCCACTTGAAGACCGACTTGAAGCCTTGATTGCCGGCGTTTCCGGCGTTGTCTTATTCGTACTTGTTGATAGCTGCGCAGCATTGTTTGAAGATAAGGAAATCGGCGAAGAAGTGGCTGTCGTCGCCAAAAAAGCCGGCATGATGAGCTTTATTTATCTTGAAGTGCTGGATGCTTCATTTTCCTTTGATGGCGTGATCGGCGCGTTTGCGATTACTCAGGATGTTGTCATCATCATGCTAGGCCTGGCTATCGGTGCCATGTTCGTGCGCAGTATCACCATCTATTTGGTTCACAAAGGCACCCTGGATGAATATGTGTTTCTGGAGCATGGCGCTCACTACGCCATCGGGGCGCTAGCTGGCATTATGCTGGTCAGTATTAACCACCACATCTCTGAAATCGTCACCGGTCTGGTGGGTGCCGTGTTGATAGGCCTATCGATTTTCTCTTCAGTGCGTTACCGTAAAAAACATACTATAACATCGGTTTGAACCTACAAAAAAGGCGGCTTGATAGCCGCCTTTTATATATCCTGAATCTTTAATGCAACTTAGTCACAAACGCCGGATCAATCCGACAGCCGCCTAATTCCGGTCTATCCAGTAAATCCTGTTCAAAGTCTCGATGAGTCGACGATTGGAAGGCAATCCGGTTGATTTTTCCGGCTGAAAATTCAAACTCGATGGCTCCGCCTTTTGCTCGTGGACTGCCATCTTTCGTCGTAAACAACAAAATGCCGACATTACCCGCTTGTTTGCCTTGTTGATCGGGGATCGGACGAGCACAACTGAGTTCATTGATCAATAATCCCGAAAAAATATTCGCCAACTGCCGGGCGGTAACGGGCAATCCTTCACCGGGAATCGTAATAGTAGCTTCGGCATTCGGCGTTGGCGTTGGCGTTGCAGTTTCTAAAGCCGGAACGTCAGCAGGCGGTGCCGCAATTGGCGCGACTGTCGAACCATTCATCAACGTTTCCAAGCCAAAGCTGCCCAAGTGATTTTGCAACAGCACATAGCCCTCACCATTTTTTGCCGTGCTCAACAACGGAAACAATTGCTGCTCCATTTCCGTTTTATTGGTGTTTTTTAATACTGACACCAGTTGACGTTCAATCGATTTGATTGGCGAAAACACCTGCTCTTTTTGTTGGCTGGCTTCCACCATGCCATTCCAATCTGCATGGGTATTCACGGGCAAGCCCATCGCTTTCATGGTGACGTAATCATCCAGGTTCAAACACGAGCCAAAGTCCTTGCTGCGAAAACCTTCCAGCACTTTCGGGCGCATTTCCGCACTCGGCACTTTATTCTGATTGATGTTGTAATTTTTCCAATCGGACGTTTTTGCCAAAAAGTAATAAATCACCGCGTTACGATCAAACTTGTTAAAGCCCAAATCCTTTAATACCAGTTTTAATTTGCGACACTCGCCCTCCACTTCATCATACTTGCTCCAGTCCGGCTTTAAATTCGGCTTGGCTGGATGTTTGGATTGCTCGATCAAATCGAATAGTTTTATCTCGCCCGTGGCAGATTTTATGGGCAGATAACCAATTTCTTCCAACGACAAGTCGCGGGCATCGGGCACGCCATCAACAGACGTTTTTTGCAGTAATAAAGATGAGGTAATTTCCGGAATAATCTTCAACTCGCCCATCGGCTTGGTGTCTGCACCAAACACATTGATTCCACCTTCGGCGACGGCATAGACATTAAATGTAGTTTGATTGAGCGTGCCGACTTTGCCTGAATAGCTGACCACAGCAGGCAACGAATGCGACTCGGAACTGGCTTTTGAAGCTGCCTGATTGGGGCTAATTGTTTGCGGATTATTTTTTACCCATTGCCCGGCAAACTGCCCCATCACGGAGACACCCAGCCCCACGCCGGTTAACGCCAGTAAATTACTGGCGGCGGTCACATCATTGACCAAACCGTTAACGTCGACATCGCTGTTGGCGCTGGAGACGAAGCTGTAATCAATCGAGGTTTCCTTACCTAAATCCAGGCGCATCCAGGGCGTGAGATTATGCTTTTTGGCTTCGAACTTAAAATTACATTTGCCGGTGGCTGACTGATAAGAAAATCCAGGCACTTCATTGGTAAATTTCAGCGCTTCATTACGCACACTAAACAGCAGTGCCGACGTTTGATCGCCTTTTTCATAAGACGGTGTCATATTGCTGCAGCCGCCTTTTAAAACGTTTTCGCCTTTGAATTCAAACTCCGAAACCAGCCGCAGATAATAATCATCGCCATCAATTGATTGAAAGCCTGACAATGGCTGAAATGATTTGGATTTTCTGGTCTGTGCCGCGCTTTGGCCCTCTGTAGCGGGTGCATCAAGAGACGGATGATCAATAGCAATTTGCCGGGTCGGCGCGCAACCCGATAGCAACAAACCCATTGCAATGCTCAGTTTCAGAGATGGCGTATAACGTTTCAACATAGAAAACCTTGTACCGACAATGTCGGCAAATAAAACAAGAGATGACTTAACTGTTCAGCCAAACGATGAGTGGCTGATTATAGGGTAACCGGCAAAAGCTGAATCGTGTCTAAATAGCTCACAACTGAAGAAAACTAGCCAAAGCATCAAAATCAGCCAGGTCAGTATAAGGCAACACGCCTAATAACGGCATAGCCACGGCAGCGGCAATGGTCTGTATATTTTCCTCACGCGCCAACATGGCTGGATCCGTGCAGTTTGCAATCCAACCCGCGCATGGCAATCCGGACTGGCTGATAGCTTGATAGGTCAATTTGGAATGATTGATACAACCCAATCTGATGGCGACGACCATAATCACCGGCAATGCCAAGGCCTTGGCTAAATCGCTAATATCCTGATGCTGATTGATCGGCGCCAGCCAACCGCCCGCACCTTCCACCAAAATGACATCCGCCTGACGGCTAAGTCCATCATAACAAGTCAATACTTTGTCCAGCTCGACAGGGTTGATGCTACCGGCGATATGCGGCGATACCGGCAATTCGTAGGCATAAGGATTAATCAGTTCGTAAGCCACATCGACGGATGAATGGGCTTGCAGCATCAAGGCATCAGCGTTTTTAAGTTGCCCATCCTGCATACCGCATCCGGCAGCCACCGGCTTCATGCCCACTACCGATTTACCTTGCTGCTTGAAATATTGCATCAATGCCAGGGTTGCCCAGGTTTTGCCTGCATCGGTGTCAGTTCCGGTTATGAAATAGCCTTGTGACATTATTAAGCCCTTGCCTGCACAAACAAGCATTCGTATGTCGCAGGAATTTTGCTGTTTACTCGACGAGTCTCATAAGCAGTAATCATTTTTTGTAACTGCAATTTTGTGGTGATGGTTTTACTACGTTCCCCGATCACATTTTGCGCGCCGATGGCTTGTAACTCATGCATCAAATCGAGCACGGAATCATAGCTTGAGACATAGGTTCTGGATTCGATTTGCAGCTGCCTAAAGCCTGCTTGCCGTAAAAATACTTCCAGTTCTTTGACATCATAAAACTCGTTGACATGACTGTAATCGTCGACCTCGGCCCAGGCCGCTTTCAATTCCTGCAAAGTTTGCGGCCCAAAAGTTGAAAACACCAACTGTCCGCCAGGCTTGATGACCCGCTTAAGATCAGCAAACACGGCCTCAAGATTTCGACACCATTGCAGCGCAAGATTGGACACCACACCATCCAGGGTACTCGCGGCAACCGGCAACAATTCGGCATCGGCGCAGACATAACTGACATTGTTATGGTTTATCAGTTTGCCGCGCGTGGCATTGAGCATTCCCATAGCAATATCGACAGCAATCATCGATTGGCGCGGATTGTCGGATAATAATTCAGCCGTTAAAAAGCCGGTACCGCAGCCCAGATCCATTAGCCTGCCTGACAAAGTTTCAGCACTTACGCCAGCCAATAAAGCCTTACCGACCGTGCGTTGCAACTCGGCTGCGCCATCATAAGTAATGGAAGCCGCTGCAAATGATTGCCTGATTTTGACTTTGTCCGGGTTAAACATGGTGTTCGATAAAATCAGTCATCAATGCGACGACTTCATTGGGATGCGATAAAAATGGCGCGTGACCGGCTTTGTCGATGATCTTGATTCTCATATTTGGCGCTAGTTGCTGCATGAATTCCGCCACCGCAACCGGTACCAAGGCATCTTTGGCGCCAAAGATAGCCAACACTGGCATAGACAAATCCACCAGAGCGGGTCTTAAATCGGCGTTCTTCAAAATAGACAGCCCGCCCTGCAGCGTTGCATCATCGGGTGCTGGATATTGTGCGATAACGGTTTTGAGTTCTTTCATCAACGGTTTGTAACCCTGCAAGCCGTTGACCTGCAATGACAGAAAGCGCAGCAACGTCGCCTGGCAGTTTTCTTGGAGATTCTCGGCAAAACTGTCGAGCAAGGCCGTTTTCATGCCCGGCCATTGCCGACTGCCATCGTCAACATTGACTTGAGTAAAATGCGGATTGCCGGTCATCAGGATTAACGCCGAACAACGTTTCGGAAAGCGCCTGGCAATATCAAGCGCTACCGTCGCGCCCAAAGACCAGCCCAGCCAAACGGCAGGCTCGTCGGAAACATTGTGTGCTAACACTTCGCAGATCTGGTCCAATTCAAAAGGACGTAAAGGCTCACTCTGCCCATGCCCAGGTAAATCAATGCAGGTCACTCGATAGTATTGCGCCAGCTGTTTGGCAAAACCCCGCCAGATGCCGGTATGCATTGCCCAGCCATGCACCAGCACGAGGGGCTTGCCGCTGCCATAGGTTTCCTGGTGAATTTTGGTCATTTAAAAATCTTTAAGTTGTCCTTCAATAAGGCTCTCCTGAGCTGAGTCGAAGGTCTCAGGACGAACGGCAGAAGTTGATTTCGTTCGTGGTGAGCGTGTCGAACCGTGAACGAAATCAACTTGCTCAGATATTCTGTGAACTATCGCTTCCAGCAACTGATCAACCTGCTCAAACTCGTGCAATGCCGACAAGGTCACCCGTAACCGTGCGCTGCCTTGCGGCACCGTCGGCGGACGAATCGCGCTGACTAAAAAACCGTCGCTCAACAGTTGCTTGCTGATGGCCACCGCCTGCTGGCTATCTCCGATGACGATAGGTTGAATCGGTGAAGCCGACGGCATCAACTGCAAACCCAGCTGTTGAGCGCCCAGGCGAAAATGCTGGGACAATTTTTCCAGCTTCTCACGGCGCCAGGGTTCGGCGATGATAAGCTTCAAGCTGGCACGCGTCGCTTCGGCAACCGCGGCAGGCAAGGCCGTGGTGTAAACATAGGTTCTGGCTTTTTGAATCAGGGTTTCAATCAACACTTCAGAACCGGCCACAAAAGCCCCAAAGGTGCCAAAGCCCTTACCCAGCGTGCCGACTAATATCGGCACATCATTCTGGTTTAACTGACTGATTTCCAACACGCCGCCACCTGATGCGCCAAGAACGCCCAAACCATGCGCATCATCCACCATCAACCAGGCATCGTGTCGTTTTGCGACTAGAGCCAATGCTTGCAGCGGTGCCATATCGCCATCCATGCTGAATACACCATCGGTGACAATCAACTGGTTGCCGCTAGCCTTGGCGAGATTGACTTCCAGGTGTTCAACATCGGCATGAGCATAACGTTTGAACTTTGCGCCTGACAGCAAACCGCCATCCAGCAATGAGGCATGATTGAGTCTGTCTTCAAACACTGAATCACCACGCCCAACCAGTGCCGAGATGGCACCCATGTTAGCCATGTAACCGGTGGAGAACAGCAGCGCTCGTTCGCGTCCGGTAAATGCAGCAAGCTCTTCTTCCAGTGCATGATGAGCCAGAC
>JABFRC010000302.1 GCA_013141375.1 Methylococcaceae bacterium | reverse complement strand
AATCTTTAAAGCCGACCAACTCGGTTTTGAAATCTCCCCCAAAGTCGGCCGGTTTTTATTGACACATTACGCCAGAGATCTAAACGGTCTATGGGTTTTGCTGGAAAAACTCGATCGCGCTTCACTAGCTGCTAAACGCAAACTCACGCTGCCGTTTTTGCGGCAAGTCCTCAGCCAAATCATCAGTGATTAAAACAAGCTAAGTTAATCCTCGTGCAGCAACAGCACCCCATTCACCTGGCATTCATACATTTCAAGTAGTTTCGCGACAGCTTAGTAATTAGAGCCATCCCTTCGTCTCTATCACACACCAAAAAGGACAACCGCCATGAGTCAGGTAAACCCATCAGTAAGCACCAACACCGCACCTACTTTTATAAAGGCGGGCGATGGCACCGTGGCTCATGTTTTGGTTCCACTAGGGGTGGGAGCTTGGAATAACGGCTTCGGGATTGGGCACTCCGCCATCCTACAAACTGATGGCAAAATTCTGGTGGCAGAAAAAACATGGAATAACAGTATTCGATTAGTACGTTACAACAGCGACGGCACATTAGATTTAAGCTTTGATGGCAATAGCAAAATAGATATCTATGTCAATAGTGATTCCTTTGCTCATTCCCTCACCCTGCAAGCCGATGGCAAAATTTTATTGGCAGGTGCAAGCATTAAAGACATTCACTTTGCCTTAGTGCGATATAACAGTGACGGCTCTTTGGATAACAGCTTTGACGGCGATGGTAAAGTAACTACCGCCCTAGCTGCCAATTTTGATGCGGGCCAATCTGTTACCGTGCAAACTGATGGAAAAATCCTGGTGGCAGGCCTTACCCTTAATGGCAGTAATAGTCATTACCCCATTTTCGCTATAGTGCGTTACAACAATGACAGTTCTTTGGATACCAGCTTTGACGGCGATGGCAAAGTAACTACCGACCTTGGCCTCAATTTTGATAAGGCCCGGTTTGTTATCGCACAAACCGATGCCAAGGTCCTGTTAGCAGTCTTGGGAACAAATTCCAATGTTGGCCCTTTTGGTGATTTAGCCTTAATTCGTTACAACAACGACGGTTCTTTGGATACCAGTTTTGATGGCGATGGCAAAATCATAACTGCCCTTGGGTATTCGGGTACCGCCCTTACCCTGCAAGTCGATGGTAAAATTCTCGTATCTGGCTCTGTCAGTAATGGCGATAATCTTGATTTTGTCTTAACCCGTTATAACAGCGATGGCTATTTAGATAGCAGTTTTAATGGCGCGGGCAAGGTAACCACTGACTTCGGCTCTTTTGATGATTCCGGCTATTCGGTCACCGTGCAATCCGACGGCAAAATTCTGGTGGCTGGTATTAGCCAGAAATTTGAAACGTCTGGTGACTTTAATCAAACGCTGTCTTTAGCTCGTTACAATAGCGATGGTTCTTTGGATAGCAGCTTTGATGGCGATGGCAAAGTGACTACCTCTTTTGACTATTTCTATCCCGAATATGGCGTATCCGCCATTGTGCAAACGGATGGTAAAATTGTAATCTCAGGCGCCTTCACAAGAGGAGATTATGATTTTACCTTAGTGAGGTACAACCCAGATGGCAGTTTAGACACTACTTTTGGTTCTGCTAATAGCCTTAACGGCACACCCGGCTATATCGTAAAAGGCGCAGCAGTGGTACTAGACAGTACGGTAAAAATCTACGACGCTGAATTAGCCGCCCAAGGCCATTACGCGGGAGCCTCTATCACTTTAGTGCGTCACGATGGCGCGAACAACCAAGATGTATTTTCGGGCAGTGGCAACCTTATTTTTACAACGAGTGACGCCATTTTATCGGGTGTGACCATCGGTACTGTCAGTAACAGCGACGGTACACTGATAATTAATTTCAACAGTAACGCCACCCAAGAGCGCATCAATGAAGCCTTGTCTTCGTTAGCTTATAGCAACACATCAAACAGCCCGATCGCATCACAGCAAATTGACTGGATATTCAACGATGGCAATACCGGTACGCAAGGCACCGGTGGGGCATTATCGGCTTTGGGCTCAACGACTTTTAATTCCCCCCTAGCAACACCAACAGCCATTAACTTTATAGACACAGCGTTTGACGACAGCTTTGCAACCTACCTCGAGTCATTAGTTGGAAGTACCACCACTTTTACTTACGGCATTTCTGAAGGCACCGACAATAACGATGATGGCTACATCACAAAAACTAGTGCTTATGGTGTATTGCAGGTACAGAAGGCCACTGGAGTCTATTATTTCATGGGCAATGATGAGGCTATTGAAGCCTTAAAAGAGAACACAAGCATTGACTTTACGGTAACAGCGTCGGATGGTGTATTCAGTGACAGTACAACCCTGACGATTAACATTACGCAAAGCGGCAATACTGAATCCCTCGGTAACGATAAGTTGATCGGCACTTCCGGTAATGACTCTTTTGATGGCTTGGCCGGGGAGGACATCATGAAAGGCGGTTTGGGTGACGATACTTATGCCGTTGAGAGTAAAGGAGATGTGGTTATTGAAGGCGCTAAGGCTGGCAATGACACGGTTATCAGTTCCATCACTTACACCTTAAAAGCCAATGTAGAAAATCTTACCCTAACCGGAACAGTGGCTATTAACGGGACGGGAAATAGCCTGGCAAATATCTTAAACGGTAATGCAGAGGCAAATATCCTCAACGGTGGTGCTGGAGCTGACAGCCTGAATGGAAATGCCGGGGATGACATTCTCGATGGCGGTTTAGGCAATGATGTTTTGACTGGCGGCGATGGTCAAGACATCTTCAAGTTAATGAATCGCTCTAAAGATACCATCACCGATTTTTCAGTGGCGGATGATACGATTCAACTTGAAAACAGCCTGTTCAAAAAACTCATCACCTCCGGCGTTTTAAGCGCGGATAACTTCAAAGTGGGTGCCACCGCAGCTGATGCGGATGATTATGTCATTTACAACAGTGACAGCGGCGCCTTGTACTATGACGCTAACGGTAATGGTACAGGTGGCGCAACGCAAATTGCTTTGTTAGGCGTTCACTTAGCATTAACCAATGCGAATTTTGCTGTGATTTAACGGTTTAAGCTTTAGATCCAAAATTTGCACCCCGAAGGCAAATCCTTTTTGCCTTCGGCTATCGAATTACCCGACCTCAAAACCCGGCTCAACTGGGGGCTAACTCTCAAACTAAAGCCATTAAGCGATGCCGATAAAATCGCGGCCTTAATCTTTAAGGCCGATCAATTTGGCTTTGAAATCTCCCCGCAAGCCGGGCAATTTCTGCTGACGCATTACGCTAGGGATCTTCATGGCCTTTGGGTTTTACTGGAAAAACTCGATCGCGCTTCACTAGCTGCTAAACGCAAACTCACGCAGCCGTTTTTGCGGCAAGTCCTCAGCGAAACTACAAACTAGCCACTAGGTTCGTTAGCGTACAGAGATTGTCGGCTAAATTCTTTAAGCTGTTATTTTGGACGTTGCTATTGCAACACTAAAATCCATTTCCTTAAAACTCAATCTCTTAAAAGACAATAGATGAAATCTAACTTGAGTTGGTTATTCATCCTGTTCAGCTTAGGCGGATGTACGGTTGGTCCAGATTATCGAGAGACCGTGCCAACGCTTCCTGATCACTGGCAAGCCAGCAAAGATGCCAATACCGAACTGGCAGCGATTGACAAAGAAGCTCTGAAAAACTGGTGGCAAAGCTTTGATGATACAAAACTGAACCAGCTTATGGATCAGGCTCTAGCGGGAAATCTTGATCTAAAAATAGCGTTGGCCCGCATCGACCAAGCCCGTGCCGAACGCCGTGGCACGCGCGCAGAATTGTTCCCTACCGTCAATGTAAAAGCCGGAGTACAACGCCAAGAAAACCCACTACCTGCTCTTGCACCCGGCATCCGTTACAACATGTTTGAACTGGGTTTTGATGCGTTGTGGGAAATTGACCTGTTCGGCCGTCAGCAACGGCGGTTAGAAGCCGCATCTGCTGATCTGGAAGCGGCAAACGAAGCCTACCAACAATCGCAGGTAACACTGACTGCAGAACTCGCGCGCAGTTATGTTGACTACCGGAGCCTGCAAAACCAGCTTCGCATCACTCGCTCAAATCTTGAAACACAACAACATACGCTGGCGCTTACAGATAAATTATTCAAGGAAGGTGTCGTCGCAAGACACGAAGTCTTCAGATCTCGGGCCTTAACTGAAACCACAATGTCGCAGATTCCAGCACTGGAAGCGCGCTTGACGGGCTCGCTTCGTCAGCTGGAGGTCCTGGTAGGTCGCCATCCCGGCACACTCGCTATCAGCCTGCAAGAATTAGGCGCCGTACCGCAAGCACCAGGCAAGCCTTTATTGGCATCTCCGGCGGCAACCATTCGCAATCGTCCCGATCTTCGTATCGCTGAACGCCATCTTGCAGCGGCCACCGCGATGCAAGGTGCAGCTATCGCGGAATTGTTTCCCAAAATATCCCTGTCGGCCTTTTTGGGTTTGCGTAACACCGACATCGAATCGTTATTCAAATCTGCGGCATTTTCCTATGGCACCGCCGCTAACCTTTTACAGCCCCTGCTTAATTTCGGCCGTATTCGCGCCGGTATTGACCTGGCAGAGGCGCGCCAAAAGGAAGCCTATTTTGCCTATGAAAAGGCCGTGCTCGAAGCCCTTCAGGAGACGGAAACCGCCATGACCCGATATTTGAATGAAGAAATCAGGCGGCAGATGCTGGTCCGCTCTGCAGAAGACTTACGCGAATCCGTCCGTTTATCTCAACTTCGCTATGAGGAAGGTGTGATCTCTTTTTTGGATGTACTTGACGCGCAACGCTCCCTTTATGCTGCTGAAATCGAACTGGCTCGCTCCGAAGCGGAGGCATCCACCAATCTCATTGCCGTCTATAAAGCATTGGGTGGCGGCATAAACCCCATTGCGTCACCAAAATTGTCCCTGGAAAACTAATGAGCACAAAGATAAAACTAATGTTGATTCTGGCCACCCTGGTGATCGCAGTGATAGCCATTATTTGGTGGATGTTGCGCCCTCCGGGTCTGCCCGCATCTATTGTTACCGGCAATGGCCGGATTGAAGCCACCGAAATTGATATTGCCACCAAGATGCCAGGCCGCATTGATGAAATCTTGGCTCGTGAAGGCGATTTTGTAGAAACCGGTCAAGTGCTCGCGCGCATGGACATTCATGTATTGCTCGCACAGCAATCCGAAGCCCAGGCTCAGGTCCATCAGGCCGAGAGCGCCCGACAAACCGCAAAAGCCATTACCGTGCAGCGCGAAAGCGAACACAACGCCGCCTTGGCCGTAGTTGCTCAGCGCAGTGCAGAATATGCTGCCGCCAGCAAACGTCTGAACCGTTCGCAACGACTGGTCGGCGAAGGCGCAACACCCCAGCAGGAAGTCGATGACGATAACGCCAGAGTCCTGGGCATGCA
>JABFRC010000083.1 GCA_013141375.1 Methylococcaceae bacterium | reverse complement strand
GGTGCTTGGGCGCAAGGGGCTTTACTCAACCTTAACGCCGAATGGATTGTACTGCTCAACAATGATGTGCTGGCTGGCCCGCATGCAATAGATGCGTTGATTGATGGCGCAGAGCGGGAGGGCTTGCATGTCGTTAGCCCGGCATTGCTTGAGGGAGAAAATGACTATGATTTTGTAAACTTTTCGCCTGAATATTTGAGGTTGATGGCTGATAAAGTACGGAAAGGCTGGTTTCATGGAGTATGTTTTGCTGTACACCGTAGCGTGTTTGAAAGCATAGGTTTTCCTGACACGGATCGCCGCTTAGGCGGGCACGAAGACATGGAATTTTTAGTGCGATGCCTGCGCGCAAATATCCCAGTCGGCACGCTTGGAAATGCGGTGTTTCACCATTTTGGATCAATCACTCAAAAGGCAATTAAGCAGAGTACGGGTGTCAAATCGTTAGGTGACCGGCACTATTTTTATAGTCGCCTCGGCATGAATTGGCTTGCGCGTAAACTGTTCAAACTCAAGCGTGATCGGCAAATGGCTCGCTGGTCGGCTGAGGAAACCAAATATTGTGGATATAGTTTGCATATGTTGCGTCAAAATGGCGGCTGGAAGAATGTTTGAGCTGATACAAGATCCATTAGTGGTTCTACAGAAAAGCTTGATAGAAGCTGAAATTTCATTTTTATATGGATAGATTGGTTGCAGGTTGGTGTGGCGAATACTTGCGCAGTCACGTAAATTCAGCAAATTGAAAAACAAGAGCACTCCATTATGAATAGCAGCGTCATCGCGCCATCCTACTTAATTATATGTTTTCGCTGTATTGGCGACGTATTAGTAACTACCCCACTGGCTATTTCCATTAAGACCGCTCAACCCGATGCCGTTATTGATTACCTTGTTTTTAAAGGAACAGAAAAAGTGTTGGCTAAAAACCCTTATATAAGGAATGTTTTCACTATTTCTACAGATAAGTCCGGCATGGGAACGCTAATTTTATTATTTAAGAAATACGACTTTGCGATTGCCGCAACGCCTTCAGATAGAGCCGCATTATCTGCAGCAATGGCTGGGAAGCAAACTATAGGGCTAACATATGGCCTCAGAAAAGAGTGGTGGAAAAGCTTAGTGCTGGATGTTCAACAAGTTTGCTATGACCGAATGCATGTTGTTTCAAACATCCTTATGTTGTTATGGCGGCTGGGAATTGAACCCGTACCTCGAGTGGTAATGGGATATGACGAGAATGATATTGCATACGCCCGAAGTGCTGCTCCCTTCAATCGTTATGTTATTTTCCATCCGTATAGCAGTAAGGAATATAAATATTGGTCTGCAGAGAAATGGGCAAAGCTATCTATCTTGATTCAAGAACAGACGGACTGTATCCCTGTTTTTACCCGGACACCCGAGCCAGAGGGAGATGAATATATTGAACAGATTAGAAAATTTTCTCCAAATGGGATCACAGTAATTGACTCAGCCTGCTCGCTAAATCAATTGGCGGCAATAATAAAAGGGGCGGTTGCATTCGTAGGCATAGATACAATAGTGACTCACATGGCGGCGGCTCTTGAAACCCCAACAGTCGCCATACTCGGCCCCACGCTAACTCGATATTGGGCACCATGGCCAAACGATAGTTTAAATCCGTCACCATTTGCAAAGAACAAGGGAATTCAACACAACAAATATATAACCGTTTTACAGAGAAGCTGGCAGTGTGTTCCTTGTAACAAAGATAATTGCAGTATAAGTAGCCGGAAAGTTACGGAATGTCTTGAGGACATATCTGCAAAAGAAGTATTTATTGAATTAGAGAAATTTATGGCGATTAAAGTTATTGCCAAATTATAGTGAATTTCGATTTTCAAACAATTAAATAAGCTTGAAATCGCCGAATGAATAATAAGGAATTGTTCTCAACAAGTAATTTGTCTTGGTTTGTGTTTTTGGTTGTTGTCCTGACTTATGGCTATATTTATGCCCCTTACGGCATAGAAAATAATGATGGAGGTTTCATTCTAGGTCTGTCGTATCAAGTATTTCTCGGCAATAGCTTCTATAACAATATTATTTATGTAAGGCCACCAGTATCTCCAATATTGCATAGCTTTGTGTTTCATTATCCGTTTTCTTTAGCTCCTGTTTATTTTGACAGACTCTTTTTTTACTTTCAAATATCAACCTACAGTGCCTTATCGGCAATGTTGGCAAAAAGAATGTTCAAGTGGGAATCTGCATTCACGGGTGTCGTAGCATCAATTATTTTTATTTTTTCAGCACACTCATTTCCCCCAATGGCTTGGCATACTATTGATGGCATCTTCTTTTCTGTTTTAGCACTCTACTTTCTTGTGGCTGGATTAAAAGATCACTCGGTTTTTTTAATACTGTCAGCATGTTTTGCAATTTTGGCTGCAGGCTCGAAGCAGCCATTCTATTTGATGCCAATTTTACTTTTGGCACTTTCTTTTATTCTCGGATATAAAAAGCGAGCTTTTTTAATAATGCTCGCATCACTTTTTTGTGCGAGTGTTCTATTTATACTTACATTTGAGTGTTTTGGATCAGCGGAATCAATGTGGGGAGCTATTTCTTCACAAACCAGCTTGTATGATCTCTATACAGCGGGCGTAAAGAACTATGTTTCAGATATTAAACAGGGAAGGTCAGTTATTGCTGCATGGCCTTTGTTTATCGTGCTGTTTTTCTGTAAATCTTGGAAAGAAAAAAATAAAGCTTTTGAAGCTATCGGACTTCTAGCTGTAATTTGGGTATTCCTGCTAATAATTGCACAATTCTATTTTTCAGCCAGAAACTGGGCGCAACCGAGCTCCATTTTTGATTCTGTATTCATCATTACTTTTGTATACAGCTCTACAATGATGCTAAAAAAAAGACATGATGCTTGGTTAGTCATTGTTGCAATGCACATTATAGGTTGGACTTCATCAATTTCCTGGGGTTATTTAACGGCTATTTTCTACGCAGCACCATCTGTAATCACACTTGCTTTTATTCTCCACCCAGCATGTCAAAAATATTTAGCCGCTAAAATAATTTCCATCGCCATACTTCCAGCCTCTGTGCTGACATTTTATGTCGGCAATCAATTTACCTATTCTCTTGAGGGGGCTGTTCATCGAACATCAATTACAGCAGATATGGCAGGAATAAGTCCATTGCTAAGATTTATTAAAGCAGAACCAGAAAAATTCAAACTCTATAGCGAGTTGATGAACTTGCTTAACCGATTTGGCAAACATCCGTATGTTGTTATGCCAAATATGCCATTGGCACATATATTGACAAGTAGTGCTAATCCTATTGGCATTGATTGGCTTTTAAACGCTGAAGTAGGTGGAAATGAACAAATTATTAAAGACCGCTTAGCTTCCTCGGTTGATTTTGCCATCGTTTATAATAAAGCCAATCCAAAACCAGAATTGCCAGAAAAATTTGGATCGAAGGCTACCGTCTATGTAATCCAAAATTGGAAACTCAAGGAATCGTCTGAAAATTTTTCAATCTATGTAAATCCAGTAAGGGTTCGTGAGTTAATAAATTTGTAGCTACTTTGGGATGAGCGGGTTCGTCTTCAAGCGACCCGACTTGAAAAAAGCATGCCAGTTGGATGTTTGGTCGAACGATAGGACAAAGCTCAGTGAATAATGGTCAACATAATAATAATGCTTCGACAAAATGGTAGGCGTGAACATGCTTGAACCAAGCCCGACGTTTTTCATCCATCCTTTAGCCGATGTCCAAAGCAATCAAATCGGAGCAGGAACTCGCGTGTGGCAGTTTTCCGTCATTCTGTCAGGTGCCGTGATTGGTCGAGATGGCAATATTTGCTCGCATTGTTTTATAGAAAATGATGTTCGTTTGGGGGATCGCGTCACCATAAAGAGTGGCGTACAGTTGTGGAACGGAGTCGTTATAGAGAATGATGTTTTCATTGGACCTAACGTCACATTTTCAAACGACAAACATCCGCGAAGCGGCCAAAGAGATTTTGTGTGTGAGGTTACCGTAATTGAGCAGGGGGCGTCGATAGGCGCTGGTGCAGTAATTTTACCGGGCATTCGTATTGGTGCTGGAGCGATGGTTGGTGCCGGAGCTGTGGTTACCCGTGACGTTCCTGCGGGCGTTACTGTGGTCGGTAACCCAGCACGCTCTCTTCCAATAAAACAGCTTAACTGTGAGGAATAGCAGCAATGACTAGCCCTATTGAAAAATGTCGATTGATTGATTTACCTAAAATAACCGATCCTCGAGGCAATTTGACTTTTATTGAGGGTGGTAATCACGTTCCCTTTGATATTAGTCGTGTGTACTATTTATACGATGTGCCGGGTGGTTCTGAGCGGGGTGGCCATGCACACAAGGGCTTGCATCAATTGATCATCGCAATGTCAGGGAGCTTTGATGTGCTTCTCGATGATGGTGCAGGCAAGCGACGCTTTCACCTTAACCGCTCATATTATGGGTTGTATGTTTGTCCAATGATCTGGCGCGAGCTGGATAATTTCTCTTCAGGTTCGGTGTGTTTGGTTTTAGCATCAAACATATATGAGGAGTCAGATTATTACCGTGATTACAACGAGTTTATTGAATCAAGAGAGCGAAAATGAAAAGATGGGAGTAGTTGGCAAATACATACTAGCTTTTGAGCATACTTTAATTGGATCAAGTTTAGTCAAACATTTCCAAGAGAGGTGCACTAACCATTTAGCTGATTTTCTTTCGCGTTTTAATTTTATTCTTTATAAGAATTTGTACATTGAAGTAAATGATCAGATAGGAAGAGAAAGTATAATTTACGAAGAGCAAAGGGGGGGGGTGTGCGCTTCCCCACCTCAGTATTACTATCAGAAGCAGGACTTGAAATTTTTTGATGAACGGTATATCTATGCAGCATTGTTGACGAATGTAACCATTTTTGGTTCTTCAGATTTAGTTCTTCTGGCGAATCGAAAAGTGCTTTATGAATTATTTTACTTAGATGAAAACAAAAATTTTGAATACACAGATGCCGTTATAGCCAGTTGTTTAGATGGTAAATTGAAAATTCGATATAAAGCGGCCAATAAGACCATCGAAAATGGCATTATGTTTTCGGGTAAATTTTCGTTTAATTACTACCATTTCATTTTTGAAACTTTAGCAAAATTTGAGCTTCTCGATAAAACAGACATCTCGAAAAACGTACCGTTAATAATCGACGAAATTATAAATAGTGTGCCGCAACTTAAAGAATTGTTAGATTACTTTAATGAGGGAAATCGAGAAATAATATATTTAAAAAGGACGCATAACTATAATTTTAGAAAATTATACTATTTATCTCAGGCGAATTCAGGAATGAAGTGCAATTTTGAGTAACGCTGGTCAGGTGGGCAGGATGCGGTAGCATCCATGCCTTTTTGACCAGCCAGTCGAAATTACACAAATGAACTACACACACCTCACCCGAG
>JABFRC010000352.1 GCA_013141375.1 Methylococcaceae bacterium | reverse complement strand
GGGGACGACGAATAGCGGCTTACGGGCGATACCCAGACGGCGCATTTCCATCGCCAAGGTCGCCATTTCAAAGGTCTTACCTGCCCCAACAACATGGTCATACAGCACTTGATAGGATTGTAAGCCACGCCAGACACCGTTCTTTTGGTGTTCCAACAGGTTGATGGCTGGATTCATGCCCGGAAAAGTCAGATGTGAGCCATCGAATTGTCGGGCCACAATGCGATTCATTTTGTCGTTATAAATCGTAGCTATTTTGTCGGCACGCTCCGCATCACTCCACAGCCACTTCTTCCACTCGTCCTTGATAGCGTTTTGTTTCTCGCGGGCGGCCTCCGTTTCTTTTTCCAGGAGTACCGTGGTGGTTGAACCATCTGCGTTACGGGTAGTCTTTTTGACGACGGCACCACGGCCCAGCATAGACAAGTGCAGCAGCTCTTGTGCGCTCAAGTCTGAAGTTCCGAACTTGCCGGTATTCAGAGCCGGATCGGCTTGGCCTGAGAAATTGATCAGCCACTGACCGGTTGTTTTGATGTAGGTGAGCGTGGAGTCACCACCGGAAATATGCTTGATGAACTGACAATACAACTCATCCGGAATAAACGCCGCACCGATGCTCACCGAGATTTCGCTGGGTTTTTTATCCTTGGGTATAACCTTGTCCAACGCTTCCACGTTACGCTTAAACTTAACATCGTCTTGTGCAGCGGCTATTGCGACAGCCAGCTTCGTTTTTACATCGCCAGAGAGGTAATCATCAGCCGTGACGATGCCTGTTTGCGGATCGTCGAACACCACATCACCCAGCTCTTTTATAATGTCCTCAACCGATTTGTCGTAGACCTCGGCCATGTAGTTGCCGTCTACCCTGCCCCGATAATTTAAGGAGGCCAATAAGGCATCCTTCGCCGTGGTGACGGTCATAAAGTCCTGCGGTGGAAAGGCTACCCGGCGCTTAAAAATATCAGCCTTAACCGCACTGGGTTCACGCGGGTCTATGCCTTCTTTCTCTGCGACTGCTTTGCTGATGCCTTTGTCGTAGTCGAATTCCAATGCCTGCAATAGCTGGGCTTCGGTATCGTCCAGGAAAAGTCGCCGATTAGTCTGGTTGTTGATATGTCCGTGTTGTTTGAGAAAGGTGTCGTACAAGCGATTCAATTTTGCACGATTGGCCTCAATACCTGTTACGGTTCACAATTGAAAATAGGTGGTCTCGTCATTTGAAACTGTTTTGAGCTAAAAATTATTGCACCTGAAATAGCCAACGGGTTCAAATTATCTACAAATAAGTTTGCATTTATCGTCACCGGCTTGTCAGCTATTTTTCGGGTGGGCTCACATTAAAAGCAAAAATCGGACTAGCCAGATTTCATCTCATTTATGCCTAGGCTTTCATGCTGGAATGCATCAATAATCTAAATTTATCCCTATTGATACACGAAATATGTCTCAGTGGCTCGTCCGAGGGTATATCGAAAAAGTACGCTAGATGTGCCCGATAAAAAACTGTGACTTTTAAAGACGGTATAAGCAGATTGTTAGAGTCGATGTCATCTATTGATAAGAATTGTCACTTTTAACAACGACAGAGAAAATGGATAAGCCCCAATTTTCGTAAAACTTTAAACACGGGGTTTATGCTTTTTTATTCTTCTTTGTCGAAAGATTTTATCTTTTCTCAGCCATTTGCATCTTCTGATCAACATGAGGTGCAACCTCTTCATAAGCGGCACTGGCTTCTTGGGCGATGTTTGATATTAGCCCTTCTTTTTGGTATGCGGCAGTTTGAAGCCCCGCTAAGGTTCTTTGTACGTAAACAAAATGATGGGCAAGTTCGTCGTACCCGACATGCGAGGCTTTTTGAAATTCACGGTCATTTAAATGCCCTTCAAGCTTATCTAATGTCTCCCGCAGCTTAGCGATTGCCATGGCAACAGCTGCCTTTTCCATTAATAGATTGTTATCAATCGTTTGGATGTCGGCGGCTTTGCCTTCAACGAGGGTGAGTATTTTTTGCTGATTATTGTTTATTGCCATTTTTATGAGTCATCCCATATTTTTTCAGATTTACCAAAAGATTAACGCACTTTGATTTATTCCCACTTCTCGGCATGTTAATAAAAATTCGCGCATACTAATTGCAGATTTCAAAGCTGCAGGCATTTAGCTTGTCATTAGTGTGTTTATTAACATCACAAATTTTTGTACTTATTGGGAATAACCTAGTATGAGGATGATAACTCTCTTCGTATAGCTGCCGAAGATCAATTTCGAGACCATCAGGCTGAGCAAAACCAAGCCTTGTAAATCGAAACAATGCGGCACGAGCTGCAAGTTGATCAGAACGAGCTAGAAATGCAGGGTGAAGAGCTGCGAAGAGGGCAACATAAACTAGAAGCATCCCGTGACCGTTATGTGCAGCTCTTTGATTTCGCACCCGTGAGTTATCTTAGCCTCTCCAAGAATGGCCTGATTGTCGAGGCCAACATTTTCAACCGGTGACCGTTGACAGTAAGGTTCAGGAAAAAAATTATCACTTATGCAACCGACGGCAAGTTTTACGATGCCGACAGCACTTGATGAGACTGGAGGAAAAGCATCAGATCAGCCTAAGGCAAAACTAGAATCTTAAAGCCTAGCATTTACCGATGATAAGCCATCGCTAGCCATGCTAAACAAATGAAGCGTAAACGCAAAGCACTCAAGCAAATAAACCCCTAGACGGACGTGTTTACCTCGACATTGAACGCCAAATTCACACAATCGGCAGATGTACAGACAGCCTTCAAAGACACTTTGGTGAAAATCCATCGCATCCTGACACAGGAACGGCATGACAAAGACAAGCTCTACAGTTTTCATACACCTGAAGTTGAATGCATTAGCAAAGACAAAGCCCACAAAAAGTACGAGTTCGGCGTTAAAGTGGGCATTACCGTCACCAACAAAAGTAACTTCCTACTCGGGGCGCGCAGCTTTCCGGGGAACCCGTATGACAGGCATACCCTGGAGTCGGGATTGGAACAGGCAGAAATCTTAAGCGGCATCCGCGCCAAAGAAGTGTTTGTAGACTTAGGCTATCGGGGTTTTGAAGTGTCGAATGTGACCATTTACAAGGCTCGGCAAAATCGCGGACTGAACACCCTGCGACTGAAAATCGCCGTAAAGCGACGCAATGCTATTGAGCTAATCATCGGCCACCTGAAGAATGATGGTCTTTTGGGGCGAAACTACTTACTTGCGCTTTGCGATGATCATTTACTGACCGATTACTGTACTCATAGTCAGCTATCGAATTAAAAAAGGAGTAACAATTCCAGTATCTTTAATATCAAATACGGTCTTTCATTGAATTCACAGGCCTACAGGACGAATTCGCTTGCGGTCTGACCAATCGAATCCGATCCTTGTTCATCAGTTTGGGACTGCCATTCGATAACCCATTGCCCGATATCCGCGTTGGCGTTTGTCCCACATACGCAGTAAAGCCGGGTGACCGGTGTCGACAAAGTCGATGATTCGAACATCGGTTTTGGTAGCGTGTTGTCGGTGTAAGCGGCCAGCATATTGCTGCAGAGTACCTTTCCATGAAATCGGCATTGCCAGCACCAAGGTATCCAGTGGTGGGTGATCAAAACCTTCACCCACCAATTTTCCCGTGGCTAATAAAACTCGAGGCGCATCCGGTGGCAGTCCTTCAAGTTCTGTGATCAAAGCTGCTCGTTGCTTTTTCGATATTCGACCGTGAAGCACAAAAGGTGGCGGTAGCTTGTTATCCAATGCTACCAAAATAGCATCCAGATGTTCTGTGCGCTCAGTCAGTACCAGCACTTTTCGTCCCTGATCAAAAGCTGTAATAATCTCCCGAGCAATAGCCGCCGTTCGATCCAAATCATTGGCAATGTGACGAAATACATCTTGAATAGCGGATTCCTGGGGCAGATCGATAGTCTTGTAAATCATCTGCGGAATAACTTCCAGATCACTTGGCGCATTATCTGGTTTGGCAGCGGTATAGCGGATTGGTCCGCACTGCATGAAAATGATGGGCTGTTGCCCGTCGCGGCGCACAGGGGTGGCAGTAAGCCCCAACACATATTTCGCTTTAACCCGTTTCAGGATGGCATCAAATGAAACGGCACCGATGTGATGACATTCGTCGACGATCACATGACCATAATTTTCTACCAGTGAATTCACATCGCCCTGGCGCGACAAGGACTGCATCACCGCAATATCAATTTTTCCTGTTGGCTTGGCTTTGCCGCCACCAATGGTTCCAACCACGCCTTTGCCAACGCCGAGGAAAGATTGCAAACGCTCCTGCCATTGTTTGAGCAGTTCGGTGCGATGAACCAGAATCAGGGTGTTGATACCCCGTCGAGCAATCATCGCGGCTGCGGTGACTGTTTTACCAAATGCGGTTGGAGCACAGAGCACACCAGTATGGTGGTGCGACATTTCACTGACAGCCACTTCTTGATCTGGCCGCAGAGTGCCTGCGAAAGAAATATCGATTGCTTGCCCATCAAAGCGTTCATCTTTTAAGTCATAGCGAATACCGTTTTCTTTCAATAAGTTTAAGGCGGCATCCAGGCAACCGCGTGGTAATGCGATATGGTTTGGATAGTTTTCGGCACAGCCAATGACACGTGGCTTATTCCATACCGGGAAGCGCATGGCTTGTGCTTTATAAAATTCAGGATTTTGAAAAGCCGCAAGACGTATCAGTCGATTTGCCAGAGGTTGTGGCAGTTCGGATTTCTCAAAATAGATCAGGTTTGCCAGAGTAATAGACAGCGAATCTGGCAATGGCCCGGCAAGTTTGGCATTTTTACTATCAGACCGCTTCCACGGTTCTTTGTGATCTTCCTCATCGATAAATGTGACATCCAATGGATGTGCATTGCCGGTCGCCCGCAAAATAGTTGGCTCAATATCCACGACTGCCATCGGCTGGATACTGGCTAAAAAGACCCACTGATCTGGATAGGGTTGTAAGTGTTTATCCACAAAGACACTAAACCCATTTCCCCGTGGTTTTTTCTGCAAGGGCAATGCGATCAAATTGCCAAAACCACCTTTAGGCATAGTGTCCTGATTGGGAAACAGGCGATCGTAGGAAGTCAGTTTCAGTTGCCGAGTGCGGGAACAAGTAAGGCTGATGATAGCCGTGCCGAGGCGCCTGGCATCACGCGCAGAAACATTGCTCGCGAAGAAAACCCAGGCATGAGCACCATTACCGGAACGCGATATCTCCAATGCAGCCGGTATCCCAAGTTCAGAGCAAGATTGGATAAATGCCTGGGCATCTTCCTTCCAATCGGCCTCGTCGAAATCAACCGCCAGAAAATAACAACTGTCGTCAGCCAGCAACGGATAAACACCAATCGTATGCTCACCGGAAAGATGGCTATAAATGACCGCATCGGACAAGACACTCAGTTGCCGAACACTACAATCCGAGCATTTGATACGAGGCTTGTGACAGACACCGGGCCGCCATTCATTCGCGCAT
>JABFRC010000104.1 GCA_013141375.1 Methylococcaceae bacterium | reverse complement strand
ATAAATAACTATGAGGATTTAGAAATGGCTGAAGAACAAGAAAAAGATTATTTTTGGTTCTACATTGGTGGTCTGATTGCAGCTACCATCGTATTGGTTTTGATGTTGAAAGCTGACGAAACCAAACATTTGGAAAGCGGCGCTGTGGCCTCTCTACAAAAAGAGACTTTCTCTAAAATCGAAACAAGAAAAACCAGCAACAATTCAAGCGCTTCTGCAATTGCTGGAAAATAAGAATTCTTAACTAATAAAGTTTTAATTATTTAATCCCCCAACGTCGATGACCTTGGGGGATTTTTTTTGACTGAAATTATTCAGTCTTTGATTCCGGGGACTCTAGCCGCTTAATTTTTTCTTCCAATTGTTTTACGGTTTTAAGCAGCTCCGGCAGCTTGCTCAGTGCAATTTGTTCTTTATAGGCGGTTTTCTTATCTTTGGCTGGACTTCCAAACATCTGAGAACCTGCAGCAACATTACCAGCCACTCCTGATCTTGCCATAATGACCGCGCCTCGTCCGATAGTCACATGATCGGCAACACCTGAGCTACCCGCCAAAATCGCGTAATCTTCTATATTGCATGAACCGGACACACCGGTTAGGCCGCACATAATCACGCCTTGACCAATTTTATTGTTGTGGCCGATTTGCACTAGATTATCGATTTTACTGCCCGCACCGATGATTGTGCTGCCCAAAGCACCGCGGTCAACACAGGTATTGGCGCCCACTTCAACGTTATTGGCAATGACGACGTTTCCTACCTGCGGCACTTTTATGTGCTGACCATTTCTGAATTTATAGCCAAAACCATCGGCACCAATAATGGCTCCAGAATGGATAATCACGTTATCGCCAATTTCGACATCGTCATAAATCACGGCATAGGGATAGATACGGCAATTTTTGCCAATTTTGACGTTTTTCCCCAAATAAGCACCTGCCAAAATCTCACTGCCATCTCCGATTTGAGTGTTAGCACCAACTACAGCATAAGGTCCCACATAAACTGCATTGCCCAATGAAACATCCGCTTCAATGACGGCTTGCGGCGCAATTTCCGGCTTATACAAGCGTGCTGGGTGCAAAACTTCTACGGCTTTGATAAAACTGAGTTCGGGATCGCTGCATACCAGTAAAACCATATTTGTCGGAACATCTTCAACAGAAAAATTTTCCCCAATGATACAGGCTGAAGCTTTTGAATTTTTAAGGTGTTGCGCATATCGGCTGTTGGTTAATTGCGTTACCTGGCCGTCTTGAGCGGAAGTAATATCGGCAGCCGAATGAATATTCAATGTCTGATCGCCACCTTCAAGGCGGGCGCCGCAAAATTCAGCCAATTCCTTTACAGTTATCGTCATAGTTTTCTCTGGTTGTGTGGCAATGCCATTAATTTGTGGGACGGTCTAATAGACAGTCATCGTGGAACTCATGAAGATAATAAGCATAGCATGTTGAATTAGTGTGTCAGCGTTGCCAGTGACCACTTTTGCCGCCACTCTTTTCCAGCAATTGCACTGATTGAATAATCATCCCGCGATCCAAGCCTTTGCACATATCGTAAATAGTCAGCAGGGCAATTTGCGTCGCTGTTAAGGCTTCCATTTCAACGCCGGTTTGACCATTGGTTTTTACCGTTGTTTGGCAGCGTACTCGATGTTTGTCCAGTTCCGGCATCAACTTGATTTCAACGTGAGTAATCGGCAACGGATGGCACAAGGGAATCAGATCAGCGGTTTTCTTACTGGCCATAATGCCGGCAATTCTGGCAACAGCAAGCACATCGCCTTTTTTATGCTCCCCGGCGATAATAAGTTGCAGGGTTTCAGGTAGCATTTCGATATAACCTTCGGTGATTGCTGTCCTTTCTGTGACGGACTTAGCGCCGACATCGATCATGTGCGCTTCGCCTACCTGATTAAAATGCGGAGTGTGAGTCATTGGCGGTAGAATTAAGTTTAAAGAGCCATTATCCATTTTTTTAAACAACGCGTGAATGAACATGTCTATCAAAGTACGTTATTTTGCCAGCTTAAAAGATCGCATAGGACGCTCGGAAGATATTTTGGAAGCCTCTGAAGGTATCTCGGTCCAAGCGATATGGCATCGGGCAAATGCAGACAAAGCCATGCCGGACAACACGCTAGCCGCAGTTAACATGGACTATGTCGACCTGGACCGCCTGGTTAAGGATGGTGATGAAGTGGCATTTTTCCCCCCAGTCACCGGAGGCTAGCCGTGGCAATAAAAATATGCCCGGATGCGTTCGATCCCTGGCAAGAAATTCAGTCTTATCAACGCGCATCAGTCCAGGCGGGGAAATTCGGCGCAACCAGCGTATTTATCGGCACAATGCGCGATTTTAATGAGGGCGATCAGGTCAAAGGCATGTTTCTGGAGCATTATCCGGGCATGACAGAAAAACAACTGGAAAAAATTGCCTCAAAAGCCAAAGCGCAATGGCCGCTTCTGGAATATCTGCTTGTTCATCGAGTGGGAGCCATTTTGCCCAATGAGCCGATAGTGCTGGTGGCCGTTTGGACCTCTCATCGAGGCGATGCCTTTGATGCAAGCCGCTATATCATGGAAGCGCTTAAATCCACTGCGCCATTTTGGAAAAAAGAGTTGCTACATTCAGACCAAGAACGATGGGTAACGAAAAATACCGATGGCTATGCTGTCGACCAAGAGGGTTAATGCGTGTTGATAAATCGAATCGGATATATAGCATTATTGCTGTTTTTCGCCTTTTTTGGAGGTGAATTACAAGCGGAAATCTCTCCGCTGTATCGGCCTTTGCCGGCGCTAAGCGCCAAACAACTGGCGGTTGTGGTCAATGATACGGATCCATTAAGTATTCGAATTGCCAAGTATTATCAAGACAGTCGAAAAATTCCGACGGAAAACATCATCCATATTCGCTTCGATGCATCGTCAAATGCTTTAGCGCAAAAAGAGTTTGCGATCCTCAAACAGCAAGTTGATGCTCTAACGCCAGCTCATGTGCAGGCGTTTGTATTGACTTGGTTAAAACCGTTTCGTGTGGATTGCATGTCTATTACGACAGCTTTTGCAGCGGGTTTTGATCAGGCATTTTGTGCGAAAGTTTGCGCGGAAAGTCGTAAAAGCCCTTATTTTGCCTCTGATAGCCAAAAACCTTTTACTGACTTTCATTGGCGCCCAACAATGGCGCTTGCCGGGCACTCGTTCGAAGACGTTAAGCGCTTGATTGACCGCGGCATTGCCGCCGACTTTACCCGTCCTCAAGGATCGGCCTATCTACTCAAAACCTCTGACCAGGCGCGAAGTTCCCGTGCCGTTTACTTTCCTGATGTCGCGAAGACATTTGCGGGGCTCTGGCCGGTGAATTATCTGGAACAAAATAGTATCGAGAAAAAAACCGACGTGATGTTTTACTTCACCGGTTTGATGCATGTGCCTGACATTGACAAAAACACCTATCTGCCTGGCGCCATTGCCGATCATTTGACCTCGGCGGGCGGCGTTCTGACAGGAAGTGATCAAATGAATATTCTTGACTGGATTAAGGCAGGAGCGACTGCAAGTTATGGTGCTGTCGTCGAGCCTTGTAACTATCCGGTGAAATTTCCTCATCCCGGCGTATTGCTGCATTATTATTTACGCGGCAATACGCTGATCGAAGCTTACTGGAAAAGCGTCTGGGAACCGGGGCAGGGTATTTTTGTTGGTGAACCTCTAGCCCGGCCTTTTGCTACAGCGCCGAAAACACCCGGCAAATAAACAAATTAAAACAGCGGTTTTTTCTCGGCATTGTTATAACGAGCAATGCTTGACAAGATTTCCTCGCGCGCCTCTTGAATGCCGTACCAACCGTCGACTTTCACCCATTTTCCTGGCTCCAAGTCTTTGTAATGTTGGAAAAAATGGACGATTTTAGCCAGCTTGTCTTCCGGAATATCTTCATAAGTTGTAACGCGATTGTAAAACGGCGTTAATTTTGGCACTGGAACCGCCAATACCTTGGCATCGCCACCCGCTTCGTCGGTCATTTTCAAAATGCCGATTGGGCGACAACGAATCACGCAGCCACTTAATAATGGTGCCGGAGTAATTACCAATACATCCACTGGATCGCCATCATCAGACAAGCTGTGCGGTACATAACCGTAGTTTGTCGGATATTGCATGGAGGTGCCCATGAAACGATCTACCGTCAAAGCCCCAGTGTCTTTATCAATTTCATACTTGACCGGATCACTGAAAGCCGGAATTTCGATTACTACATTGATATCGTCGGGTACGTTAATGCCTGACTTGACGTTCATTAGTGACATAGGCTGTCCTCTTGGAGTGAATGGTAAAATCGTGACATTATATCAGCTGTTATCAGCTTTAATCAGAGGAAAGCCAGAACAATGCAAGGACAGTTAGAGAAAATGCGCACCACGTTGGGCGCTCCCGTTCAGTACCAGTTGCCGTTAGGCGATCAGTTAATCCCATTAAACCCTCTGATTGGTCAGACTATCAAGCTCAGATATACCGGCAAGATAAGCTGTATACACTGCCGCCGCGGCATCAAAAAAAGTTTCAATCAGGGTTACTGTTACCCTTGTTTTACCGCATTAGCTCAGTGCGACATGTGCATCATGAAGCCGGAAACTTGCCATTTTGCAGCAGGAACTTGTCGCGAACCCGCCTGGGGCGAGCAATTTTGTTTTCAACCGCATTTTGTTTATCTGGCGAATTCAAGCGGAATTAAAGTCGGCATAACTCGACAAACACAAATCCCCACCCGCTGGATTGACCAGGGCGCATCTCAAGCTTTGCCAATATTTAAAGTGGCTTCACGGCATATTTCCGGACTGATTGAAGTAGCGATTGCCAAACATGTCAGCGACAAAACCAGCTGGCAACAAATGTTAAAAAACAATGTCCCTGCGATTGATTTAATCAATCAAAGAGATCAATTGATTGCTGTGTGTAATAGCGAGATTGCAGAAATTACCCAGCGATTTGGTGAGCAGGCTATTGAACTGTTAATTGATGAGCAACCTGTCGATATTCTGTTTCCCGTTGATCATTATCCAACCAAAATCAGCTCATTCAATTTTGATAAAAACCCGGAAGTATCAGGCGTGTTGCATGGAATTAAGGGGCAATACCTACTCCTAGACGGCGGCGTTATCAATATTCGCAAATTTACCGGCTATGAAATTGAATTTTCCGTGTAAGGTGAAGCTTGTTTCCATTGATTAAGGTGCCGTTAATCTTGAGCCCCCTAATCTAAAGCCGTTCAAGATAACTTGCTATGATTGTGGGCGGCAAATAACTTGAACGCGGACTCTGCGAAGAATCAAGTTATCAGCCAAGGCCAACTCAACATGAACCGGTTTTCAAAAATTTCAAGTAAGGCATTATTTCTATTTGCAGCGCTAATAATCAGTATCGCTTTGGTATCAAAGCCCGCTGCGGCAAATACATCGCTCAATCTTTTTTATGCTCAGTTGGCCCCTCACGGCAAATGGTTTGATCATAGAAC
>JABFRC010000196.1 GCA_013141375.1 Methylococcaceae bacterium | reverse complement strand
CTTCCAAAGCCACTTTAGCTTTTTGGGTACCAGTAAAAATCTTACGCTTTTTCTCACTCAAAACCCGCTCCTGGTTATTCCAGGCTACCATCTTAAATTATTGTCCGGTTTTCGGGGTCCACTTTACTTCATGCCGATAGCGAAATCTATAAATTGCCACATTGATGGCCTTGCCGTGGCAACGCTTTCTATTGAGTTTTTGTACCACTCTTTTTGCGACTGAATCTGGTGTGATATTGACAATGGCATGATATTCCGCTGCGTCTGAATCCGGCGTTTTGATCATTTTGATGGTTAAACTCTCAATATAACCAGCCCTTGTAAATACACTATTGGCCAAAGCCGGCTTGAGAAAGTGCTCAATGTCAGGAATCCTTGTAGTTTCACTAATTCTTTTCAATATTAGATACATAGATTTATATGTTTTATGTGGGTTGATTATTAGGTTGCACTTGCTAAGTAGCTTTTACTAAGCACCAATAATGCCAACGCATAAATCGTATTAAATACAATGTATTATGGTTTTTTTAAAAGAAATCTCTGTATGTCATCGATGACAGTAAATGACAAAAATGGCAGTTTCAACAAAAGTTGAGAGTGTATCTCAAGCGTAAGTTTCGCTTAAGTTTAGATAGTTACAGTCACGCCACAATTTAAAGCTCACCCTTTAAAACAATCTATTGAGGCCAGACATGACCACACAATGCCGACCTGATTTACAAAACAAGCGCTCATTCCAGTTTGGATGGCTAGCCTTGACTACCTTGGCAATGCTAATGCTCGGTGGCTGTTCAACAAATCCTGTTGTCGAGTCGACTTCCAAAGCTAGGCCGTTAGTCCGTCAAGACTATGGAAATAGCCAGTCTTATAACAAGCCTTACACGGTTAAGGGCAAAAAATACTACCCGATGAAATCGGCCGCAAACTACAGTGAACAGGGTTATGCATCGTGGTACGGCAGTGAATCTGGACACCGGACCGCTACCGGCAACCGCTTTCGTCCGCAAGGCTTGACGGCTGCGCATAAAACATTGCCCTTACCTTGTAAAGTACGCGTCACCAACCTTAACAATGGCCGATCAATTGACGTAGTCGTGAATGATCGAGGACCATTTAGAAGCGACCGTTTGATTGATCTGTCAAATGGTGCGGCCAAAAAAATTGGCCTTAAAGGCCTGGCAAAAGTGAGAGTGGAAGCATTAGAAAGTTTGGCTGATAACGATTCCGGATCGGATTTTTCATTCTTGGCTGAATAACTGGTGTTCTAACTCCTGCCTCATTGTTAATGCACGGATTCCATTCTGTGCCTTCGACCTGCTATTCCCTATAACACCCCCTTACTGGACGCGGGTTTTTACATAAGGGTACCTCTAAAAATTGCACTTCGACAATCTCAGTGCGAACGGTTATCTGATTAAATCAATTACTTATCTGTTTGTGCTGAACATATCGAAGCATGAATGGATAATTTTTAGAGGTTCCCATAACACAAAGACTGCTTCTTCGTGTTTGTCGAAGTATGTTGCTAAGCGTAGCGAAAACATGAATGGATGATTCATTAGATTTGTCCATGTTCTTGGATTCCTTGCTTCGTGGTGAATCCGTCTTAAATAAAATACAAGCCAATTGGTTTGACTATTGAGTGGGTTATGGTGGATTTCAACCGATGGTTTTGGTTGATTTGAACCGTATTGCTGATTTTATATGTTTTTTTCTTTGGGTGGGTGTGGGCTTAAATTGAGCAATTTAGGAACCACTTCAAAGTTTAATGATTGCAATAATCAAGGTAAGTTTTACTTTTCAGTGGCTTATGGCTTTTTAAAAATAGACATATTCAGAGCGATAGTAACACTTCAATAGTTTGGCGTGCTTTGTGCTGCATTGGTGGTAGCGCTTTGTGAATCTCATGTTTCGATGGGAATGACAAGGCAATGAATACCTTATTAACAATGCCGAGGTTAAAAGATAACAGCATGTCTGCACATCACGCTCAAGCCAGTTTGGCGGGTAACAATGAACAATTTGAATTCAATCTGGATGCGACAATAGACCATATCGCCCATTGGCTGCCGACTCAAGGCCCAATCAAAGACTTCATCCACCACAACACCTTACACGCGGTTCAACATTATCCTTTTCATGAAGGTGTGGCGGTTGCGGCCAAAATGTTTGGTGCCCGCAGCTATTTACCCTTAGACGATTATCAAAACCTGTATCGGCAAGGCCGGATTACCGACAATGCGATTACCTGGGCGATCGACCATTCCGGCTGCGCCAAGCAAAATCAGGACAGACTTCGGAAAACCTTGTTTGAACACGATGAAACCGACCATTACCCGCCGGTTTCGCTGGCAAATCACGGCATTCGCAATGCCTGGTTGACCCAACTTGAAGTTGATTTGAATTCGTTGGTGCAGCCGATATTGTTCCGTTTGCTGGGTAATTTTCTGGATCAGGGCATTAGCCGCTGGAGCCTGCCTAAAAATGGTGAGCATTTCTGGGATTGCGTTTGCCGCTTGGCGCAAAACAGCTTGTTGCCGCTTTATCCGTTAAATGAGCCGGGTGTGCGTGAATTGCTATTGGGTACCCCGGATCATGTGATTAAAGCCTGCCTGCAAAAGATGGTCGGCGATGAAACGCTGTATGAGCAATATCTGCTGGAGCTATTGTTGGCGCATCCCGGCTGGGCCGGTATGGTGCGGATGATTGAACAAAATCCAAGATCGCTGCTGGCTCGTCGTGAAATTTCTTTAAAAGAAATGTTGGCAGTGGAATTGGTCCTAGAGCTGGCTTTTTTGCATAAGAAAAGAGGTGCTGATTTTTCAAGTATTGCATCGCTGCCTTATACGAACGGCACGCCTTTGCTCAAAAATGGCGCACTGAAACCAAGAGTGCCATTACGATTGAGAGTCTGGCACGAAGCGATGGAATGGTCGTTACACAGCGAGTTGCTGTCAGCGCTAAAACCCAGCACTAAACCCGTCGAGCCTGCCAATAAACCATTGCCTGAAGCTCAGGCGCTGTTTTGTATTGATGACAGGGAATGTTCATTGCGGCGCCATCTGGAAGAAGTTAACCCGGCGATTGAAACGCTGGGTGCGGCCGGATTTTTTGGTATTGATTTCCTTTATCAAGGCCTGGATGATGCTTATCCTGTAGCGCAATGTCCTAACATCATCGTGCCTAAACATTTGATCAAGGAATCAGCCAACAAACCGAAAGTAGATAAGGCATCCAAGACCGGCAATCTGAAGAACATGCATTTCACCTCGCATTCGATGTTGCGGGGCTGGCTTTACACGCAAACCTTGGGTGTCGGTTACTCGGTACGGATGGCGTGGAATGTCTTTCGGCCTGGCTCGAAATTGCCGAAAATAAGAACCTTAAGCGAAGTCGAATCACACTCCCAGCTGCATCTGCTCAGAGAGTCTGAAGAGCCTACTGAAGATGGATATTTGCTGGGATTTTCCTTCACCGAAATGGCCGATCGCTTGGGTGGATTACTGCGCAATATCGGTTTGACGCAGTACTTTGCGCCATTGGTCGTCGTCGTCGCTCACGGTTCCAGCAGCGTGAACAATCCGCACTTTGCCGCTTATGATTGCGGTGCCTGTTCCGGCAAACCCGGCGCACCGAATGCCCGGGCGTTTGCCTGGATGGCGAATAATGAATCAGTGCGCGAGATTTTGCGCGAACGCGGTATCGATATTCCGGACAGCACCCGGTTTATTGCGGCGATACACAATACCAGTCGTGATGAAATTACCTATTTCGATCCACATTTGTTGGAGAAGCATCCCGCGCCGGGTTTGCATGCTTTTCAGCAGGCGATGAAGAAGGCTTTACAACGCAATGCGCGGGAACGTTGCCGCTAGTTTGAACTTGGCCCGCAATCGCAGTCCAATGAAGAAGCCCATGACCATGTGGTTGAGCGCGCCTCGTCAATTTTTGAGCCGCGTCCGGAACTGAATCATTCCAACAACTTGTATTCGATTGTCGGTCGAAGACAGTTAACTAAAGATTTGTTCCTAGATCGACGCGCTTTTTTGCATTCTTACGAACCTGCAAGCGATCCACAGGGCGACATCATGGTTAGGATTTTGTCAGCGGTTATTCCGGTTTGCGGCGGCATCAATCTGGAATATCTGTTCTCTCGAATCGACAATTCGGTCTATGGCGCAGGAACCAAGTTGCCCCATAACGTGATTGGTTTGCTGGGTGTTGCCAATGGGGTTGAAGGTGATCTGCGGACAGGCTTGCCGTCGCAAATGATTGAAGTGCATGAACCGGCACGCTTGATGATTGTGGTCGAGCAATCCCGGGAAATCTTAAATAAAACCTTTGCTAAGTTAGGCTCACTCAAGGAGTGGCTGGATAACGACTGGGTGCGCTTGGTGTCGTGCCATCCTGAAAGTCGAGAGTTGTTTTTGTACTCGGTGAATGGCTGGGAAACAGTCGAATTAGCTGATGATTTCAAGGTGCCACAGGCTCGGATTTCGGAAAGCATCATTGTCGGACAAACCCAAACGATACCCGTGCATCAATTTAACCGGAGTCACGCATGAACGGCTTAATCTTAACCAGCTTGGCCTTACCCTTGCTGGGCTTTTTGTTGATTTTCTTGTCCGACAGGGACGAGAAAAAAATCGCCACCATCAGTTTTTGGTGTAGCCACGCAATGGGCGTGAGCATTATCGCATTGTTAATATTTTGGGCGATTGCTGGCTTTCCGGCCCATGAATACGAGTGGTTTAATTTATATGCAACCGGCGATTATAGCTTCCCGATCTTGTTCTATCTGGATCGGGTCGGTGCGGTGTACCTGTTTTGCGTATGGGCGATTTTTTCGATTATCGTTAAATATTGCCGCGTTTATCTGCATCGAGAAGCCGGTTATAAGCGCTTTTTTCTAACCATATTTGCCTTTGTCTTCGGACTGAATCTGGTCATCTTATCCGGCTCAATCGACATGCTGTTCGCCGGTTGGGAAGTGGTCGGCATCGCCTCATTTTTGTTAATCGCATTCTATCGGCACCGCGTGCAACCGGTACGCAACGCCTTACGCGCTTATACCATTTACCGCTTTTGCGATATTGGCTTACTGTTGGGTGCCTGGATGAGCCATCTGTTATTTCACGAAAGCCAGCATTTCAGTCAATTGGCGGATTTATTCAATAACCCGGCCATGCCTCCGGCTGGATACGGCTCTTTGTGGTTGATATCGACCTTGATTCTGATTGCGGCTTCCGGCAAATCGGCCCAGTTTCCGTTTTGCTTTTGGCTACCCCGAGCGATGGAAGGTCCGACGCCTTCAAGTGCAATTTTTTATGGGGCACTATCGGTGCATCTGGGCGTGTTTTTGTTGCTCAGGACCATGCCAATTTGGTCTTACAATTATTTAACCCGTCTTAGTGTGTTCAACATCGGTCTGTTAACGGTCATCGTCGCCAGCATTTCCGAAAAAACCCAATCCAATATTAAAGGCCAAATCGCTTATGCCTCGATTACTCAGGTGGGGTTCATGT
>JABFRC010000349.1 GCA_013141375.1 Methylococcaceae bacterium | reverse complement strand
TCGGCCAGCGGCACGCAAAAGCTTTGTTCGGTGCGAGCGCGGTTAATTTCCCCCTCACCCCGACCCTCTCCCGCGGTTAGTCTTTGCCACCGTGTTAATACATCCGGCAAGTTGTTCTTGGCATGTTCAGTTTCGGTCAAGGCTTCAGCAGGCGTCACACCCAGTTTTTCTTCCGGCAGCAGCGGCTGGCGTTTATCGTCCAGGCTCCAGCCATCGGCTTTCATGTCGTAAAACCAAACGTTATCGGTGCCGCCGGAATTGGTCTTGGTAAATATCAGGATGGCGGTGGATACGCCGGCATAGGGTTTGAATGCGCCGGAAGGTAGGGAAATGACAGCATCGAGTTTTTGTTCTTCGACGATTAGTCTGCGTAATTCTTTGTGTGCCTTGGAGGAACCAAACAGCACGCCGTCCGGCACGATCACCGCCGCGCGGCCGCCGGGTTTCAACAGACGCAAGTACAAGGCGAGAAACAACAGTTCGGTTTTCTTGGTTTTGACGATGGCCAACAGATCTTTGGCGGTGTTTTCATAATCCAGGGAACCTGCGAAAGGCGAATTGGCAAGAATCAGGGAATATTGTTCCTCGTCCCCGGCATGATCCTGAGCCAGGGAATCCTTGTAGCGGATATCCGGATAGTCGATGCCATGCAGTGCCATGTTCATGCTGCCGATGCGCAGCATGGTGTTGTCAAAGTCATAGCCATGGAACATGCCGTGATGGAAGTGCTCTCTGGCGATGGCCTCACGGAACAGCTCAGGATAATGCTCACGCAGATATTCACCGATAGCCACCAGAAAACCACAGGTGCCGCAGGCCGGATCGCAGATAATATCTTTGGTGTTGGGTGCCATCAATTCAACCATCAGGCGAATAATGTGGCGCGGGGTGCGAAACTGCCCATTCTGCCCGGCGCTGGCAATTTTGCCGAGCATGTATTCGTACAAGTCGCCTTTGGTGTCGCGGTCTTCCATCGGCACATGGTCGAGCAAATCCACCACTTTGGACAGCAAGGCCGGGGTAGGAATGGTGAAGCGGGCGTCTTTCATGTGATGGGCGTAAGTCGAACCATCACCGCCCATGCTGCGTAAGAATGGAAAAACGTGTTCATCAACCACGCTGAACATTTCCGCCGGTGCGAAATTTTTGAAACGCGACCAGCGCAGGTCTTGGTAAGCACGGCCTTTGGCATCCTTGCCTTCCGGAAAGATGCGCCGTTCCATCGGTTTACTCAGGCGGGTGGATTTGTTTTCTTCCAGTGTGTGCAAATCATCCAGTCGGCGTAAGAACAGCAAGTAAGTGATTTGTTCCATTACTTCCAACGGGTTGGATATGCCGCCAGACCAAAAAGAATTCCAGATTGCGTCAATTTGGCTGCGAAGTTCGCCGGTGAGCATGTGTTCAGTCCCTGTATTTAGTGCAAGTGGCGATTATTGCCGGGTTGAGTGGGTTATAGCGCCGTAATATACAACATAAAGGTTGATGATTGAGTTGAAGTGGCCGAACTGTCATTTATTAGGTTAACGGATAGGCAATAGCCTCGATTTTCAATTTTGATAAAAAACAGCATAATTTTAGCGGCTAAAAATTATTTCGTTTGGACGTGGCGTTGATAATGGCATTTCCAACTACAGGCCGACACTTTTGTAATACTGCCTAAAAATTAGATTTAAAAACCCACACAACTCAATTACCCTAACTGTTTTAACTTACGGAGCATCCTTAGATGAATAAATCAGATCTGATCACTTCCATCGCTGAACACGCCAATTTAACCAAAGCCGACGCAGGTCGTGCCGTAGATGGCATCATAAAATCCATCGAAGCGGCTTTAGTGGCAGGCGATTCCGTGGCCTTGGTAGGGTTTGGCAGTTTTGAAGTTAAAGAACGCGCCGCACGTACCGGTCGCAATCCCCAAACCGGTCAAGAACTCAAAATCGCAGCGTCCAAAGTTCCTTCTTTTAAAGCCGGTAAATCCTTAAAAGACGCTGTTAATATCTAATCCCTTGGCGTTGATCGGCTTGTTGTGTCCAAACGGCATGATTTTAGCCGCTAAAATTTAAAGACGGTTGTTTATGGTTGCCCGTTGATGATGAGTTTGCGTGGGACATACCCGGAAGTATTCCACGATGCTGTGTTGACGGGTTGCTGGCTTGGTGCAGTAACAACGGTTTTCGTTATTTCAGTTGTCGCTGGTGGTGCTTTCGGAATATCGTTGTTAGTCACATCATAAGTCACGAACCGAGCATCCAGCCAATCGGCCCATTTGACGGCCTTTGCCATCAAATCAGTCCTGTAGATGGCGTTGTAATGCCGGGTCTTCGAGTGGTAGTTAGCCGCTCGCGTCCATAAGTCGCCTTTGTCATGTTTAATATGTTGCCGAAGCCGCCAGGCGGCCAGATCAAACGAATAGCAGCCTGCCGCCGCCACATCGTTTGCCGAAATGCCATACTTGGCCAAATCGCTTAAATACCGCGTGTTGAATTGCATCGCCCCCACATCATGGGTGCCGTTAGCATTAAGCACCCATTGCCCAGGCTTGCCCGCTTCCTTTTCCGCCACTGCCAGCACGATGTTTGCAGGCACTTCGTATTTCATGGCCGCAGACAGTGAGCAGACGACCCGCTCTTGAAGTCGTGGCGACAGATCGGCAAAGGGCATAGCCTTAGCTTGCAATGGTGTTTGTAGGGTTTCATTGGCTTGGGCCGATAGGCTGAAAATAGTTATTCCCAAGGCGACCGCTGAGCAAAGAATGATTGGGTACATGGTTGCTGCTCTTATTGTCATTACGAGGCTTTTAAATCGCGGTCACGAAAGGACGCCACTTCTGATGCCGCATCCGAAGATTGATTGGAACCAGCTGACGTTGATCCGGACGAGAGGCTATTGTTAGCAAACGTTGAGGATTGACTGGACCCCGAGTTGGGCACAGCATCACGGGCTTCAATCGCCGCCGCAATTTTCCCTCCGGTGGTTTCACTAACCCGATCCATCGCCGCATCCCGCATATCACTGGCCTTGGCTTTGGCGACATCCCAAGTACCTTGTGCCAAGTTGGCAACGGTATTCGCCGCAACTCTGCCCATTGAGCCATCCATTGCCGAAGCAAGGGCGCTACCAGAACCGCTACTGTTGCCAGAGCCACCGCGCATGGCGGCCATCATGTCACCGGTGCCATTGCCTGCGCTTTCCGAGGCGGAGGCTTTCGAGAAGGCCGACATAATGGCTTGGGCACCGCCTGCCATATTGGTTGCCCCCGCAGCCATGGCAGCTCCTGCGGTTGCGGCCGCCGCAGCCCCCATGGCTGCAGCGCCCATCGCCGTCCCGGCACCGAAGCCATTACCTAATGAACCGGTACTGCCACCGGCCAGACTGCCGATAAGTGGCGGTACCTTATTGACCAGGGCAAGCAGCACCACCGAGACGATCATCATCACCCCTAATTCTTTCAGACTCAGGCCTGCGCTCATGTGGGTGTAATACTGGTCAATAAAGGATTTGCCAATGCCCACCAGTAACACCATGGTGAACAGCTGTGCAGCAACCCCTAATACGGTTTTAAAATAAATGATGGCCATCTCGGAGGTCCAGCGCGACCCCCCGAAGCCCAGAAAGAAAATACCCGCATAGGCCAGTACCCAGCCACTGACAAGAAGCAACAGCATGTTCACGCCAATTAACGCCAGGATGACCAGCACAATCGCCCCCATGATAATCCCCACGGCACTATCAACCGGTGACCAAACCGAGGACTGATCCAGCACCTTAAAAAATATCTCGAAACCGATATCGACAATGTTGGAGGGTGTCAGCAAGGAGTCAGACCCCGTGGCATGTCCGCCCATAGTGCGCAGAGAGGTCATGATGGAAGTGGCAAAGTTTGGGCCGTTAATCAGCAGCCACCAGAAGAAACCGGTAAACATCGTAAAGCGAATAAACTCCGCGAAGAATTCACCAATGTCCGCCTTACGCAAGGCCATTAAGCCGAAGGTCCAGACCATACTAATCAGCGCTAAGGTCCAAAACAGCCAGCTGGCATGCGCCGTGATGGTCGAGGCCCAAGAATTGGCCGCCGTTGAATAACTGTTGAGGGCATTATCCAAAATCCCGGCGTTATCAATAGCCGCCTGTGCATTGACCGAAAACAGCATCAAACCCAGGCTTAGCGGGAGCAGGGTGCCTCTAACCAAATGAGCGAGCGTTGTCATCGCTAGCCCCTCACCAGCTTTTCTTTGGACTGGGCTTGAAACCTGAGCCGCTGCGTGGACAGGTCTTGAGCAGCTCCTCCTTTTGTACCGGGTCGGTGATCTTATCTAAATCGGCACAAGTCGGGCTTGCCACTTCAGGTGCTTTTTCGCAGCCAACCAGCAAGACAGCAAAACTGCCCGCAACGATCATCAATAATAGGCCTTGTAGTTTCATTTCTATTCTCCTTCTTTACCAGCTTTTAGCTGAGCTTTTGACGAATTTGCCGCTACGCAGTTGAGCGGCGGAGGCGGCTTCTTTGGCTTCACGATCTGCCAAGGCCTGATTGCGGGTGGCAATGGCATTTTGTTGAGAGATTAATAGGCCGCGAATTTGTAACAACTGATTGGCTTGATGACTGGCCAGTTGGTTGGCATAAGAAATAGCTTCCATTTGCCCGGTCGCGCTTTGCGCCGCCTTTTGCAGGCTTTCTAACTTGCTCGCATCGGATTGCATGGCGTTTTGTTGTTCGTCCAAGCCTTTGAACAGCGCGTCCGTGGCTTTTTTCTGTGATTCAGAGCCTAAGCGTTCTGAATCTTTCATCGCCGCCCATTCGGCATCGGTACAGCCACTGATGGAGTAACAAGGCGAGTCGCGATAGGCGGCCGTGTCTTTGAACTTGCTCAAGTAAGAGTCCACGCCACCGAGCGTGGTTTTGTAATAGTTCAGGGTATCGATAGAGCTACGCAGTTTATTCATCGTAGTGGTGGCCTGATCCCAGACATAAGCTGCCGGTGCCACAGTGTTCTTGAGCATGTTTTCGTACTGTAAGAGTTGGGTCTTGTACTGGTCAATTTGCTTAGCGGTCTGTGCCGAGGCATTAAGTGAGGTCGCCAAGGTACTCACATTGTTGATAGGATCAAAGACGATATCGCCAACGCCGAAGAGGGCAAAGGCAGGGGTTGTAACACCCAGGCTAGCAATCCCGGTCATCACGACAATAAGAGGCAACCCCGGAGAAATTTTAGCGGCTAAAGTGTTGGGTGGTTTTTTCATCAGTGTCTCCTTGGCGTTCAACAGTTAATAATCAAAAGCCTGGTAAGGCTTGGAAAAGGTCATGTCTTTGGTGACGATGACGTTGAAACGGTAACCCGGCCTGATTTCAAGTGTCGGGGCCACGTTCAGGTTTTTGGCGATCATTTGCGCAGTGACTTGTCCCAACTGTTGACCGAGCGCCTGGCTCATTGCACTGTTGGCGGTAGGCTGCTGAAAGACACTGCTCGACTGGTTTTGTTGTTGGCTATAGGAGATACCGGCAGTGACTGCTGACATCAGGAAGGCAGAGCCATAAAGCCGCAGGTAATGGTTATTCACCTGGTCATTGAAACCGGCATACCCGGCACTATCCGCCCCCGGCATGGCACCAATGTCC
>JABFRC010000159.1 GCA_013141375.1 Methylococcaceae bacterium | reverse complement strand
CAAGGCCAGCGATACGGCCGGTAAAGGTGTGAATGTAGTGACTCAAGTGGTCGACACCATGGCATCCATCCATACTTCTTCACGCAAGGTAGCGGATATTATTGCTGTCATTGACGGCATTGCCTTTCAAACCAATATTTTGGCGCTTAATGCGGCCGTAGAAGCTGCCCGTGCCGGTAATCAAGGCCGTGGTTTTGCCGTTGTCGCAGGAGAAGTACGCAATCTGGCACAACGTGCTGCCGCCGCTGCCGGTGAAATAAAAGGGCTGATTGGTGATTCTGTCAATCAGATTGAAGACGGGGCTCGCCTGGTGACTGATGCGGGCAAAACCATGGAAGAAATCGTTAATTCAATTCATGGAGTGACGGCTATTATGTCAAACATAGCCGCCGCCTCGATGCAGCAAACCGCCGGAATCGAGCAAGTGAATCTCGCCATCGCTCAAATGGATGATGTCACACAACAAAACGCCGCCTTAGTCGAGCAAGCCGCCGCAGCAGCAGAATCTCTGGAAGATCAAACGCAAAACTTGGCGGGCATGGTTGGGCAATTTAAAGTCGACAATCGGGGTTTTGCGCGTTTGGCGATTGAGCGTGTAAGAGCTGCCAGCGTTAACGATTTCCTTGAAGAGTCAACAGTAGCTCGCAAACAGTCAATTAACGAAGCCGGCTGGGAGGCGTTTTAATACCAACGTTTCCTCGCTCCGGCGAGGGAACGCTGCTGTACTTATTCGGCGCCATGTTCACAATCATTTTCCTGCTGATCGACTCGCTCAAAAGCAGTAATTGCAATCATCTGTTCAATCATACGCAGACGCTCGCTGATTTCTCGAATGGTCAATTCAGCACGCAAATTAACACTGTGATCAATTTCGGCATCAAGACGATCTTTGGCGCTTTGGCGGTTCTGCGACATCATGATAATTGGTGCTTGTATTGCCGCCAGCATCGATAACATCAGATTGAGGAAGATATAGGGATACGGGTCGAACGCCTCATGAAGTGGACCGAGTATTTCGGTATTGACGACGGTCCAGAAAATCAGTGCGGTAAAAAATATCAGGATAAATGTCTAGGAACCGCCAAAGGCCGCAATCGAATCCGAGGCGCGCTCACCGAATGTGCGACGAGCGGTAAATTCATTCTGAGCAGTGACGAATGCCGCTGAAAATAACTCCGCGTGGGCAGCATCAACAATAGAATTGTCAGTAACACCAATGCTTCACGCCAATCGAAACCTTTCAGCAATGAAGTGGCAACGCCTAATCCCAATAGCACCAAACTGCCATACCAGGCGGCATCAATTCTTAATCGAATACCGCGCGCCAGAAACAGTAGCAATAAACCGGTGAGGCTGGCAGTTAAATGCGACAGTTCAATCACCGGCAATGGCACGGTATCGCTTAACGCATCCAACCAGTCGGAATTGGCGGGAATTGAACCGGAAATCAGCAGTATTGCGCCTGCCAGCAGCAGCAAAAACGAATATACCAACAGGACAGCCGCACCGACAATCAGCCAAGATGCCGACTACAGCGAGGTCAGAATATCGCTTAAATCGTGAGCCTCAATTTGGTGATGGACAATAGTCAGCGCGCAGGCAAATAACACTAGCGGTAATAATTGCGTCAATTTCTGTGTCACTTGCGTGAGGGTTTCTCGGGTCATGAATTAGCCTTTTTTTGCCATTGGGCGGATCGTTATCACTCTGGCAATTCAGCGTCTTTGTTATCCAGAACTTTATCGTAAACTTCGCTCAGTCTGAGGATGCAGTTGATGCTGTCGAGTGAGACAGAAGCCGCAAGCCCCTCCGCTTCGATCAATACCCACACATCACCTTGCCGCTCGTAGTGTTCGATCAGCGCCTCATCTTGCGACACCAACAGATATTCACGTAATGAAGCAATTTTACGGTAATGAGCAAACTTGCCGCCCCGGTCATACGCTTCGGTGGATGGCGACAGTACTTCAATCAGTACGGTCGGATTAAGCAAGGTATCTACATAGTCATCTTCAAATTGCGTTGTGCCGCACACAACCGCAATATCGGGGTAATGGTAGCTGCGCGCTTTGGCAGCCTTGACACGCATGTCGTTGATGTATGCTTCGCAAGGACGCTGTTTGAGTTGTTGACTTAGTTCCCGAGCAATATTAACCGTTATCAGATTATGCTTTCGGCTGGCACCGGTCATGGCATAAATTTGGCCGTCGTGGAATTCGCTTTTAATAGTCGCTTTACGTTCCAGCGTTAAATATTCTTCGGCCGTGTAGTGAGTTTGAGTAACTACAGCAGACATAAATCACCTCATTACAAAGTAGCTTTGAAAATCATGCATATCATAAGTGTGTTAGGGCTTTTGCGTAGCGTAATGTAACGCAATCACTAAAGCCTATTGACGCCCTGCGTTTTGGCACCTTCTTTAAACTTGGGTGTTCGATGAAGTGGCATTAATTAATCCCATGCTGCTGATATACATCCAGAATTTTCCGGGTTAACTTTGGATAGTCTTCATCAAAATGATGGCCGCCAGGTAATTCCAGAATAGTGGCTTCGGTATTTTGCAGGCTGGTACAGGCAGTTTCATCGACCTCTTCATTACCATAAACGCACAAAATCTTGTTCTTGGTGATTTGTGCCAGCTCGGGTGCCAATGGCCGCTCGGCGCCGCTTTGCCCCAGCCAGCCGGCAACATGGATTTCAAAATCGGCATGATTGGCCAGTGCTATCAAGGCCAATAGCGGCACACTGTCTTTGTCTTGCGCGGGCAAGCGGTTGTATATAGCGGGCAAGATGTCGGCACCGAAGGAATAACCGGCCAGTACAAATGACTTCACGCCCCAGTTTTTGCGGTAATACGCCATCGTTGCACTTAAATCAGTGGCGGCTTGTTCGGGCGTTTTGTGTTCCCAGAAGTAGCGCAGTACATCGACACCTACGACGGGGTAATTCAATGCCACCATTTCTCCGGCAATGGTTCTATCCAGATCCCGCCAGCCGCCATCGCCGGAATAAAACAAGGTAAGGGTATCGCTGTGTTTGGCAGTCGGCACTTCCACCACGGGCATTGGCACTGAGTTATCCGAGTGGCCAATGGCAACATTGAGTTCGTCGAGCAATAGCGTATCGAGCGGGGTATCGTAAGCGGCAATTCGGGTGTCGACATTCCCTAAGTTTTTAATAAATACGCCTGTTTCCGACTTTGGCTGATCGGTCCACACGGAACGCCATTTGCTTTGCAGTCCGGCTGCAGACACCAAGCTTATGTGATCATTCTGATTTTGGCTGGATAAGGGCGGGCACAAGGACAAGTCGGTGGGCAGTTCAACAGAGAAACCAATGGACAGATTCGACGCATTATTTTGGCCTTGCGCATTGATAAACGGTATTAACGCACCTTCAGTAATGCCGGCAACAATCAGATGATTTGCTGGCTGAATGGGCAGGTATTCTGCCAGCCAACGCGGCACTGTTGGTATAAAAGGGGTTATTGGCAATGCTTTGGTTACGGCTTTTATTGAGGCATCGACAAATTTAGAGTCCAGACATTGATTGGTTTCAAAGTTAAACTCATTAAACACCTGCCAGCTATCAATAACGGCGACAGACAAACCGGTAGCTGCCACACGTTTAGCGAGTTCGCGAGCAGGGAATTTTTGGGTATTGACAAAGACCACTGCCAAGCCTTGAGAGCCCCATAGCGGTTCGGCAAGGGTGATGCCTTCCAGGTTGTCGGTATCTGCAATTTTCTGGACGATAGGTGGAGTGATATGCGGCCCCCACCAAAATCCAAGCGTTGCGGTACCAGCTATGAGGGCGGTAAGTAATAATGATTTATTGATTTTCATAGGCCAATATACAGTGAACAGACTACGACAGGTCTAAATCGGATTCGGGATATTTAAAAACGCCGCGACCAATTTGTTAAATGTTGACGCATGGGTAATATGCGCAGAGTGACCTGCCCCCAGGATGATTTCCAGCTTGCCGTTAGTTAGGTGTTGCGCCAGTTCAATCGTATGGTCAGGATCAATCACATCGTATTCTCCGGCAATCACTAGCGTGGGTGCGACAATTGCCTGTAAATCGGTGTGCTCCAACTGGGGCGCGTTCTGCCAAAGTGCATAGATTTTTTCCTCGAGAAGTGCATCGTTTTTATCCGACCCTGTCCACCTGTTCTGCAGCCAGGCGATGACTTTATTTTTCACGGTCGAGCGCGCTTGATTATGTGCCTCTGCGGCAGAAAACTGTAAGGCCGATGGCTGAAAATTGGCGCTGATCGCAACAATGCGCCCCACGCGCTCGGGCGCCTGCTGCCCCAAAATCAGGGCAATGATGCCGCCGTCACTCCAACCGATAATATCGGTGCGTTTGATATTCAGGCGATCCAGCACTTGCAGGGTATCGTCGGCAAACAGATGATAATCCAGCTCGGCATCACCGTCAGTGGAATCACCATGACCACGGGTGTCGATCAGCACAACGCGTCGCCCGGAAGTCACCAACCAGGGAATCTGCGCAAACCAGCTGAGTTTATTACTGAGCCCACCATGCAGCAGCAACACCGGATCACCCTGACCATAAGCAACATAATGGATGTGGGCACCGTGAAATTCGATATTGCCTTTTTCACTATTTGTTGATGTCGAATAGGCCCACATCAGGTATTTAATAAAACTGATCGACACCGGTTGTAACCAGACAAATCCCACCATCAAGGCTCCAACTATTGTTGCTGCTGCGTATGTCCAAGTCACATTAAAGCCTCACTAGCCAAAATTAATCACTATCACTACATCTTAAATCGTTTTTGGAAATTTAAAAAAATTGCGAGATTTTCCGAGGAAGAAAACAGGGGAATGTCGTGTGACAATTACAGGGGCTAGCTCTTGCGTAATTTGAGCTGCATATAGCGACAGAACAGAGGTTTGCCACTTAAAATTTATCTGTTTAATTCAATTTGTTTATAAACATAAACTAAATTACCCACGACCAAGCGAGTTTGATCCTGGGATTTTAAATCCGCTCTATAATGCTGCAACGACTCAGTTATGAGGAAACTAAGCCATGCGTATTCTCTGTCTGTTAGCCCTTTTCATCATTGCGATTCTGGAAATTGGGCCTATCCCCATAACGCCATTGGTACTCATGTGGATTGTGCTTTTCCTACCCGCATGGTTTTTCAATCTGGTGATGCGAATTTATGATCACAAGCAAGGCCGACATTAATTTTCAGATCTCCAGAAAGCTAAATCATGAAGTCCGTAAACTTCGAGCTGAACGTATCTGACAAATCTGTCACATTATTTTTGGAGTGATAGCCGTTTCGCTTCATCGTAATATCGGTGACTTGCAAATTGGCGCGCCTACGCTCGCCCTTTCTTAACTCATGGGCATGCTTTTCATCCATTGCCGACTGCCGATGTGGCCGACGGCGCTCGCCTTTTCTAAGATTTTGTAAACGCACATCATCCAGAATTGATCTTCGATCTTTAAAGTGGACCCCGCCGTCCAGACAAATATTCAGCCAGTTTAAGATAGAGGCCTGTTTACATTACAGCTGAATGGCGCTGTCCCAATTCTTCTGCACGAGGGATTTTCATTTCCTTCGCGCTATTAA
>JABFRC010000050.1 GCA_013141375.1 Methylococcaceae bacterium | reverse complement strand
CAGTAAGCCCATAGAGAATCAGCGGCTTCAAAGCGAATTTTTCCGCGTCTTTTAACCGAATGGGATCGCTAACAAAAACTATACCTTTCTCGGTATGGAGAAAAACGTGTTTTGCGATGGCGACATAAAAATGATGTTCGCGAGTGTCAGCCGTTAAATTCATAATAATTGGGTCATTAATGCCGCGCTGAGGCAGCGGCCATTAACTCAGCCCGATCTATATGATCAGGTTTATTGACTGCACCTAGACCGAATTCATTACAGACCAATTTAGCAAGCTGGTGAGCAAGCAATAAGGATACTTGCTCGTCGGCTTTTGCCGTATCCAGCGCGGCTTTTGCCGATTTGCCAGACATAAATTGAAAAGCACTTGTTGTAGACCAATCATTACCTAGCCCAGCCTGTAGTTCTGTGGTGGCGTTTTCGATTTTAGACTGATCAGCATAGACCCATGCCAACACAACAGCGGCACACAGCTTTGTTTTAGGTAGATCGAATGTTGCATTATTCATGCTAAAGCTCCGGAGTATCCTATTGGTTTTTTATGGCGGAATATAAAGCAGAACATAATTTGATGGTTATTTTTTGTGATTATTTAGAAAGGTTTTCCTGGTGTTCCAGTATGAATTTTTAATACTTGGTAGGCAGAAAATTCTCGTTCTGACACCCACAAAATGTTAGTGGTCAAACTAAGTTGCTAACTAATCATCCTGCTGTATAAATAATCTTGGCATTTAGGGCACTTATTTCCTCCCGCTTCATATCCATCCCATCGCGTTTTACAAATAATACATTCAAATTTAACCAACTTGGCTGGTTGCTCAACGTGGATATTGACATCGTAAGCTTTTAAAACATCATCTTTTTCGTATTTGTTTGGCCTTGCTCGCGAATAGTTGATGGTTCTATTTCTTATCCCAGGAAAGACTGTATATGTTAGATTTGAAGCCCCTTCCTGCAAGTTAACAATTGCTGCAGAGGCGCATTGTTCAAACCTTGGGTGATATATCCATTTTTTAGACGCTCTATCATTCGATAAAAAGTCAGTCAGAATTTCATGATAAGTTTTGCCTTCTGATTTAGCCGATCTAAATTGAGCTTGCAATAAATCTAACGATATTTGAATTACGCCGCACTTGGCGTCATTAGGATGAAACAGAGCATCTGGGACATTTCGTTCTGGGTGCGTGAAATAAACCACAAATTTGAATGCACCTATTGTTCCAATCAGATCAACAGCCACCCCCGAAAAAGTATTTTCAACTCCAAGGTTGTCGAGAGTTATATCCTGTTCTTTCGAAACGATAAACTCTTTCCATTGTGTAAATCTAAGCACTCCCTCGTAATACTCTATTGTCCCTTTATATTCTGGCGAGCTGAGTGTTATCTGCTTGCCTATTAGCTGCCTCGCCATAAGGCGTACTGACAAATAAAAAGAATACTCGCATTCATGTTTTGTTTTTTTGTAAACATTTCTGCTGGAGTGCGCAAAATGCCAAACGTTTATATCTCCTTGTCGTGCTTCCAAAGGGGTGCTGCAGGATGGACAAACACAGCCACTCTGTTTACCGTTTGGTACATCAAAGACGTCAACTAACGCGTTATCTGATTCTCTTAAGCCAAAGGGTATTTTGTTTGAATCACTCATTCAACTTATTCCAACGTTGCCGAATAATTACACCAGAAGCATCGTCTGGGTGAAAAACACAATATAAATACAAGCAACAGACTCAAGCTTCAACAACAATCTGGCATGATGTAAAAAGTTTGTCCAATATTTGGCCAAATTGATTTAACGCCAGTAGTGGAGTCGGGTTGAAGAGAAATGTGACGAATCGAAGACAGGGTTATCCACAGATTTTGTGGATAATCGTCTCTGAATAGAAAATTTATCGTCCGGTAGGACGATTGAAAACAGCTTTAGTGTCGACTTGTATTTAAGACTCACCCATAAGCAATTCCTGTTTTGTTTCCACACTTTCAGTGTAGTCGAAGCTTTTAGCTGATGCTTTTCAATGTTGAAAATTTTAGAGGTCAGTTGCACTTTTTTTGTACGAAAACGATCACTTCTTGCCGTAGGTGCTATCGTGATCAGAGGCAATGGTTAGAAGACGGATAAATTCACCATCTCGAAAGGCCGTTGCTCGTCGTGCTTGGGTAATACGCAACGAATAGACAGCATCAATTCCGGGTGGTGGCTTAAAACTAACGATTTTTTCCCATTTTAGGCCACTGTCGCGATAGACCTGGTTCCAGGTCATCTGTCGAAGCTTGTTGAGTGTTTCTATGGCTGCGTGCCGCTCTGCCTTTTGCATTGTCAGAAGATTTTCCTGAAAGACGGGATTGTTAAGGTCAAGCCTGACCAGTCCATCCGGGTCAATCTTGGCCATTCAGCTGCTCCAGAATGTTATCAACATTGGTATCGGTGGGTGTATTGGCTTGCGTCCAAGACAAGGCATTTTGCAGATCAGCCGCCGTTTTTGGTTGGTGTAGCCAGCGTTCGTTGTCTGGGATGACGGTAGCTGTGCGTACCAGCCAGACCCCCGGTTCTTGCTCTTCCACCAGAACTTGTCGGCCAGCGTACTGCTTGCCCAGTGAGATTTGCCCGTTTGCACCAATGACCTTGACACTAGGTTGATTAGCCACTGTTATCATTATAACCTCCAAAATATTAATGTACGAACGCACGAATGCACTATAGCACTAATACAATGATATTGGCGAATCAAAATAATGGAACCGCATTACAACGGCCAAAGGTACGTAAACAACCGGTTTCGTACATCCCCTCAAAATAGTGTTCAAAAGTAGGCTAACAGTATTTCGGACACAAGATCTTATTCGTACATACATTTCGGTCGGATTGAGCTTCGATGAAGAGAACGAAGAAAACGATTACATTCTAGTGACACCTAGAGATGACTCTAGGCCGTTTAAATGGCATCAAATGGTACATGGAGATGAGATTTTTCCGGATCTAAAAAGAATGGGATTGGTGAAATAGTGGTTTAGGCTATTTCCTCAAAATTATAGAATGAATAAAGAGCAGCTTCCCCATGCGAATGGGGGCAAGTTTTGGCTATCAATATTGTGAAATTGAGTACATGTAATCTTAGTCTTGAAGAAAATCCAAATATCTAAATTACATGCAGTGAGGTTTGGGAGTGCGTTGGGCTAACCCATCTTGACTTGAACTGATACGATGAAAAATTTGCCTGGTAAAAAGCGCGCTGACCAGCAGTAAAAGAAGCTGGAAAAATGCCATGCCCGCGATCGAGAGAACCGCCACCAATAACATTATTATCTTGATAAATTTCATGCGGAGTCCCCAGATTATTTTTCAAATTGAAGGTAAATAATCTGCTAAGTAAATCAACAAAACAAGTGATTTACTTGACCATTTTATATCGACTAGCCAGTTTTGACGGGGCCTTGAGGGATGCAGCCAAGGTGGTTGTAAGTTCGCAACACTTAACTTACGACTATTTCTTAATGTTAGAAAAGCACATCATGAAGGAGCTGGACGAGGTTTGTTTAGGTAAAAAATTGCGTGCGTATTGGAGGATAATTTGCGTATTGGCAACAAAATAATCAGTAACTTTACTGCATTAACATCACCGATAAATTTAAATATTTTTATACGATTGCTGTCCGGCGTCTTTTGAAAATGATTGGAAAAACCACTTGATGATGGCTTTCACAAAATTAACCATTTTGTCGAACACTTACTGTGTCGCTATAATGTGTACACCTAAGTACACAAAGAGGGCGTTATGGAAACTAAAGTAGGCGTGAAAGAGTTCCGGGCACATTTGCCTTCATATCTGGAATCTGTGTCTCCAATCGCGATCACCCGTCACGGGGAAACTATCGGCTATTACATTCCAGCACACCAGGGGCGTAACCAAGCTGAACTTGATGCGCTCAAACAGGCTGCAGCGAAATTAGAGGCCATGATGTCTGCGCTGGGTGTATCGGAAGATGACATCTTGGCCGAGTTCAAAACGTGTCGCACGACTGATAAGCAATGAGTCATCAAGCACTGGTGCTTGATGCCAACATTCTTGTCCGTGCAGTGCTGGGCCAACGAGTCTTTAAACTGTTAAACCAGTACCACGGCACGACGGCATTCTTTGCACCTGACGAGGCGTTTGAGGATGCCGAAAAATACCTTCCCAAAATCTTTGAGGCACGGGGCCTAGACTGGGCAATCGGCGCTGCCGTATTGAGCCGATTGCCAACGCTGGTTCAACGTATCGAATTTGATGTCTATTGTGAATTCGAGGTCAACGCGAGAAAACGTATCCGCGATGTTCGTGACTGGCCGGTATTAGCGACAGCACTGGCTTTGGATTGTCCGGTATGGACGGAGGATCAGGATTTCTTCGGTAGCGGTGTGGCCACATGGACCACTAACACCGTGCCGATGTATTTGATCGGTGTTGAATAATTTTGCCATTCTCATGAAAGTTGATTAATCGTTTATTGGCATTGTCCGACGAATCCTGAGGGGATTTCTTCGTGTGTGAAGTCGGCTTCTGAGATTTCGTGCAATCGACTTCTGAAAATGACAACAATAGCCAAAATAGATGGCCAATTAGAAGGTGGCCAAATTACATTGCGTTTTTAATTATTGGCTACATGATTTATAGTTAGGCAACTTAAGTATACCCATTTTGGCTACCTATCCATGAAAATTGCTCGTATTTATCTCCGCGTCAGTACCGAAGAACAAGATCTTACCCGCCAAAACGACATTGCCGACAGCGCTCGGGCAGAAGGTTATTACATTGCCGGCATCTACCGTGAAAAAGCATCGGGTGCTCGTGCGGATCACCCTGAGCTACTGAGAATGATTGCCGACCTGCAACCGGGCGAAGTGGTGGTCGCCGAGAAGATTGACCGCATCAGCAGACTTCCCTTAGTCGAGGCCGAACAACTGGTCGCATCGATTCGAGCCAAGGGAGCAAAGCTGGCCGTGCCAGGTCTGGTCGATTTGTCTGATTTTGCAGCTGAAGCCGACGGAGTCGCCAAGATTGTCTTGGAGGCAATGCAGGAACTTTTGCTTAAACTAGCTCTACAAATGACGCGTGATGATTATGAAACTCGAAGAGAGCGACAACGCCAAGGCGTTCAGCTGGCCAAAATCGCTGGCAAATATACCGGTCGTGTCGCTGATACAACGACCCATCAGCGTATCGTTGCACTGCGTGGAGCTGGGCATACTATCAAGCGGACCGCTGAGCTGGCTGGATGTAGCGAAAGCCAAGTCAAACGAATATGGGCAGAACTAAAGGCCAGTTCCTAATCTATAAATTTATGTTTTCCGAGTTCTCGTTTTGTGTATTGGCTTACCCATTTTTTGCGACGTGCTGACACTGATTTTGAAAAGTGACCACATATTTGTATCTGTGCATAAAAACCAGAACCAGTGATTCAATAAAGCTCAAGTAGTTTTCTGATATGATTTCTCCATTCTTGCTCAGTTGACGTGGGCCAGATTTTCCTCGTTTAGGCGAAAAAAATTTTTGAAAGAGCGCAAAACCACGTTGTCCTGCTCCATATTTTTCTCGCCCAGCAATTTATCACTCGATAATTCGCAGGATAGATAGGGTTAGTAGCGGCGATGTTAGATAGTTTTCACGCGTAAGCAC
>JABFRC010000013.1 GCA_013141375.1 Methylococcaceae bacterium | reverse complement strand
TGTTTTTGCCTAATTTAAAATCGGGGTAAGTGTCTTGCAGTATGCGTTTGGTATCGATCATCACAGATCCTAGCGATATAGGGAATGACGGCGATTCTAGGCAGAAAATGTGTCAGTAATATGAAATTTTGAGAGCGCAAGAAATTCTAGGGAGGGTGTATCAGGTTCTAAGTGGCGGAGTCGGAATTAAAAATTCCGCTCCGCCTTTAACAGCTCGCTATTCTTTTACCGGGTCAAGCACAACATGCACTTGGCCTGGTTTAATGTCGAATAAGCCCCCTGTTCCAGCGTCAATCAAATTTCCAATTCCAAGCGAAAATGAATCAAGAAACCACCATAGAAACCGGGCTTCTCTCCTCAACGGCACAATTTCGTTTTTATAACCCGCCTTAGAAAATACAAACGAATGAGCGCTACCTTTTTTAAGCGATACAGTTGCTGGCGTACTGTATTTTATGCCAGTTGGAACATCCAGCACTTGAACATTAGAAGGATCACTAGATAACTTAATATCTTGGCTCAATCCACCAAAAACAGTACCGCAACCATTCAAAGCTAACATCATAATTAGGGCTGTTAACAGCTCAACAAAACGAATCTGCTTTGAAAAAGCGATCATTACTTAGTACCTGTAAAAAAAGTTATGAATGCCTTTGCCACTTCGTCATGTACATCATAAAAACTGCCACCAAAAACACCGGCAGAAATACTCCCATCAATATTACAACTCGCCGCTTCTGCTCCAGCTTGGTCGATAATTTTCCAAGCTGATTTCATATGTCCCGTTCCAGCGCCAAAACCAATAAAGTAACGTAGTGGACGGCTGCCTTTATCGTACTCTTGTATTTCGCCAACAATGGTCGCTACATTTTTCTTCTCAGTTGACACAAGAGTCGTACCTGACTCCTGTAATGATGTCGACAAAGCAGCTTTCAAATTACCAAAATCTTCTTCAGAGATTTGTTTACCTGTTTTATCCAAAAGACTAAGTGATGCTGTACTCGGCTGGGAAGCTAATGGTTTCAAAACATTTATTTTTGCGGATGCGCAACCATACAACATTGTAATCATTGAAAATAAGGCGATAACTAACAATCTTTTTTGTATTTTTTCTGTATTCATATTAACTAAACCTTTAGTTTAAAAATGTCGATCAATTAATGAACCTGCATCTATTTTGGTGAGAATCAGGTAATTGGAATTGGTAAAAACATTGATGATCAAAATTAATAGCGTTAGGAAAAGCATGGGAACATCAACGACTCTGGAGTAGATTTGTTGCCCAAGCTGTCTAACATCTAATTTTAACCGCCGAAAGAATTGTAGCCGAATCAACTGAATCTAGTCCGATAGATTCGAGAATAATTCCGTAACTTCCACAAATTAATGATGGGCGACCCAATTAAAACAATACTGACAAATACTCATATACCCTGCCCAAACTACTGTCATCAAACTGCAATCAAAGTGTAATTTAATAGAAATACTAGCTTGTCAGTATTCACCTGCCCCTTTGGCAAATGTTTTATCCATTTCCATTTAACTTCGTGTGAGTACTGAAAACCTTACCAAGAGTTTGAACATGAATAACACCTATCGCACCATCTGGATTTCCGATTTGCATCTGGGTTCCACCCAATGTCAGGCTGATGTATTGCTCGACTTTCTAAAACATAACGAAAGTGAAAAGCTTTACCTGGTGGGTGACATTATCGATTTCTGGTCTCTATCCAAGAAAATGCATTGGCCGAGAGATCACAATACCGTGATTCAAAAAATCCTGCGCAAAGCCAGGCATGGCACTCAGGTGATTTACATTCCTGGTAATCATGATGAGAACGTCAGGGAATACGATCACTATATTTTTGGCGACATCACGGTCAAAAATTCCGATATACATGCCTCGTTTACAGGTAAAAAGTTTCTGGTGGTGCATGGCGATGAATACGACACCATAGCCAAATGTCACCGCTGGATTGCCAAGATAGGCAGCGATGGCTATGACTTTTTGATTTGGATAAATCGATTTTTGCGGATCATCCGACGCTGGCTGGGCTTGCAATCCAACTTCTCCCTGGCTGCGTTTGTGAAGTTCAAAGTGAAAAACGTGGTGCAGTTTATTTCCGATTATGAAGAAAGCATCATCAGTACCCTGCAAGACCAAGGCCTGGATGGCGTAATCTGCGGTCACATACACCATGCCGAAATTAAAGACATTGGTGGTTTGATGTATATCAACACCGGCGATTTTGTAGAAAGCTGCACCGCCATTGTGGAGCATTTTGATGGCGCATTAGAGCTGTTGCGATGGCAAAAAACTGAAGCGACTGTAAGTTAATAATCTCAGCTTTTTTCTTCACACCCGCTTGGATGCAAAAGAATCAGCATTGCCTACTTCAGCAGCTTGATTGCTCTGCCAGCCGCGAGTCACGTCACTTCGAACGATGGCATAGCTCTGAGTCACTTTAAAATCCTTCTTTCATCCAAAAGTTTCATGTTTATGGATTCTATTTTGTCAGAGTAGAAGAAAGTCCGTCATACCTGCAAGCCTGTATTCAGTACATGGATGATGCCCAAGTTTGTACGAGACCCTTAATTTTAAGATCCAACTCCGATAGGCACTCAGTACCTGATACAACTACAAGACTATAAACCAGTAAGTTTTGAAGAGACATTTATTGGTTACCCCCCTGTTTTACACCGCTCCAAATTGAACAAGCTGTTATGAAAAGATCATCGAAAAAAAGTCAACTGGCTGACGCCCATACCAATATCTTCGACGGTTACATAGTTTGCCTGGGCGCATCGGCAGGTGGTTTGGAAGCTCTGGAGAAGTTCTTTAACGCCTGTCCGGCCGATACGGGCGCAGCATTCGTCGTTGTTCAGCATCTGTCTCCTGACCACAAAAGCATGATGAGCAATCTGCTGGCTCGCTATACCAAAATGCCTGTCATCATGGTCGAAGAGGCAATGCCGATCCAAGGCAATCATGTATTCCTCATCCCCCCCGGTGAAATCATGCATGTCAGTGCCGGCCATCTTCATTTGACACCCAAAAGCCCTCACGGATTGACGTTGGCCATCGACATATTCTTGTCGTCTTTAGGTAACGTTTATGGCAGACAGGCGGTGGCTATCGTTCTCTCCGGTACTGGTACGGATGGCACACGTGGCGCAGTTGCCATCAATGCTGCGGGTGGATTTGTCATGGCCCAGACCCCTGATTCAGCTAAATTTGACGGCATGCCACGCAGCGTGATTGCTACCGGCGTCGTCGATGCCGTGTTATTGGCCGAAGAACTTCCCGCTCGTCTGGTAGCCCACATTAATAAACTGCCTTACACGGAAGCTCTGACGATATCAAAAGTCATCCCGTATGCGGCGATGAATCCAGAAGAGGTTCTGTCCGCCATTTTGCATTTGCTGTATCAAATCGGAGGTATTGACTTCTCGGATTATAAGCCAGCCACCGTGATGCGCAGAATTGAACGGCGCATGCAGGTACGACAAACACAAGAACTCTCTTCATACCTGGATTTACTGGAAAATGATCGAGGCGAAGTGCTGACGCTACGAAGAGAAATGTTGATTTCAGTAACGAGTTTTTTTCGCGATCCCGAAACCTTCGAAGAGCTCTCAAATAAAGTGATTACCCCCATGGTCGCGACCAAACAAGCTGGTGACACCATTCGTGTCTGGATTGCCGGCGTGGCGTCAGGCGAAGAGTCTTATACCATCGGGATGTTATTTCTCGAAGCGTTTGAGCGGGAAGGGCGCTGGCTCAATCTGAAAATTTTTGCGACCGATGTCGATCCGCAATGTGTTGAAACCGCAGGAATTGGTCAGTACCCTGAGTCAGCTGCAGCCGAGTTATCACCAGAGCGTCTGGAACGCTTTTTCGACAAGAACGGCGATAGCTTTGTGGTTAAAAAAGAATTACGCCAGTGCATCGTGTTTGCACGCCACAACCTGCTATCGGATCCGCCGTTTACCAAAATAGATCTTGTCTCGTGTCGAAACACGTTGATTTACTTCAAATCACCTGCTCAAGAGCGGGCCTTGAGGTCTCTGCAATACGCTATCAACCTGAATGGCGCATTGCTGTTAGGACCGAGCGAATCCTTAGCTACCCTGACAGACGGATTACAGACCATCAGCGCCAAACACAAACTGTTTCGCCGCAAAAGTGTGGCAAAGCTTCCCTTTCTGGATCGCCAGGGTGGCGCAATTTATCCACAGCCGTCACTACGGAAGACGCCGATAATTAGCAAAGCTGGACGGCGTCCAAGTGATAATAGTATGTCCGATGCCGGGCTTGCTACTTTGATTAACCAATTCGCGCCACCAGCGATTATGGTCAATGAACACCAGGAAGCGGTTCATCTTTATGGCGATGTCAATATCTACTTGTATAACAGGGAGGGCACGGCAAGTCTCGAAATTAATCGCTTGTTGCCGGATGCCTTGATTCCGGTCGCATCTGCATTGTTATACAAAGCTAACCATGATCATTGCTCTTTAGTCTCCGATTTGGTGGATGTAACGCTGAACAATGGGGAACATCAAACACTCAAGTTATCGGTTCACCCGGTAGCCAATGAAAACCAGGAGCGCCTGACACTGCTTTGCTTTGAGGCGGTGGCGACGAATGATTTATCGGAGAAAACGTCAGTCAATGTTGATGCCGTAACCGTTGAACGCATAACAATTCTCCAGCGTGAACTCTCAGCAACCCGTGACAGCCTGCAATCGACCATTGAGGAACTGGAAACCTCCAACGAGGAACTTCAGGCTACTAACGAAGAACTGATGTCCTCAAACGAAGAACTGCAAAGCTCCAATGAAGAGTTGCAATCAGTCAACGAAGAAATGAATACGGTCAACGACGAATTTCAGGAAAAGATGTTACTTTTGAATCGTGCCAATGCCGATCTTGACGGCATGGCCAAAGCGTCAGGAGTAGCTACCGTTTTTGTTGATACCCAATTAGTGATTACCCGGTTCAGTCCTGACGCCAGCCAGATTTTCAAGCTGCGCGATGCGGACATCGGTAGGCCACTGGATGAAATTTCTAATGTCCTTAGCTATCCGGATCTGATGACAGACCTATCGACAACGATCAAAACCGAACGCATGATTGAGCGCGAAATTAACTCACTTGATCAGAAAAAAACCTATCTGGTACGCATACTCCCCTATAAAGTGGCAACTACAAAGGTTCATGGCGTTGTCGCCACCTTTGTCGATGTCACCTCTTATCATGATGTGAATCGGCTGCAGTCAATTATCGACGCTCTGCCGGAACACATCGCCGTCGTTGACCCGGTGGGTACCATTGTGATGGTCAATGCGGCCTGGCGTCGTTTTGCCATTTCCAATGGTGACATGGAATTGAAACGTTCCGGCCCCGGGGCCAACTATCTCGAAGTATGCCAGGCAGGTAACCATGAAGATGATGCGATTGCCAAGGCAGCAGAAATGGGCTTGCGCGGTGTACTGAACGGTTCATTGCCATTATTCTCGTTAGACTATCCTTGCCACTCACCCACCCAACAACGCTGGTTTGTGATGAATGTCGCCCCGGTTTTAGGAAGCGAATTTGGCGCCGTGATCAGTCACGTCAATATTTCCAGCGGCTATCAACAGAACACGCCATGAGTCATAACC
>JABFRC010000024.1 GCA_013141375.1 Methylococcaceae bacterium | reverse complement strand
GTGATATGTCCTGAATAATGGACAGATACACCGGGGGATTGCCGGGCATCAATTGCCAGCGCACTTCAACAGGATAAGTAGAGCCGTCTTTGCGCTGATGTAAAGTAATGAACTCCTGAAAGTCCATTTCTCCACTATGCAGTGGTGCCGTTAACTTGGTAAAGGCATCCTGGTTGAGCAACGGCTTTATTGAAAACACCGACATTTGAGCCATTTCAGTAGCGGAATATCCCAGATTAAGCAAGGCACCACGGCTTACTTGCAAAAATTGCAAACTGTCAGCATCAAACAAATAGATTTCGTTGAAAGACATTTCAAACAAGCGACCAAAATGCAGCAGTGACTGTTCGGTTTTTTTACGCTCGGTAATATCGTGCCAGATGGCTACTACAAAACGTCGCTGACGTAATTCGATGACTCGGTAACTCACCACTACTTGGGTGATTGATCCATCTTTACTGCGATGATAGGTTTCAAAATTATTGACCGCCGCTCCCGCAATCATTGGAAAATGCTCCTTCAATCCTTCGAGATCAAACTCGGCCTGAAAATCAGTAACGGCCAGTTGTGCAAATTCTTCCCGGCTATAACCCAGTCCCTCACAAGCAAAATCGTTGAATTCAATAATTCGGAAATCCTGAGGATCTATTAGTGTGATAGCTTCGTTGGCTTGCGTCACTATCGCCCGAAAAATCTCTTCTCGCTCCGCTAAACTGGCCTGAGCTTGAGTCGTAGCGGTAATGTCTTTAAAACACCAGATTCGGGCACGCTGACCATTTATGACCAAACCGCGACTGAATCTTGAAAATACTCGGCCATCTTTAAAATAGAGAATGTCTCTGGCTTCTTCGTCACTGTTATAAAGCCGTTTTACCTCAGCAATAAACTGCTCGGGATCATTGAGCTGCTCCAATACATGTGCCAGCAGGCGTTCATCATCGCCAGACTCGATAAGTTCCTCTGGTATACACCAAAGCTCAGCAAAGCGTTTATTTGCGGATAACACCTGACCATTTTCTGCCACAACCAACAAGCCCTCGTCAGTTGAATTCACCGTTGCTTTCAACAGCAATTCACTATGTTGCAGAGCCTGGTCGGCCAACTTTCGCTCAGTAATATTTCTGGTCACCGCAAGCATTGCGGTAATGTGACCATCGGCATCTCTTAACGGCACGGCATGCGTATCGAGCCAAGCATGCCCACCTTTGAGGCCTTTAATTTCAAATTCCAGATTACCGGACTCGCCGGCAAACACCCGCTGCGTTAACGATTTAAACGCCTTGCGATAGGACGGCAAAATAATCGGTAAAACTGAAAAACCCAAGATTTGGCTTAGCGAATCGGCCTCAATCATTGCTAAACCGGCACGGTTCATTTTTAATAAGCTGCCGTTGGCGTCGACCAATTTGACGCATTCAGGCTCGGCTTCGATGATGGTAGCGAGTTCGGCTTCCGCACGAAATTTACTTGCAGTTAATTGAACAAGAAAATAATGAATAATGGCAACAACGCCTGAACAGGCAAACACTGCTGCAACCAAGCCGGTAATCAAATCGACCTTGGTAATTTCATTGGTCAGCAGCAGCTCCATCCCTGAAACTATCAATTCCGTAAAAAACACCGATACAGTGATACAGGCAGTCCAAAGCTGCCAAAGTTTCATTTTTTGAATGGCGTTGAGTAAATTCATTTTTTTAATTTCAACCGCATGCAATAAATAGGAGCCTGCAATTCAACAAATTGGCTATGGCAGCCGCGCTAATGATTGATTCCCTTTAATTGCGACAGTTTCGCAAGAATGGCCAATCGACTATCAGCATGAAGTGCAGCAATGTTGATGAATTCTTTCTGACAAGCCATAAAAGCATCGACGACATCAGAGTCAAAAAAAGTACCCCGCCCTTCCTGAATGATCTGTATCGCTTGCTGGACCGGGTATCCTGGTTTGTAACTGCGTTCGGAAACCAAGGCATCAAACACATCAGCAAGCGCCATTAATCTGGCCGCAATAGGAATGGCATCGCCACTCACACCATCGGGATAACCACTGCCATCCCATTTTTCATGGTGATATAGAGAGATATCCTTGGCGATATTAAGAAACTCTAGCGGTCGCTCGGCGTCCTGCTCAGCCAACTCAATGGCGTGAAAGCCTAAATAACTATGCGTTTTCATGATTTCCCATTCCTCAGCATCTAGCTTGCCGGGCTTTAATAAAATGGAATCGGGTATTCCTACTTTGCCGATATCATGCAAGGGCGCCGATTTGATCATGTTTTGAATATTTTTAGCCGTTAAAAAATCTTTGAAACGCGGATGATTTTGCAACTCCAATGCTAATGCCTGGATATAACCTTGAGTGCGAATTAAATGATTGCCGGTTTCGGTGTCGCGAGTTTCGGCCAAATGCGCCAGTGCCCGAATAGTGACATCTTGGATAATCACATTATCCGCCATGCGCTCGGCAATCTCTGCTTCCAAGGTATTGTTACGCATCTGCAACCAATCGCGTGCCGCTTTAAGTTCCAGGTGTGCTTTTACACGTGCCAGCACAATTGCGGGCCGAATCGGCTTGGTAATATAGTCCACAGCACCGAGCGCCAATCCACGCTCCTCATCTTTAAAAGATTCCATCGCAGTCACAAAAATCACTGGAATGCCAGCAGTGCGATGATCAGATTTCAAGCGTTTAATCACTTCAACGCCATCCATATTCGGCATGATCACATCAAGCAAAATCAGGTCTGGCTGAGGATCTATCATCACTGTTTTAAGCGCACGCTCACCTGAGTTTGCTGCACGCACGTGATAATAAGGCTGTAACAACTCGCTGAGTAACGAAAGATTTTCCGGCGCGTCGTCAACAATCAGAATGGTTTGCATAATATTAAAGTCAAGAAAATGGTTGCCGTTGATTCTATATCAGACTTTAGCAACCAATCTTCTAAATACAAGATATGAAAATCGATTGAGTAAGCTTATAGCCCGCATCCATGCGGGCTGGGGAAGTTAGGCAGTCAATTTCTTGTATTTTAAACGATGCGGATTGTCGGCATCGCTACCTAAGCGACGATGACGGTCGGCTTCGTAATCTTCATAATTGCCTTCAAACCAGACGACTTGGCTGTCGCCTTCAAAAGCCAATATATGTGTGGCAATACGATCCAGAAACCAGCGATCATGGGAAATAACCACCGCACAGCCGGGAAATGCAAGTAAGGCATCTTCCAATGCACGCAAGGTTTCAACATCAAGATCGTTGGTCGGTTCATCAAGTAACAGCAAGTTGCCGCCGGTTTTCAGCAATTTTGCCAAATGCACCCGATTGCGCTCACCGCCCGATAACTCGCCAATGCGTTTTTGCTGATCGCCGCCTTTAAAGTTAAACCGGCCGACGTAAGCGCGTGATGGCGTTTCGTATTTACCGACGGTGATGATATCCAGGCCATCGGACACTTCTTCCCAGACCGTTTTATTGGCATCCATGTCGTCGCGTAACTGGTCAACATAGGCCAACTGCACGGTTTGCCCAATGGTCAACGTACCTGAATCGGGTTGTTCAAAGCCAGCCATCATTCTGAATAAGGTCGTTTTACCCGCACCGTTCGGACCGATAATTCCGACAATGCCGCCCGGAGGCAGTTTAAAGCTTAAATCGTTAATCAATAAACGATCACCAAAGCCTTTACTGATGTTGTCGGCATGAATCACCACATCGCCCAAACGAGGTCCGGGTGGAATATAAATTTCCTGGGTTTCGTTACGTTTTTGTACGTCGACGGAAGAAAGCTCGTCAAAACGGGCCAGACGCGCCTTGCTTTTGGCATGGCGGCCTTTGGGGTTGGAGCGCACCCACTCCAGCTCGGCTTTCATGGCTTTTTGTCGTGAAGATTCTTGTTTTTCTTCCTGCAACAAGCGGTTACCTTTTTGTTCTAACCAGCTGGAATAATTGCCTTCCCACGGTATGCCGGAGCCTCTGTCCAATTCCAGAATCCAGCCGGCCACGTTATCCAAAAAGTACCGGTCATGTGTCACAGCCACAACGGTACCGGGATAGTCATGTAAAAAGCGCTCCAGCCAGGCAACCGATTCGGCATCCAAATGGTTGGTTGGCTCATCTAGTAACAACATGTCAGGATTGGATAACAATAATCGACATAAAGCCACGCGGCGTTTTTCACCACCCGATAACTTGGTGACATCGGCATCCCAATCCGGCAGGCGGAGTGCATCAGCGGCGATTTCAAGTTTTCGTTCCAGTTCCCAAGCACCGGCGGCTTCAATTTTTTCCTGCAACTCAGCCTGTTCGGCCAGTAAGGCATCAAAATCAGCATCCGGTTCAGCAAAGGCATTATTGACTGCATTAAACCGATCCAACACCGCTTTGATTTCAGCAACCGCTTCTTCAACATTGCCACGCACGGTTTTATTGGGGTCAAGCTGTGGCTCCTGTGGTAAGTAACCGATATTGATACCTTTTAGTGGAATCGCTTCACCTTCAATGTCTTTATCCAGACCGGCCATGATTTTCAGCAGCGTTGATTTACCGGAACCATTCAAACCCAGCACGCCGATTTTTGCGCCCGGAAAAAAAGACAGCGAAATGTCTTTGAGAATGTATTTTTTGGGTGGAACAATTTTGCCCACCCGATTCATTGAAAATATATATTGAGCCATGAGCTGTTACTTCATCCTATGGTTGATTAAGAACATGTGGGTATTATTTCACGAGTTGACGGCTTTTTAACGCACCAAAAACAACTCAACAAAGTGTTGAGGAAATATTTGATTGATTAAAGGGAAAAGGTTTCTAGGTTGAAACTCTGAGGGGCGATTATTTTATCGACAGCAATAGTGGCTGATCATCCCGAATCTCAGGCGTCACGTTCTGACTTTCGTTGGCGAGGGTTCTTCCTTGCAGATTGGCGACAGCTCTATCGGCAACGCCAAAAACACGAATATTATTCTTGATCATGCGGGAATAGTTTTCATGCAGATGACCATGAAATATATGTTTTGCGCCCATCGCAGCGGCCAAATCACCAAGCACTCGAAAGCCGTGACGATGTGAGCCCGGCGCTTCGTGAGTCACTAAAATATCAGCTTTGAGCGACTTTAAGGCTTCAAACTCATCCAGCCAAATGGCGGATTTATACTTAAGAGATAACTCAACATCAGTCCGGCCGGCAAACTGAGTCTGCAAGAAATGTTGCTTATCCGTCCATTTGGGCGGCTGTGGCGGATACCAAACTCTGCCCAAAAAAATCCCGCCCAAACCGGCAATTCTTACACCGGCAATGTCGACAACTTTTAAATGCAGGCTTTTATGGGCTAACTTGGAATTAAATAGACTGGTGTGTTTTACCGGTGTTTCAAAATCGTGATTGCCCGCGATCCACCAGACATCAGTTACCCCAAGAATATCTTTAAGATACTCCTCCAAAGGTGCAGCCAAATCATAATCACCTAATAAAACAACGGCTTCAGGCTGATATTTTTGGACAGCATTGATCAGCGGCTGAAAGTTCCCATGCGGATCACCTGCAAATAAAATTTTGTTTTTGGAGTTCACGTGGCTGCACCTAGCGTTATCGAAATCCTGCCTGAGTATTCAATTCAGGACCGGTAGCACAGTACCAATCACCAGGACAGCAAACATTTTAGCATGTCACGCCGCGATCTGAGCTTTGTTAACCGCGTCACAATAAATTTTACAAATTTACAGACCTAGCTTACTGACAAATGGTTTTCTTTTATCTTTATAAAGTTTTTAGGTTAAAATGGCGGTCTTTCGAAGCTGGAATAGTGAGCGGTGACGGTGACTTAAAAAAACACCTTCTCACTTGGCTTTGAGCTATCTACTAAACTCCCGAAGCGTTGCATCCATACCCGATGGTTACCCAGTCATCACGGACTTGGGTTAACTCACCGAGACTTTAGATATATAGCGCATCAGCCCCGGTCCGAACCCTCCTGAGTGGATACTCTCTGAGTTGATACATAAAGGGTGGTCACCAACAAGTTTTTTATGCCCAACTTTTAGAGTAAACACATGACTGATTTAGCTCATTATAGAAACATCGGTATTTTCGCCCACGTCGACGCGGGCAAAACTACAACGACTGAACGTATTTTAAAACTCACCGGTAAAATCCATAAAATCGGTGAAGTACACGATGGCGAAACCACCACCGACTTTATGGATCAAGAACGCGAACGCGGAATTACCATTCAGTCTGCGGCAACGACTTGTTTCTGGAAAGATTACCGTTTCAACATTATCGACACCCCGGGACACGTTGATTTTACAATCGAAGTGTATCGTTCATTAAAAGTATTAGACGGCGGTATCGGCGTATTCTGCGGTTCAGGCGGTGTAGAACCACAATCAGAAACCAACTGGCGTTATGCGAATGACTCTAAAGTTGCGCGTGTTATCTATGTCAACAAATTAGACCGTATTGGGGCTGACTTCTACCGCGTTGTTAAACAAGTTGAAGACGTATTAGGTGCAGTGCCTGTTGTCATGACGTTACCGATTGGTACAGAAGACGAATTCTCAGGTGTAGTTGATTTATTAACCGAAAAAGCGTGGATTTGGGATAACTCAGGCGATCCAATGAATTACGTTATTCAAGACATTCCAGCCGACATGGTAGAACTGGCAAAAGAATGGCGCGAAAAATTGGTTGACCAAGTCGCTGATCAATTTGATGACGTTATGGAAGCTTATCTCGACGGCGAAACTCCGGACGTTGAAACGCTTAAACGTTGTATCCGTAAAGGAACCATCCATCTGGATTTCTTCCCAACGTTCTGTGGTTCTTCATTCAAAAACAAAGGTGTGCAGTTAGTTCTTGATGGCGTCATCGATTATCTACCTTGCCCAACTGAAGTTAATCCACAGCCTGAAGTTGATTTGGAAGGTAATGCAACTGGCCTTTTTGCAACGGTTGATGCTGATAAGCCATTACGCGCATTAGCATTCAAAATCATGGATGATCGTTTTGGTGCGTTGACGTTCTTACGTATTTACTCAGGTAAATTGGAGAAAGGTACAAGCGTATTAAATACTTTTACAGGTAAAACTGAGCGTATCGGTCGTATCGTCGAAATGCATGCTGACGCACGTAACGAATTAGAATCAGCCCAAGCCGGTGATATTGTTGCCGTATTAGGTATGAAAAATATTCAAACAGGCCACACCCTTTGCGATCCGAAATTCCCTGCGACTTTAGAGCCGATGGTATTCCCTGATCCCGTTATTTCATTAGCGATTAGCCCTAAAGATAAAGCTGCCTCAGAAAAAATGGGTATCGCTTTAGGCAAAATGATTCAGGAAGATCCTTCATTCCATGTTGAAACAGACGAAGACAGCGGCGAAACCATCCTGAAAGGCATGGGCGAGTTGCATCTTGATATTAAAGTCGACATCTTAAGACGTACTCATGGTGTTGACGTTATCGTTGGTAAGCCGCAAGTAGCTTATCGCGAAACAATTACAAGATCGGTTGAAGATGAATACACCCACAAGAAACAATCAGGTGGTTCTGGTCAATACGGTAAGATCAACTACATCATCGAGCCAGGCGAACCCGGTTCCGGCTTTGTATTCCAATCTGCTGTTACCGGCGGTAACGTGCCACGCGAATTCTGGCCTGCTGTTGAAAAAGGCTTCAAGAGCATGTTGGACAAAGGTGTATTGGCTGGCTTCCCAATCTTGGACTTCAAAGTTATCCTGACTGACGGTGCTTTCCATGCCGTTGACTCATCAGCGATTGCTTTCGAAATTGCCGCAAAAGCTGCGTTCCGTCAATCTATCCCTAAAGCTGGCCCACAATTGTTGGAGCCAATCATGAAGGTAGATACATTTACACCATCTGATCACGTAGGTGATGTTATCGGTGACCTTAACCGTCGTCGCGGCATGATCAAATCTCAGGATGCAGGCGCAAGCGGTGTGCGTATTAAATCAGATGTGCCGTTGAGCGAAATGTTCGGTTACATCGGTGACTTACGCACCATGACTTCAGGTCGTGGCCAATTCTCCATGGAGTTCTCGCACTATTTACCGTGCCCGAAAAACGTGGCTGATGAAGTTGTCAAAGAAGTTGCTGAACGTAACAAACAAAAGTAAGCGTTATCCGGTCACCGGGCAGTTAATCTGCCCGGTACCACTTCCTCTCCTAATAAAGCGCGTCCACCGACGCAACTCAAGTCTTCGGTATTGCCTCTCAGGAATCCCTTTCTGAATTCAGTCCTCTCTGTTTCAACAATAAGCCTCACAATAGCTAGTCAGCTCAGACAAATTTAAGGAATTATTATGTCCACTTCCCGTCCTGTTGTTCTGTGTTTTTCAGGTCACGACCCCAGTGGTGGCGCAGGTATTCAAGCGGATATTGAATCCTTAATTAGTCACCAATGCCATGCAGCCAGTGTAATTACTGCATTGACCGAACAAGACACGCGCAATGTCAGTAAATTAATTCCGCAAAAGCCGGACGACATTGTCAGCCAAGCAAAGACTCTACTAAATGATTTACCGATCAATGCCTTTAAAATCGGGTTATGCGGACATCACGAAACCGTTGCGGCCATTCATTCTATTATCAAACAGTATCCGAATATTCCTGTGGTGCTTGATCCTGTTCTAGCAGCCGGTGGCGGCTATGAACTCTCAAATGAGCAATTAATCGCCAGTATGATCGAGCTATTGCTTCCGATAACCACGGTACTGACGCCCAACAGTCCGGAAGCACGAGGGCTTACGGGATTAACAACAATCAATGACTGTGGACTGGCATTATTGGAAACCGGTTGCCGACATGTACTCATCACCGGCGGCCATGAAAGCAGTCCCGTTGTCAGCAATCAACTCTTTCACGACCAACGGCTTTGGGAAACCTATACATGGGACCGGCTACCCGACAGCTATCATGGCTCCGGATGCACCTTGGCATCGGCAATAGCCGGCTTACTGGCACATGGACTTGACCCATTTATGGCAATTATGGAAGCTCAGGAATACACTTGGAATGCATTAAAACACGCGTATACCCCAGGCAAAGGCCAAGCAATTCCTCAGCGCTTATTTTGGGTCGAAGAGGATTAAGAATGCATATGCCATTGCGCGGACTCTACGCCATTACCCAGCCAGAGAACAAATCGCCGGACGCGTTACTTGCAGAAGTTGAGGCCGCAATCCGTGGAGGTGCAGTCATCGTGCAATACCGTGATAAAAACCCAATCGATGCGTCACATCTTGCCAAGCAGCTTTTAACTCTCTGCCAGCGACATAGCGTGCCGCTGCTCATCAACGACAATGCCGAACTCGCTGCCAGCATAGGAGCTAACGGCGTTCATCTCGGCCAAGAAGACGGCGCAATTGAGCTCGCACGCAAATTATTGGGAGCCAACGCAATCATAGGCGTTTCTTGCTATAACTCGCTTGAACGCGCCATTGCTGCCCAGGAGCAAGGAGCTGATTATGTTGCTTTTGGACGTTTTTTCCCATCTGGATCAAAACCACTTGCAGCCCCGGCACAGCTGGACACATTGCATCAGGCGAAGGCCCTGCTCACCCTCCCCATTGTCGCTATTGGCGGCATTTTGCCGGAAAACGGTCAATGTTTATTAGACGCCGGCGCAGATTTACTCGCCGTTATTGGTGGATTGTTCGATAGTGAAGTGGAAACCAGTGCCCGAGCTTATAGTCAGCTATTCAAGTAAATCGACTTCAGCTCTTTAATTCTTAATGCCGATACCTTTGTGCAATAGAATCAAGCAGAACAAAGTCAACAGAATAATAAAGCCCCCCGTCATCGCAAAAGCAATCTGAATATCCACGTCAGTGACACCGATCAAACCATATCGAAAGGCGTTGATCATATATAACATGGGATTACCCATCGAAATGGCCTGCCAAATACCCGGCAGCATATTGACTGAATAAAAGACTCCGCCCAAATAACTCAACGGCGTCAGCACAAAGTTGGGGATGATAGAAATATCGTCAAAGCTTTCTGCCAACAAGGCATTAATAAATCCCGCCAGGGAAAACAAAATCGCCGTCAGTACAGTAATTGAAATGGCAACCAGGAGGTTATTCAGTGCAATATCTGAAAAAACTTGCGCTATTAAGGCAACCACACCGCCTACCATTAATCCGCGAACAACACCGCCGGTAATATAGCCGCTTAAAATCACCCAATTGGGCACAGGTGCGACCAGCAGTTCTTCAATATTGTGTTGAAACTTAGTGGAGTAAAAAGAAGACACCACATTGGCATACGAATGACTAATTACCGACATTAAAATCACGCCGGGCACAATGTAATCCATATAACTGACGCCATTGACTGTGCCAATACGGTCGCCTATGAGCTTGCCGAAAATCAGGAAATACAGCGCCGTGGTTATGGCGGGTGGCAATAAGGTTTGCGGCCAAATACGAATAAATCTGAAGATTTCTTTGATAGCGATGGTTCGATAAGCAATGCCGTAACTCATTATTGCTCCCCCTGAGATTTTGCATCGACCAAATCCATAAACAACTGTTCCAGGCGATTGGTTTTATTTTTTAAGCTGACAACCTCAATGTTTCGTTGTGTCAGTTCAACAAACAATCGATTCAACCCGTATTCCTTACTTACAGCAACTGCCAGTGCTTTTTCCGACGCCTTTTCGATTTGATAGCCATCAATCACTGGCGCACTGTCTATAGGTCGGGCTAAATCCAGAATAAAATGTTCTACATGCAAGCGCGCCAATAAACTGGGCATATCTGAATTTTCTACGATTTTCCCGTGATTAATAATGGCAATATTCCGACAGAGACTTTCCGCTTCTTCTAAATAGTGGGTGGTTAAAATGATGGTTGTCCCTTGATTGTTAACTTCACGAATCATATCCCACATGGAGCGGCGTATTTCTATATCCACACCGGCTGTCGGCTCATCCAGAATCAATAGTTTTGGCTCATGCACCAAGGCTCTGGCTATCATCACCCGACGCTTCATCCCACCGGACAATCTTCTGGATACAGAATCGCGTTTATCCCATAACTGCATTTGCTTCAGGCAATGTTCAGTCCGTTGCAATGCAAGCTTGCGTGGCGTGCCATAATAGCCTGCCTGATTGAAAACAATACTTTTAACGGTTTCAAACTGATTAAAGTTAACTTCTTGCGGCACTAATCCAATGCAACTTTTGGCTTGCTCACGCTCTTTTCTTAAATCATGACCGAATACACTGACGGTACCACTGGTTTCGTTAACCAGCGAACTGATGATGCCGATAGCCGTCGACTTACCGGCACCATTAGGCCCCAGCAGAGCAAAAAAGTCGCCTTCTTCGACATCGAGATTAATTCCTTTAAGTGCTTCAAAGCCGTTTTTATATACTTTACGAAGATTATGCAAAGACAATGCATTCATACTGAAACTATCACCAATCGAGAGTCCTTAAATTAAGTTAACACTCAGCGCTAACCACTATAAAATGCTGTCTGCTTGCAGCATTAGATGGGCTGCGATTCTATCAGACATTGAAACCTTTACGGACAAAACTGGATAAGCTGTGAATAAACCAATCCCAAAATCTGTCGCCGCTGTCGACCTCGGTTCCAATAGTTTTCATATGATTGTCTGCAATCTGGTCGACGGCAATTTACAAACAGTCGATCGTATTAAAGAGATGGTTAGATTGGCATCAGGCTTGGATAAAAAGAATTATCTTGATGCCGACACCCAGTCACGTGCCCTGGAATGCCTGGAGCGCTTTGGCGAGCGCATTCGTGACTTCCCCCCGGAAAGTGTCCGTATCGTTGGCACCAGCACTTTACGCCTGGCAAAAAATTCAGGCCAATTTCTGGACAAGGCCGAAAAAGCTCTCAATCATCCTATACACATCATTTCCGGCATTGAAGAAGCACGCCTGATTTACCAGGGGGTCGCCTGCAGCTTATGCAGCAACGCAAATATGCGCTTAGTAATGGATATAGGCGGCGGAAGTACCGAATACATCATCGGATCGGGCGATACTCCACTGGTTAAAGAGAGTTTGCCAATGGGCTGTGTATCGGTCAGCAATGCTTTTTTTAAAAAAGGCGTCCTCTCTAAACAGGCATTTACCCAGGCAACGCTGTTTGCCGAACAGAAACTCGAGCCTTTCCAGAAACGACTCCATCGGAGTCATTGGGATGAAGCTATCGGTGCATCCGGCAGTTTGAGAGCTATCGACAAGGTACTTAAAGCCAAAAACTGGAGTAACAACGGCATCACCCGCGACGGCCTCGAACTATTGGTTGCCCATATCAATCAATGCAACCATATCAGCGAGCTGGCATTACCAGAACTTGATCCCGAACGTTTACCTGTTTTTGCAGGTGGGGTCGCCATCGTTTATGCCACTTTTAAAAACCTAGCCATCGAAAAGATGACTGTATCCGATGGCGCACTTAGAGAAGGACTGATTCAAGATTTATTAGGACGAATCTACGACCATGACATTCGCTCCGCAACCGTGCAAGCATTGGCGGAACGCTATCATGTTGATAAAGAACACGCGGGGCATATCAAACAAACAATTGACTATATCCTCAATCAATTAGGCCAAAACTTTTGCCCGAGTAATAATGAAAATGCAGTGCAATTTCTACACTGGGCAACAGAACTTCATGAACTGGGCCGTGACATTGCCCATAGCCAATATAACAAGCACGGCGCCTATATTATCGAGCACGCCGACCTTGCAGGTTTTTCAAGGCAAGATCAGATTCTATTGGCCACCATCGTTAAATCTCATCGAAAAAAATTCTCTCTCAATCGTTTCGACGACTTACCGCCCCCTTGGAATACTGACGCTCCCATATTGACATTGATTTTGCGACTAGCTGTTATGTTGCACCGAAATCGGCAGGCTTTGAAATTACCAGCCTTTAAACTCAGCATGACCAAAAACAAAGTTTATTTACGCTTTCCTGAAGGCTGGCTGTCGCAATCACCATTAACCCATGCTGACCTGTCAAATGAGTTCGAATATTTACGAGCTGCTGGCCTTAAACTGGATTTTGCCTGATAAAACACATGAAGATTTTTCTGCACATTATCTGGTATGGCTTGTGCCTAGCATTTTTGCTTTGTGCGCTAGTAATATTTTTTGGTGTCGGAAATGATCCCGATTTGAGAGTTGGCTGGACACTTACTCGCGACGACGTGTTAAGAGCAAAAAAAATTCTCCATGAAGGCGCCAAAACAAAACCTGAAACCATTGGCACAATTGAGCTTAGCGAAGCTGATATGAACCTGGCGGCTAACTATTTGCTAAACAGATACAGTAAAAGCGCAGTTGATATCCAGTTAAAAAACAACAAATTGCGCTTTACGGTAACAATGAGTTTGCCAGAAAATCCGTTGGGGCAGTATTTGAATATCAGTTTTCGATTAGGCAATGACAACGACGACTCCCTGCCGAGCATCACCAAATTTAAAGTCGGCAAGCTATTGCTACCAGCCGATTTTGCCGCTTGGGTTATCGATAATGTTATTCGTCATTCGTCTTTAAATGAATACTTCATTCTGGCTACACGTCCGCTTAAATCAGTAAAAATTGATCAAAAGCAAGTTACTATCACTTATTATTCCAACTTAAACACGATCATTCAGGCGCAAAACTTCCTGACCAACCGCGGCGATACGAATAGCCATGCCATCTATCAACAAAAACTCGCTGAAGTCATTGCCAAGCATGATCCGGAATGGCGGCTTTCTTTGGCTGAGTTGTTAAAACCACTATTTGAACTCGCCTACCAGCGCTCTACATCGGAAAATGCAATTGCAGAAAACCGCATTGCAATCTTCACCATCAATGATTATGTCAATAAAGGGCTTTTGTCCAAAACCAATGTCATTGCAAGTAATAAAAACTACCCTGCCTTTTTGTATAAGAGAATAGATCTGGCTCAACATTTTATCGGCTCTGCGGCCATCACAGCATCGGCAAATGGTCAGGTTTCTCAGTTAGTCGGTGAAGAAAAGGAATTAAACGATGCCAAAGTCGGTAGCGGCTTTAGTTTTATTGATTTGGCCGCCGACAAAGCCGGCACCCGCTTTGGCGAACTAGCCACAGCCTCTGAAAGAAGCGCCAGAAAAATCCAGCAAGCCGTGTCGAAAATCAATGATTACAGCGACTTCATGCCGGATCCCAGAGATTTGCCTGAACACATGAATGAAGACCAGTTTAAGCAGCGTTATGGCGCGGTCAACAGCCCGGAATATCAAGAAATCTCAAAGCAAATCGATATTCGGATTGAATCCTTACCAATTTACAGCCGCCAATAAAAAAGGGGAGCTAAAAGCTCCCCAAATTGGTTTCCCCAATTACCTGGAAACTATTTTTCGGTAAATGTAGTGCCTGGAGTTGCCGGCAAACTAGGAAATTTTTGTTTAGGAAATTCGCCAGTCAAGCCATTCAAGAAGGCTACAATATCTGCCAGTTCATCTTTCGACAAATCCTTACCTAACTGCAACTTAGCCATTAACTTAACGGCTTCTTCCAAGGTTTTTGCTGAACCATTGTGCAGATAAGGCGCTGTTAAGGCGACGTTACGCAAAGTCGGCACTTTCCATAAATGCTCATCATCCGCTTTTTTAGTTACTTCAGCCAAGCCCTTGTCTTTGCTTAAGTGATGGCTAGCTTCAAGAGATCCATTTGGAATGACGGGGAATTTTTGGAATACTCCCGGACCATTGAAAGCAGGGCCACTGTGACAACTAGTACATCCTAACTCGCTAACTTTCTCCAGACCTCTAATTTGCTGGGCATTGAGTGCATTTTTATCACCGTTGGCATAACGGTCATAAGGGCTGTTAGGCGTAATCAAAGTTCTTTCATAAGCTGCGATGGCTTTAGTCGCATTTTCTTTAGAAATTGAGTCTTTACCAAACACGTTTTCAAAAGCAGCGACATAACCATCAATGGTTTTTAATCTTGTAACGACATCATCCCAACTTGCCATACCCATTTCAATTGGGTTTGTGACAGGGCCGGCAGCCTGTTCTTCAAGACTTGCAGCTCTACCATCCCAGAACTGCACCTTATTAAACGCAGCATTCCACACAGTTGGAGCACTACGCCCGCCTTTTTGGCCATCAACTCCCACAGAATTTGGGCGATTATCTTCGCCGCCTAAGAAGGTGTTGTGACATGAAGCACAAGACACTGTACCCGTAGATGATAATCTTGGATCGTGATAGAGCAATTGCCCCAAATCTACTTTTGCAGCAGTAGTTGGATTGTCAGCCGGTGCTGGTGCTTCGGTAGGTAATGCGTCCCATGCAGAAGCCACTGTAATTGAACTCACTAAGGTTAACGCTGTCACAAGCGCTCGAATTTTAAACATGCCATCCTCCAAATAATTGTTATAAAAAAGCAGCAACCTCCGATGGACGATTACTGCCGGTAAATCGTTGAACTCACTGAAACTTGCTGGCTCGAGCCATAATACCTATAACAAGCATTTCTGCAATACTTAACACCACCAAAACAGAGCAAAATTGTATGAAATGCAATAAACAAGGTAAAACTGAATTATCTAACTACTCATTTGTGTAAAAAGACTAATAGCCTCCTCCAGTTGACTGTATTTAAACTCATAACAATCGCAGCGACCTATCAATTCCCCCATGCTTTCAAAGCCTTTCGCGCCTAGCACATTGTAATTAAAGCTATTTTCGGCGGCACTCAGCATTGCCCTGCCCTTACTGAACGCTATTAACTGAGTCTCTGCATTTGCAATGTATTTAGGAAATATTAATTTCGAGGGTAACGCGGGGGTATTGGATAAGTGAACACTTCTTTCTGGGGCCGCCATGTGTCCAACAGTACCTTTGGCAGTATCCTTCACAGTCTGTCCATATAATGCATTTGGAGCAAAGTTTCGGATTATATCAATTGACTGGTTTTTTAAGCTGACGGGCCGCGGCACCGGATATATTTGCCCATCCGCCATTGATAACAACGTCATTTCATCCGACAATAAACGCCAACCCGAGTTGATTAATGCCGCACATAAAGTGCTTTTGCCACTTCCGGGTGTGCCTGGAAAAATAAAAGCTTGCCCATTGCGCTCAACTACCGCGGCATGAATAATCAAATATTGATTTGAGTGATTAGCAATACACCAGTTTAAGCCCCATTCAAACATTGCCGCCGCTTGAATATAAGGTAATGGTTTAAAGGGAGCATAGCCGTCAAAATAGAAATTGACCTGTGGCTTGATATAGCGCCTTATGATCGAAGGTGTAGATAAGTCAACATAAAAATCAATAAAATCATGATCTTTTGTTAGCGGATAAGCAGCGTATAAGCGTTGAACATGTTGTGTTACTTCTTCAATACTTGTCTTAAGAAGAATATTGAAGGGACCTAATTGAAAACCTAGCCCTGAATTTGCTTGTCTGCGTAAATTCTTTGCAGATAAAGATATTATTTCATTCACTGGTTTTGCGTGGCTTCGCTTAGTAAACCTAATGAATTAAAACGGGCAATAAAGCTGTCAATATAGCTATCAATTTCTTGTGACTCATTGTCAGGAAAAATAGTGACCAGTTGTTCCTGTATTTGTCCTCTAGTCATAGCATTGTCAGACAAAAGGCTCAGTAATTCACCACTTGTCCTATCTAATAAATGAGTATCCCCTGACAATTGATCGTATATCACAAATTCATCTTGCCAACTAAGAACACGAATCTTATGTTGGGCTAAATAAGTTTTTGTTTTTTCCACAAACATTTAATCACGTCAAATAAACTATTCTCCCCAGGTAGCCGCTAGAAATGATCTAAGTGTGTGGCCCGGTGGGATTTTAGGATTACTGGAGGCTAATTCTTTTACGTCCGCTTCAGTCAGCACATAATTCTTATAGTATTTGGCGTTTAATGCGGCTGCGACTAAATAAGCTTTGTCTGAATCTGAATGATTGGTAAGAATTTCCCGAAGAGTTCGACTATCTCCGTCCTTAAATATGGAATCAAAAGTTGCCCCACCTTCAAGTACGTAATAATCCTTAAGATTTTGGCCTTTTTTAATTGTACCGGCTTCTATTTGGAACCTATCATCCTTACTAAGTGATTTTTCTGGAACTTCAGTTACATTAATTTCGTCAACGTCCTTCCATTCGCCATTTTTTAAATATGCGATTTCTTCAATGTTATTTTCGTACTTTTTTTGGACGCCATATTGCACGCCACCGGCCCAAGTAAAAATCTCTTCTTTCTTGGGCTTACTCTTAAATTTGATTTTAAAATCAACTATACCATCACTATTTTCTTTAACTTCTTTACTTTCTTTACTTTCTTTACTTTCTTTACTTTCTTTTATCTCTTTGCTTGGCAACTTTGCCCTTACAACTATTTCTTCTGTTGAAGAATTTTCATTAAGTTCTCGAGAAACACTTTGTGCACAAGTTTCACCTCTTGCGGTTTGTTTGCTACGATCAACCGTCGCAGGACTAACAGGAATAGCATTTAAACTAACACTATTAGCCCAAACAGCCAGTGCTGTACCTACTTCGCAGCTGGCATTAGCTGCATTGGATATATTGCCTGACAAGATTTGTGAAACACATTGTGTAGCTGCACCTAACACAGATCGACTACTCAAGGTTAATACCACTGGTGCAGCTATGCCAGCCCCTTTAATAAAAAGCCGTCTGTTATCGATAATATTTTCTGAAGTAGACTTAGCCTGACTCACATGCTCTTTATTGTTCATCATCTCTCACCTGATAGCTGAATGCGATATAGTATTTGACATTGAAATCACTGATAGTGTTAAAAGATTTCAATCTAAAATTTACTCTAACAAATATTCTTATCTTTGTATATTTCAGTAGTCAAAACTGCTTTTTGCAATTATCTAAACCGCTATACCGACTTGCAAACCATCAAACCAATCCAAAAATCGTTTGACATCATCACCTTTGAACATTCGACCATGCTGGGGTGCAAGAATATCTATATCCAGCTTACGCACCCGTTCAATCCAAGCCCTTTTGGCCTGATTTGAAGGCATCCAGCGCTGGTGAAAATAACGCATTTTATCTATATGGCTATCAAAATCATCAACAAATACCGGACTATCAATTGGCTCGAGCGCTGCCCCGACATCTCCCGACATTAATATTTTGGCTTGAGGATCGTAAACATGAAAATTACCCGATGAATGCAAATAATGTGCAGGAATTAGTTCTAACTCTAAAGAATCCAGTTTGATACTTCCGCCATGATCTGGAATTGGCACATATTCTATTGAGTCACAACCAAAATGACGTAAAAAACCTTCCCAAATTGCAGGTGCATGGAGCTTGGCATTAGTTAAGGCTTGGTCCCACAATCCCAATGAAGAAATAACGTCAGGATCTTGATGAGAAGCGAATAAATCAGTAATTTGTTCTACAGGGGCATGGTGCAAGACAGCAGCCATCATCGGCGCAAACAACTCTGAACCACCTGGATCCATCAACAAGCAACGGTTAGTAGTTCGTACCACATATTGATTACTATCAATAATGTTAGCAGGCTTGTTTTGATCCCTACCGAACATAATCCATTGATGCGATCCTTCATATATTTTGGTCATTTTCATGAAAAACTGTGCCTCCTGTACCTGGGCAATTAATTACTTCTATATATAGATAATGCAACTCGACAGCGTTGCACATTATCATGAATAGTGTGAGCAGCCTTATCAACGCTTTCCGCAACAGCCTGAAGGCTTTGCAGATATTCCCCGGCTTGTGAAGCCTCAATTCTAGAATTTGCTGCAATAACACGAGCAGCTCGGGCATGATGCATCACAGCTTCAAGCTGACTCAATAAATGTGCAACATCTCTTTTAAACTGACGCTGACAATCTTGCATGCGCGCTCTGGCATTTTCGAGTGGCGCTTGCATTGATGCACCGTACAACGCGCCTTCGGCCAATTTTGTGGCTATTTCGAATCGATTATAAGCCCCAGTTCTGCGGTATTCATTAACGGTTAATCGATACAATAACAGTGCATAGACATTAATATCGGTAACCAAATCGATGGTTTCCTTAGCCAATTCATTTATGAAATCGGTAATCGGCTGAAATCCCTTAGCTTTGTCACCCGCTCTAAAAGCAATCGCCTTAGCATTTGCGGCCGCTAAAGAAATTTCTTTCGCCACCACCATGACAGCACTTAGCTCTGATGTAATTGATGCAACCGCTACGAATTGTGACTTTGTTTGATTATTCATGATAATTCACAATCTGTTAATTGATAGTAAGACTATAGTCCAAAGTCAACATAATCAGGCCCTACCCGTTGAATGAAGCTTTACCAAAGATAAAATCCTTGTAGCTACTTCTTCCAACGGTTCAACATAATCGGCACAACCTAACTTATAAGCAGCCCCCGGCATTCCCCATACGACACTGGAATGTTCATCCTGAACGATGGTTTTAGCACCCGATTCATGCATCTCTTTCATACCCAATGCACCATCGGCGCCCATGCCCGTCAGTAATACACAAATTGCATTTGCCCCGATATTGGTAGATGCGGAATGAAACAACACATCAACGGCAGGTCTATGCCGATTTACCGGCGGCGCATCATTCAAATGAATGACGTATCTGCCATTTTCTTTAGCAAGTTCCATGTGCCGATCACCCGGCGCAAGATAGATATGACCATTTTCAACCACTTGACCATGCACAGGGATACTAGCCGACATTGCTGTCACAAGGTCGATATGCTTTACGAAGGATTCACTAAATGCGGCGGGTAAATGCTGTGTAATTAGAACAGGGGGGGAATTTGCAGGTAAATGCTTAGCAACTACCTTGATTGCTTCAGTGCCCCCCGTTGACGCCCCCAAAACGACAATTGTATTAACTACAGCATCTCTGGAAAGATGACCCTTCTGTACTGGGCTAACTGTTGTAACTGAAGGCTCTGTTGCTATCTGGTTTTTTTGCCGAATTTCTCGCTGATTAATTGATCCGACTTTGGCTCGTGCCGCCATCTTCACCTTGGAAATTATATCGTCTGCGTAATCATTCAATGTATTGACAACATCAACTTTGGGCTTTGCTATAAAATCCACCGCTCCTAAAGATAGTGCTTCTAACGTTGCTTCTGCACCATGTTCGGTCAATGTTGATATCATGACTACTGGTGTTGGCCTTAAGCGCATTAAATTACGCAAAAATGTAATTCCATCCATGTGCGGCATTTCAATATCCAGTGTCAACACATCCGGATTCAATTGTTTAATCATATCCCTTGCCACCAAAGGATCCTCAGCCGCTCCTACCACTTCTATATCTGGTGAAGAACTCAACAATTCAGTCAGAATTTTTCGAATCAATGCCGAATCGTCAATAATCAATACGCGTATTTTGCCCATAATCAAACCCTAGAAAATAACGTGACCGGATATACACTTTAAAGCATGTTGTTTATATCCAAACATGTTATCAAATCTCCTAAAAATTAAGTGCGCATTCCGCACCCTATACAAACCCATCTCAATTCACTGAATATTTGCCACAGCGGCCATTCTAACTTTGCCTATGATTTCTTCGGCATAGTCAACGAGTGTATGCTCTGCGTCTACAGTGGGCTTAGCGATAAAATCAACTGCGCCTAACGCTAATGCAGTTAACGTTGCTTCTGCATTACTCTCGGTTAGAGCTGAAATCATGACGACAGGCATAGGCCTTAAGCGCATGATATTGCTTAAGAATGTTATGCCATCCATGCGTGGCATCTCTATATCAAGCGTTAATACATCAGGGTTCAATTCTTTAATCATCTCCCGAGCAAATATCGGATCCTCGGCCGCACCTACTACTTCAATATCAGAAGCTGAATTAAGGATTTCAGTCAGTAATTTTCGGATGAGTTCTGAATCATCGACAATGAGTACTCGTATTTTTTCCATACCTACCCCTTAAAACAACTCAACATCACCTTCAACAGGTGCATTTTTAATTGTATTGAAATATTGACGCTCTCTTTGGGCAATAGTGTCGTTATGTAAATCCTGAATTTTCTTCATGCCGACTTTGCCGGTTTTTGGGAAATAAACAACCTTTCTGGGATAAATATCGCCCAAGTCCTGAGCCAGAAGATTTAAGCCTTCGGCATCGATATACTCCAAAACGAAGTCAATATTTCTGGTTCCGACATCAGTTAATGTCGGAATAATTTTGCCGCCGCCAAATACCTTAATTTCCAGATTCTTTCTCTTGCCACCATTACTTAAAATGGTGTTTATCAAATGTTCCATTGCGTAATTGCCATAGCGAGTGGCATTACCGACAACAGCAGCGCTTCCTCTAACAAACTTATCTGCATTGGTTTCAGGCAGCATGAAATGATTCATTCCCCCAATTCCGGAATCTCTATCGCGAATACAAGCTGACACACAAGAACCAAGCACCGTTGTTATTAATTCATTCTCTCGGGTGACGTAATATTCACCTGGTAAAATTTTTGCTGCAACAATGCCATGATCCTTGTCAATATATCTATGGACATGTTCAAAACCGGGAATGGACGGTTTACCAATAGTAGTGTCGTTAGTCATTGGCTTAAATATTCTTTCTGTAAGTAGTAGTTGCAACCAGATCAAATTCGTTTGAAAGCTGATTTAATGACTCTGAGTGACCAATAAATAACCAGGATCGACTAGCCAGCATTTTTGCGTATTTTTTTGCTAATAAAGCTTTGGTTTCTCTATCAAAATAAATCAACACATTACGGCAGAAAATAAAATCAAACTGACACTTCATCGGCCAGTCCTGCATCAAATTCAATTTTTTAAACTGAATAATTTTTTGTAGCGCGGGTTTCACTTTTACCAATCCACCTTGAGAAGATTTGCCCCGCATAAACCAACGTTTCAAAATATCTTCTGACAAATCGATAATCCGCTCATCCGAGTAAACGCCATCCATAGCTGTTTGAAGTACGTTAGTATCCAAATCGGTTGCCAATATTTTAATATCCCAATCAGCGGGAACGTTATCCAGCAATGTCATCGCTAGCGTATACGGCTCCTCTCCGGTTGAACAACCCGCAGACCAGACCCTTATTTGTTTAGTACTCTTATTTCTATTCATCACTTCCGGAATAACCACATCTCGCAAATAGTCGAAGTGGTGAATTTCCCTGAAAAAAGCGGTAAGGTTTGTCGTTATTGAATTAATAAATTCAGTAAACTCTTGTTCCGGATAATCTTTTAAATATTGGCAATATTCCTTGAAATCTATCATCCCCAGCTTTCTGACTCTTTTGGATAACCGAGAGTAAAACATGTCAAACCGTTCATCAGGCACTTGAATGCCCGAGTGCTCGTTTGACAGCTTTCGTAAATAATTAAAGTCATCAACTGTAAACCGAAATTCCCTTGGTTTTTCTATCAGAGCCATTCCCTAATCCTTGCTTCAGCCACAAATTAACCTGGAAAACAAAATCATGCTGTTACCTCCAGAATGTCCAGCAGGCCTAATAATTGAGCAGACTCTACAAAACGAGGAGATGGATAGATGATATTCACTTGTTTTTGTAAATTAGCTGCATCTTTTTTCAACGCAACCAACAACTGCAAAGTGGCCGTATCAATGGAAGACACATCGGAAGCATTGATTTCAATCTCATCATATAAGGCCAAACATAACTTGAGTTTTTCATGTAAAGCTCCCACATGTTGAATAGTCAAAGTAGGCTCTAAATCGACTATTGGAGATAACTCTTGCTCTGCCATTGTGTCTTCCAAATCAATATTGTCATCACTCAAATCAACACCCGAAATTTCGTTACTTACTGACTCATCAATAACATCTATTACTTGCTCATTTGGAGCTATTGTAGACTCGCCTAAATCACTATTCAGATCGATTGGATTGCTATCTTCTACCTCTTCGTCCTGAAAAACGTCATCATCGCCAAAAACAGATGTGTCATCTTCATCCAAAGCTTCAATAGCGTCCTCTTCTGTTTCGGATAATTCCTGCTCAGACTCATCAGACGATTCTTCCTGCTTGGTTAGATTTCCATCAGCATGCTCTGAATCGACATTATCAAGCCCTAGCCAAGCTAGCGGGTCGTAACCTATTACCTCTTTATTTTTATTCGTTGCCATATATCATTACCCTATCTTTAAGAAAGTCCTCAGCGAGATCCCGAAAATCACTCGCTGGTCGACTGTTAGGACTATATTCCAAAATCGTTTGGCCAAAACTTGGGCATTCTGCCAGTGCGGAGGCTTCTCGAATAATTGTTGCCAACACCTGTTTTGGAAAATGCGTCAGCACAATATTCAACACTTGCTTGGCCATACGACGAGTTGAAGCAAACCGTGAAATAACGATGGCCATCTTATATTTGCGCTTTAGTGCTTTCTCGAAGCGCCGTATTGTTCCCATCAGATGGGATAAGCCCTGTAATGACAGGAAATCGCCTGTCATTGGTACTAATATCTGGTCAGCCGCCACCAACGCATTAGCAATTAAAAAACCGGACGAAGGTGGGCAATCAATAAATACATAATCCTGATCAGCAAAATATGTCCCTAGAGCAGTTTTTAATACCAAACCCTTAGGTTTACTGCAGTCTAATAACTGCTCTATATCTTTCAACCGTGAACCAGCAGGCACCAAGGCTAAATTATTTCTTACGCGAATGACTTGCTGGATCGCCGTTTTTTTATCCAGCATTGCGTCATCAATACCGCCTATATCCGGAGCTGTGACGCCCAAGGAAATGGCCAGCTGACCTTGTGGATCAAAATCAATTGCAGTGACTTTGTAACCAATTTGTGCCAACGCATGACACAAATTGGCCGTTGTCGTGGTCTTTCCCACCCCGCCTTTTTGATTTATAACCGCAACGACTTTCATTGGAAATTACTCGTCAAAACAAACCGTCAATGCCCTCGACCTCATCGGGGTTGAGCAACTTATCGACATCCAGCAACATAATCATGCTTTGTTTATAGACATGCATGCCTTGCATGTAACGTGTATCAATCTGAGTCCCAAAGTTTGGAGCCTTTTTAATGTCTTCCAAGTTGATATCGACAACATCAGACACGGCATCAGCAACAACACCCACGACAAATTGTCCACCGCTATGCTTAACACTCAGAACAATGACGACTGTTTTCTGGCTATATTCAGCATGATCAAGCCCAAAACGCTCCCGCAAATCCAGAATAGGCACAACGGCGCCACGTAAATTCAACACCCCTTTTACAAAATGCGGAGCGTTAGGAATCACCCGCACAGGCTCCCAGCCTCGGATTTCCTGCACTTTCAATATATCAACCCCATAACCTTCACCTGCAAGTTGAAAGGTTAGGAACTGTTTTTGATGTCGAGTATCAGTTGTCATTGTTAGCGTCCCATCAGTATTTATTTACAATCCAACGTTAAAACTCTTCCCATTCGCTGTCATCGGCCTTGGCTTTTTGGGGTACTGGGGCTTGTGATGCACTTGGCTTGGATGACGATTTAGCGGGGGAACTGGCCCTCATTGGAGCACGGGTAGATCCACCTTGCCCTTTCACCTTAAAGAAGTTGATTAGACGCGTCATATTGCCGGACTGCTCGCTCATCGCCATAGCACTTGCGGCCGCTTCTTCAGCCAATGCAGCATTTTGTTGAGTAATGTCATCCATTTGCGCAACTGCAAGATTTACCTGGTCGATGCCTGAAGTTTGCTCAGAACTCGCCGCAGCAATATGAGCCACCAAATCACCCACTCTGGCAACGCTTTCAACAATTTCAGTCAACGCTGCGCCCGTTTCATTGACGAACGCTGTCCCTGCGCGCACTTTTTGAACACTATTTTGAATTAATTCGTTACTTTGTTTTGCGGCATCCGCGCTACGTTGAGCCAAATTACGTACTTCAGTTGCGACCACCGAGAAACCACGGCCCTGTTCACCAGCTCTGGCCGCTTCTACTGATGCATTCAGCGCCAATAAATTGGTTTGAAAGGCGATTTCATCAATCACACTAATGATTTCTGCAATTCGATTACTACTTTCGTTGATTTCCTGCATCGCCGAAATTGCCGACTTAACAACGTCACCGCCTTTTTCAGCGAGCTGTCTAGCGGATTCAACAACTTGATTGGCTTGTTGTGTATTTTCGGCATTGTGTTTTACCGTACTTGCCAACTCTTCCATACTGGCCGCAGTTTCTTCAAGGCTTGCCGCCTGTTGTTCAACACGATGAGATAAGTTGTTATTGCCACTGGCCATTTCTTGCGCGGAACTGTCTATGAATACAGCAGCATCGCGTATTTGCTGAACAAACTCACTCAGTTTTGCTGTTGTGTCGTTAATGTTATTTTTACATTCAGCGTAAACACCTTGATATTCACTGGTAATGGCGCTGGTCATGTCACCATCAGCCATTGCTTCAATCACTCTATTGATATCGCTAAATACAGTTTCTATTCTGTCAGTTAAATCATTGATACCCGCCGATAATGTTTTGTTAAATCCCTGCTTACCTGACATGCTGATGCGATTGCTTAAATCACCCTCTTTTACGCCCTGCACCAACTGTTCAATTTCACCTTCAATATGCACTTCGAGGGTTCTATCAATCCACTCAGCTACATAACCTAGGCGGTCACCATTTACATCGATAACCGGATTTACAATGACTCGGAGAGTACGCCCAGCAATAACAAGTTCAGAAACAAGGGCCTCGGTCAAATTTTGTAATTTCTCACGTTGATGATCCGAATGTTTGTTAAAGATATTAAAATCACTACCCATGAGTTTATCTACACCGAACTCGGGGTACTCTCTTCTCAGGTCATTCTCGGCATTTTTAAATAGCTGCGTAGCGGCTCTATTGGTAAAAATAATACTGAAGGTGTTATCAGCCAATAAGACACTTGATTGTACATTTTCAAGTCCGCGAATAATGCGTAAAGCTTCTGAGGTAGATTGTTGTGTTTGCGCGAAATCCACACCTAATTTAACTTCTGTGGCGTATAAGGCTCGAAAAAAATCGCCAAGAATATCATTACGTTTGATATCCAGAGGGCTACCAAACTTTCCCTCACTCAGTCTATACAATGCATGAATCGACTTTTCAATCGAATTACCGACTGTATTTACAAAATTCCATAACGATAACGAAGCCAATAAAGCTGATAACGTTACCCCCGCTAGTAGCTCATATTGCCCATTTACCACTAATTGATAATTCAAGAAAGCTACTGGCCCGAGAAATCCAACCAACACAAAAAGCATTTTGCCCCTGATTGGCATCTCTTTGATATTCTTAACTAACGCGGACAAGCCTTTCGGATTTATCGAGGCTTTTTTATTGGCTATATCGCGATATAAATGCTGAGCTGCCTCGACTTCTTTCGGCTTAGGTGAATGCCGAACTGATAAATATTCATGCACTTGTGCATTTTTAAATACCGGCATCGCATTCGCATTAACCCAATAATAATCGCCGTTTTTGGTACGGTTTTTCACTATGCCGTGCCAGGGATTGCCAAGTTTTAAAGAAGTCCACATATCTTCAAAAGCCTCAGGCGGCATATCCGGATGACGAACAATATTGTGGTTAGCGCCTATCAACTCTTCTCGGGCAAAACCACTGACTTGCACAAATGCATCATTGGCATAAGTGATATTGCCTTTTAAATCGGTACGGGTAACTAAAACAGTTCCCGGACGCATTGGGGCTTCTTTATCAGTGACCGGCATATTTATTTTCATTGTGTTACCTCAACGCCTCTGGCATCTGCATAAAAAATGTTAGTTTTCATCTGAACCTAGTTCTTCTAATTTTAATAATTTGTCCACATCCAGCAGCATTACCATGCGCTCATTCACTGAAACTAAACCATTAATGAATTCATTACTGACTTTAGTGCCAAAATCCGGCGCATTCTGAATTTCTGTTTTATCAACATTAATGACATCGGACACTGAATCAACGACGACCCCCATGATGCGTGTTTTATTACCATTACCGGCTTGCAAGACAACAACGACAGTGAGCGGGGTGTATTCCACACGGCTAAAATTGAAGCGTTCCCGCAAATCAATAATTGGTACGATAGCCCCACGTAAATTGACTACACCTTTCTCATAGCTGGGGACATTGGGTATTCTCGATACCGGCTCCCAACTGCGTATTTCCTGAACCCGAAGAATATCCACACCATATTCTTCATTGCCCAGAGCAAAACTTAAATACTGAACCGCATTACCCAAGCTTTTGTTGTAATTGGATTGTTCACTATCTCTACCTGAGGTTGCAGCTGAGTTTTCTACTTCTTCTGCCATGATTGTTTCCTTAATTTTCGAAAGGAGGACAACGTTTCCTGCCCACCCTACATATCATTCTTATCGAACAGACAACCTAACCAAGCCAGGCACATCTAAAATCAATGCTACCGAACCATCGCCTAAAATAGTCGCGCCAGATACGCCCTCTACGCGTCGATAATTAGCTTCTAAGGATTTGATCACTACCTGCTGCTGCCCCAAAAGTTCATCAACCAAAAATCCGCACAAAGCACCTTGCCCCTCAACCACCACAATAACGCCCTCTGTTGATTTAGGTTTATTAGTGGATCGCACATTAAAGATTTCGCGCATCCTGATTATTGGGAGATATTCACCTCGCAAACGGAATGTTTCCCCTTTTCCAGCCACTTTGTTGAGCATTTTTTCCGTGATATTGATGGATTCGACAATCGACACTAATGGAACGATATAAATCTCTTCACCAACTGCCACAGACTGCCCATCCAAAATAGCCAAGGTCAATGGCAAGTGAATGGCTATCGTGGTGCCTTTACCCAACTCCGAAATGATTTCGATGTTGCCACCCAGTGACTGAATGTTTCTTCTAACCACATCCATGCCAACGCCCCGACCGGATATGTCTGTGAGTTGTTCCGCTGTTGAAAAACCAGGCATAAAAATCAATTCGTATATCTGTTTATCGGACAGCTGTAAGTTTTCTTCAATTAATCCTTTCTCCAATGCTTTCGCCAGCAACTTGTCTTTGTTAAGACCACGACCATCGTCAATGATTTCAATAACAATATGGCCGCCGCGATGGTAAGCCTTGAGTTCTATCGTTCCTGTTTCCGGTTTTCCGGCAGCGACTCGCTCATCCGGCATTTCTATGCCGTGATCCAGACTGTTTCTAATCAAATGCACCAATGGATCGTTAATTAGCTCTACTACTGCCTTGTCAACTTCTGTGTTTTCACCCACTAACTTAAGGTTAATTTTCTTGTTTAATTTGCTGCTG
>JABFRC010000193.1 GCA_013141375.1 Methylococcaceae bacterium | reverse complement strand
GGGCATGTTTTGACTGCTATTACGAATGCCTCCCACCGAGCTGCCTGCACCGATTTCAATAGTGACTTGTTTGCAACCTTCAACGCTTTCCTTCCATCGATAGTAATTTTCCAGTTGTTTGTCGGCGCGATTGGCTAACCAATGGTAATCACCAAACATCAAGATATTGGGGCGGGCAACTTCACCACAATCAGGGCATAAGGGCAAAGAACCTGATGCGAGTAGGTTCTTGGGATCAATAGCAAAATCCAAACTGTCAATTTTCCAGAGTTTACGGGTGCAAGGCGTGCAGCATTGCAGATATTGGATTGAACCATGGCATTCATAAACCTGTTCAGAGTCAAAACCCGCCTTTTGAAAATGCCCATCGACATTGCTGGTTATTACAAAGCCAGGTTTAGTGGCTTGGTTCTGCCAATGTTTTAAAATCTGGAAACCACTGTGCGGCTGAGTATTGCGATAAAGCTGAAACCGATAGCCGTAAAAGCCCCAAGCCCGATAGGGAGCCGTATCAAACCAGCGAGGATTGGCGAGGGCAGAAAATGTCAAACCTTCCTCGGCATAATTGGGATGGATTTTCCAAAACCCCTGGTTGCCTCTAAAATCTGGCAGACCGGAATCAACCCCAATGCCAGCCCCGGCAGTGATCAATATGGTTTCTGCTTCAGCAATGGCCCTGGCGGCTAACTGGATGGCGTTCTGGTCCATTGTCCATGCTTCAGGTTGAGCAAGATTTGTTTCCTGCACAAGTTGATCTTGCTTCAATTCCAGTACTAACTGCTCAAGCGCCAGTTCAATGTCATTAGGTGTAGGCATAGCTGTCCATTAATAAAAATACTCAATTTACTGTATGCAACTTGAGAATTTAATTGCCATGAATTGCAACAGCCAATTGCAATATCGTGAATGGCTTTGGGCAATATTTGGCTAATAAGTCTTCATCCGCATGTTTCCAAAGCTCTATGGCTTCAACCACTGCCTGTTGATCGAACCAGCTTTTATCTTTTGGAGTCAACTGATCAAGTGGGGCATTCTTTCGAATTTGCTCGGCAATTGTTATTGGATGTCTTTCACAATCAAATTCATAATCTTCAAGTCCTAGTTTTGCAGAAAAAAATGACCACATTCCTGATAAACGTTCGAAAGCTTGTGGTGATTTAATGTTTAGGCTTGTTGAATAGCTCGTAGCGTTAATACATCCCAATGCGGCAAGCAAGTCATAGGTGTCGATTTCAGGTTTATCCAGTTCGTCGTATTCGGTTAAAAAACTAAGTTTTTCTGCATAATGCATGAATAAAAACCTCAAGGCTCCGACCCTAATACGTTTTACTTCATCAAAACAATGCCTTAGATAATTTTGACATGCGTCACTTGCTATAAAGTCATCGAACGCCTGGCACTCAGCCAAGGGCCAATCAGCGAATAATTCAGCTTTTTGAGATAAATTAAATCCACTTGAGACATCGGTCAGTCCTGTTGGTAATTTACCAGTGACTTCCTGAATATTTGCAGGAGTGGTGTCAGTTTTTCCTTCAACAAAATAAATTATTTCAAGATAGGGGAAAATACTTTCCAATGCCTTCATTTTATTGATTAAATCAAAATTTTCACCCTCACCAATATTCTTTAGAAGGTGATCCAGTGGATCAGCTGAAAGCCCAACAAGCTTACCACTTGGAAGTTGAGGCATGATTATCTCCAATTAATCAGATCAAAGCTGAAAAACGATCAATCGGAGTAGTCATAAATCAACGCCTTTACCGATTGCTAATTGTTTAAATTAGCTTACTGGCAAACTGATCTGTTGTAACGCTAAAGAATAGGGGACTTTTACCAATCATAGGATGCAATTGGGGTTTCGATCTCAAAATCTACTTGACCGTATAAGCGACAATCGGCTTCAATCCGCCCCTCTACCCAGTCATCTGCAATGCGCTGTTGCTCAGGAAGATGAACAAAACGATCCGGCCAGACGGTGTGACCAAGAAAATGTTGTACCAAAATTTCCCGTACAAATCGTCCAAGCGGCAGACCACGTTCATCTGCAAGTTTCTGGATGTCGGCTTTTATTTTGGAAGGTAATCGTAATTTGCAGGCAATAATGTTTTTGCCAAGCCCAGGAATAACTTCAGACATAGGGGCTTTGGAATACCTGATACCACTATCAGCGTCAGGATCTGGTGGAGGTGGTGGCGGCACAAAGTACAGTCCGGTTTTGTTGGCATTCATTCTTAATATTTCATGAACACCGTAAAGATAGACGGTTAGAAACTCGCGCAGATATTTCGATTCCGTTGTTTGCAGTTCCCTTGTGGTTTGATTCAGTGCCAAGCGAAGCGGTTCTGGCAACCAGAGTCGTAATTCGGCATCGTTGTCATGCAAATCTCTGATGCCTCTATCACCTTCATAGAGTGAAGTGAGGCTTTGAACTTCGGAGTTGCTATCGGATTTATACCAACGTAACAGCCACTTCAGCATCAATGTCCCCTATTTGTTTTGTTGTGGATAGTGACGGCGTTAATTACACTGATCGCCGAATGAAAATCTGATTATGTTCTGCTACTGTTGAGAACATTCAGCCACGTTGCACAAGCACAAAACCGATTGAAGTGTAGCCCCATGTTCAGCATTTTTTCAGCGTTAAAAAAACTCTTTGTTGGTGAAGCGCCTGCGCTACCGATTCCCAGACAAAATCGTCAAGCAGATGCGCAAGTTCGTTACCGGCAAGATGCGTTAGCATTCGCCAAAAAACAGCACCAAAGTCTCAGTAAAAAACAACGCGAGCATGATGACTGGCAACGGCGCTATGGTCGCCAGCAAGCCGCTGAACTTAGCAAGTTGAGTGGTACTGAGTTTGAAGAATACTTGGCCGGACTGTTTCAGCAACAGGGTTATCTAGTGGAACTCACCCCCACGTCTGGCGATTATGGCGCGGATTTATTGCTTACTAAAGAGGGACAACGTATCGCCGTGCAAGCCAAATGCTATACCGGCAGTGTCGGCGTAGCTGCGGTGCAAGAGGCCTTATCGGGTATGGCCTATTATCAATGCCAAAGTGCCTGGGTGATTACCACCGGCAATTACACGAATAATGCTGTTGAACTTGCCAGACAATCCAAGGTGCGATTGCTGGATAGTAACGAGTTGGGCAAGTTGATTATGCAAATTGAAAGCAAGAAAGGAGACTGAGATGACGGATCAATTGCCGATAATTAGTTCCGAGAAGAATATCAGCACGATTAAATCGTCTTCGACTACTTTGTTGGGGCGGGGGTTGGCGGCGATTAAGTCTCAGAGTTTACAGCTGAATTTGGTTGAGATACCAGATGAAATCTATCGACAAGCGAGAGATATTTTTAACCGGATCACTGGTTATGGCGATCAAGTTTGCGTTGCCGGAGATTCCTGGAACGATGAAGAGTTGGCGGAATTATATGATTGTTTAGATAAGCTTAATCGTCTGGTGAATATTGATTATGGCAAAGCTTTTTTTCTACTTTGGAATCTTTATAGAGGGGGAGCGAAGGCACACCGTAATGAAATTCTTGCTGAAACATTTGGGCAAAAAGCTTTCGATTGGTGCTTTGACAATCAGTTTGAGAACGACCCTGAGATATGGAATGACTTAGGTACACTTTATAGGTTAGGTATCGGTTGTGAAGTTGATGAGGAATTAGCAATGTATTGGTTTCGGCAATCCGCTGATGTAGGAAACGCCGAAGGTATGTTTAACGTATCAGGTATGTATGAATTCGGCGTCGGAGTGGAGGAAGATTTAGAAACCGCGCATTACTGGCAAGTCATGGCGGCAGAAGCAGGCCATGCCTATGCGCAATATGGTCTGGCTTGTCAATATCATCATGGAGGCTTGTACGAGCAAGATGACGAATTTGCATTCTATTGGTATTTGCAGGCCGCAGTTAATGGCTATGATCGGGCAAAACATGGTGTTCAAGAGCTTAGCTGTTATAGATTTCGTTTACCAAAAGATAACGGGGCTGCTTTGAGTTGGTTTCGCAAGCAAGGGTATGGTGAAAATGTTTGGGCTCAGCTGTTTTTAGCTAACGCTTATTATTGCGGCTTGGGAATTGAGTGTGATAAAGCAGTGGCTATGGATTGGTATTTTCGTGCTGCTAATTTGGGAAGTGTTGAAGCTCAAAACAGAATCGGTGAAATATTCGAACTAGGAAACGATGTTGTAGATCAAGATTATGACGAAGCAGTTGATTGGTTCAGAATGGGCGCTGAGCAAGGTTTTTCTGATGCACAAGTCAATTTAGGATGGATGTTCGAAGTTGGTAATGGCGTGAGCCAAGACAGTAATGAAGCTGCGTTTTGGTATCGTCAAGCCGCCGAACAAGGTAACGCGGAGGCTAAATGTATGCTGGGGGCTTTATATCAAGATGGGCCTGATTTTGAGCAAGATTTAAGTCTTGCTTTATTTTGGTTTTCTGAAGCTGCAAACCAAGGCGAGGCCTACGCCCAATTTAATTTAGGTGAAATGTACGAACTAGGGAAGGGTGTAGATCAAAGCAAAGAAACTGCGATCTCTTGGTATTTAAAATCTGCTCAAAACGGACACGATAGATCGCAAAAGCGCCTTAGTGAATTAGGTATTACCTTTTAGGAAAATTAATGCTTCCCGAAGAACAAGAACTTAACCGCCTAGAATCCGAACAGAACGAGCTTGAAGAACAAGTCGCCTCTGTCGAATTATCACTGGAAACACTGAAAACAGAACTTTCTCAGTTTAACTATCGCTACAACCAGAGCGTGGGGCGACTGTATGTCGAGCTGGATGAACTGGGCGCCCAATTTGCCTTGGTGCAAGCTGGGCAACATCCTGACGATGTAGAAGCCCAATTTCGGGCACAAGCAGCCCAAGAGCAGGCGCAAAAATCAGCTGAAGAAGCGGGGATAATTGAAAGTAAACCGCCACCGCCGGAAATTACCCCGGAAATAAAACAAGCTTTTCGCCAGGCTGCTAAGTTGATGCACCCAGACCGGGCCACTAGCGATGCCGAACGTGATCGCCGCAATATCATGATGGCTCAGGTCAATCGTGCTTATGAATCCGGCGACCTTGCAGCCATTGAAAAACTGATAGTCGATTTCGGGCAAGACCCGGAAGCTGTCAAGGGCGATGATACCGGCGCACGTTTAATTAAAGCATTTCGTCGCATTGCGCAATTACGCCGCCGTTTGGCAGAAGCCCAACAGGAAATTGCCGAACAACAACAGCATGAACTCTATGAGCTTATGACAACAGTTTTGGAAACTGAAGCGATGGGTGGCGATCCATTAATCGATTTGGCGCAACAATTAATAGAGCAAATTTCCGAACGCAAAATTCAGTTGGAAATGTTGCGTCAATCTGCAAGGTAACCGAATAGCTAATACAGAGTGGAGTTTGTCAGAGTCTCTATATCGTTGAGTAATACTTTAAAGCTGTTTATAACAAAATCCATCAAGTCGGGTAAAATCGACTTTTTTTATGTCAAAAGTTTAGGTAGGTTAAGTAATAGCAAGATTATGGACTGTTTCGACATTGAGTAAATGCGGTTACAAACTGGTTACATTTCGAAAAACGCCAGGCATAAAAAAGGGCTGCTAATTCGCAACCCTTTGATTTATATGGTGGGGTGTTAGGGATTCGAACCCTAGACCTATGGATTAAGAGTCCACTGCTCTACCAACTGAGCTAACACCC
>JABFRC010000087.1 GCA_013141375.1 Methylococcaceae bacterium | reverse complement strand
GATCTAAAATTGTTTGTGGGGGCTTGCAGGTGCGCCTTTAGTCAGCGGCTCCTGTCTAATCATGCTTCTTGAACTTAAATTTTCATAGTAAGACTCCTGGCGTTAATGTTGAAAGACTATGAGTTTTGCTGCCAAGGCAATTGCGCTCATAAACCTGCTATTACTGCATTTGAGTAGGCTTTCCGCCATTATTGCCACCCCCTTTGCCGCCACCGCCACCACCGCCTGATGGAGGCGGTGGTGGCGGTGGAGGAGGGGGTGTGGTTGGAATCGGTGCAGGTGCATTTGCAGCAGGCAAGCTCCAGCGTATTTCGTGTAAGTAGCCGTCGGTTCCTCGGTAAACGATTTGTTGAATGGTCGCGTTCACGACTGTAAACGCCACCGGTTTGCCAGTGGCAGTTGGCGCCAGTGCGGCAACTGTAATATCTGTATACGATGCAATACCGCCGCCCGGCATCCAGCAAATTTCATTCAAGTGACCATTGGCGCTCCGGTAAACGACGTGTTTGCTGTGGGTGCTGGCACTGTAATAAGCGACAGGATCGCTTGCCGCCGGTGGCGCTCCAGCCACTGACGCCGTGATATTCCAGTAACGCACCGCATTGATGCCGATCCACCATAGCTCATAAAGATGTCCATCTGCGGCCCGGTATGTCACTTGATGACCATCGTTATAAGCAGTGTAATAGGCCGCTGGGTCACCGGCTGCCAGAGGCGATAAGGCTACGCCGGAGAGATTATCGTGACCAACGGCATCATATAACCAATACAGCGTATGGATGTGACCATCGATACCTCGATAGGCAACAATGTTTTGACCGTCCGACGATTGTACGTAAGGTGTCGGATCTCCGGCGGAGGCAGGCGCTCCTGCTGCTGACGTAATATCGCCATGCCCCGGTCGGTCTCCCCCTTTCCACCATAGCTCGACCAGTTGTCCATTTATTGCGCGATAAATGACATGATTTGTACCATCGAAACCGATGTAACCCACCGGGTTACCGAGGGCTTGTGGTGCTCCAGCGGCTTGACTGAGGGCATCATGCCCAACTGCGCCCGTTGACCAATACAGACTATGGACATGCGCATCCTTGCCTCGATAGAGGGTTACCTGAAGACTGGCCGTCGTGTCGATGTATGTCGTCGGATCTCCCGCTGTACGAGGGGCATTGGCCAAATTGGTTAGGTTGCTGGTGCCCGAATTCGCACCCTGCTGCCATACCTCATGCAACTGCCCTTTTGAATCGCGATATACGGTATTGATGCTGCCAATTGCTGAAAATACACTTCCTGCAGGCGAACCAGTTGCCTTGGGCGCGTCCAACGGACGTGAGCGCTCAAGATAACGATGACTGCGGGCTGGCTCTGGCTTAATCGCCTCATCCCATGCCAGCCGATAGTGATTGGCTTCCAGTTTTTCGGTAAAGAGATAATGAATCTTGTCGATGACATCGTTTTTTACGGTCATGACCCTAAACCCCGTGAAACTGACCTGCGAGTTTTCAAGTGGTCCGAGTGCGCCGGTCTGCATCACCAACGGACGGTGTTCATTCCACCAGGCCCTAGGATTCGATGCATTTGATAGCGTATTTTCGTAAGGTGGAACTTGAAGTTGGTTTTTAATTTGAGATTTAAACGGCATCGGCCAAGGTGACGCATCAACTTTTGCGCCATCGACTACTTCAACAAGGGTTTTATCCGTTACCGGTTTCATAAATTGGGTATCGGAAATTGTTTCTAAGCGCCATGATTTAGTAAGGGTTGTTGGGTAATAACGGGTTGGATTTTGGGTAAAGAAATCCATGAAATAGGCCAATTCGCCATTATCAGAAGGACGGACGCTGAATTCGTTATACATATGGGTATGTCCTGCGAGTACTACGTCGGCGGGACGGCGTGAACCCATGCCTGCCAGTAACTGCATCAGTGCTTCGGCGTATCCTCGGGAAACGCCATTGTCCAAAATATCCTGACTGTCCACACGTTTGACAAAATCCACTGATTGGCCTTGATTTTCTGAAAACCACATCGGGTGTTTATTTTGAATTTCCTTATCAACATCGATATATTGGGGAAATAAATGCTCACCGTGCCTAGTCAGATAACCGGCTAGCTGGCTTTCATCGGGTTGGCCTGCGCGTTGAGTTTTACGTAAAAAGTAAGGGTATTCGCTGTTACGCATATTAAATAACGGTGCGTGTATTCCAACAATGAACAAGCCACCATCAGCCACCTCATTGAGCGCGCTCGCAACCATTTCAAGTTCGTCTGCTGTAACGCCCTCGCAATTTGGGTCGCCGCCAACAAAGGTGTATTGATCTTCGCTTGCCGATCCCCACCATACCTTCAGGGCATCAACCGGGTCATTCACCACGCCGATGTCGTGCGCACTATCTAGCATGGCGATTCGATGCTTACCAAGTCGAATCAGAAATGAGCCGCGATCAGTGAGTTGAGATTTGAAAGGAAGAATATCCTCATCAATCTCTATCATCTGCGCAGCCCTAGAGGGGCTAATATTAAGGACATTAGCTGTTGCGCTTCGACCTAACATACGATTGGTTAATATCTGTGCGTCAGCTTGCAACAGGTTATAGCCAAAGAAATTTTTGCTTCTTTTGACGTCTTTTCCCAGTAGATTCAATGGGAGGCCGAGCCTGGGTTTGAGTGCGATGCGTACATCAAATAACAAGGTGTACGGATTCTTCCGATAATCGTGATTGCCCGGCACCATAAAAATAGGCACACGCAGCTCCTCGACATCCTGAAAATCCGGCCCTGGCGCCTGTCCTAAAATCAATTGTCGCAAAAACTCGGCATTGCCGCCGCCGGTCTGATCGTCATCACTTTCAAAGAGATAGTCGTACAAGTCGCCGGTAGCGATTACCACATCCAGTTTATCGATGCTGTGTAGATAATTGGCGTATCTGATAAACCCTCGGAAGCGATCATTCCAGTTGTACATGTTGTTCGCGGCGTTATGCCGACCGACATCCCTTAACAGCTGCCGAAAGCTATCGATGCGTCTGGCGACATGCATATCGGTAATGTGGGCAATACCGAAATCTGTCCATTCCGCCCGGTAGTAAAGTGCATGAGGCGCAATGACATGCCAGTTATCGCCTTCGGTACGGATGGCTACATCATAAAGTTGCCGCTCTTGTAGCGGGGTGCCAAGGCTTATTGCCATGCCATAGGCACCGCGAAGTCTTACCAGCGAGGCGTTACCGATAGTCAACGGAATTCGAATAGTAGGCCGCCCAGTCGGCACTAACGCCAGTCGTCCGGATAATGCCGCCATAATCATCGGCTCGAGTGTTTCCAACGGCCAAGTACTCAAATTAAAATGAATAACATCAGCTTCAAATGGAACAGCACTATTTTCGACAATGCCCGGTCTACCAAGCATTGGAAAGGCAAACGAGACTAGCGCGACACCTGCCGCACCGCTTATCGTCAGGCCGCGTTCATATAATTTTGCCTGGCCGTCTTCAATAGCAAAGGCTGGACCCAGAGCCGGACCAATAAGCTGTTCAAAGGACATAAAACCTCCTCGTCACAAGCAGAGCGAAAAAACATTGTGAGCTGCTTTTTAAAGCAACCGGCAACATAAATAAAAGCAGTATTTTCGTCAGCGCAAATCGTGTGAGATTCATAGTAATTAGTTCACATTCAAGTAGAAATGTTTCTTGTTTAATACAGTCTGTTCTGATTTGGTTCGGTGATATCCCGACCTTTCAATTTTAAGATAACAAGAACATGAACAAAGTTCGCCCTCCGTTCGGAGGGTATTGACTGAGCAAATGAATACAAGCCAAGATAAAAATAGAGGGGAACGCTATGAAACAAAGTAACGCTTTAGCCAGTCTGCGGCAGTTGTGTTGCTCCGGATTAAGTAAAGAAATGGTGATTGCCGAATTTCTTCGTGCGGTACCGATGCTGATACCTTCCAACAGCAATACTTTTTCTATCAGCAACGATAAGTTTTTCCCAACTTACTCTATGTCCGCATTCGACATTGGCGACATGGCTGACACAGCTCCCGGCATTATTGCGAATTTTCACACTACGGATCGGCAAAATCGTGCTATCGACTGGTTTAGCAAGCATTCGGCTATCATCGATGCCAGGGTAATGGACGAGGCGTTTTATATGACTGATCTGTATAACCTGATCTATCGACAATTTGATATGTATCATGTGTTGTGGGCGCCTATTGTGCTTGATGCCAGCAACACCGGTGTATTAGGTCTATATCGATCACGCGGTCAAAAATCCTTTGACATTCGGGATCAGGAACAACTAATACACTTGTTGCCTTATCTATCTCACGCATGGCGGGCGACTGAAAATTTGCCAATCGAATACTGTCGCGAGGCAACATCCGGCATGATGATTATGGATGCCCAGGGCGCTATTTTGTATCAGAGTCCTGAAGCGAAAGCATTGGTGGAGCAGGCGCGCTATCCTAAGTTGCTGGTGGAGCAGCGTAAACAGGATCGTCTGTTAATGCGGCTGACCGAATTGTGCCGTAATCTACAGAACATTTATCGTGGTCAAGAGGCTCCGCCGCCTTCCTATTTACATACAGGGCCGAATGGGCAATTCTTGTTTCGCGCCTATTGGCTAAACAGTTACAACAATGAGCCGGGAGGCTTGATAGGCATGACCATCGAGCATCGTAAACCCTTAAAACTTAAAATTCTGCGAGCACTTCGTAATCTGCCGCTTTCGCCAATGCAGCAAGAAGTGGCCTTGTTTCTTGCGGAAGGTGCCACTTCTGAACAAATTTGCAAACGCATGCATATCAAGCCGACTACCGTCAAAGACCACGTTGGCAAGATTTATATGAAACTGGATATTCATCAACGTGAGGAGTTATTGCCGAAATTATTGGCTTCGGAAATCTAACGGCTTAAGTCTGGCCGATTGCCAATGATCTGAATTTTAACCATTTGGTTTTATCGTTATTACCACCCAAAATTCTCCATGAGCATCGATGCGGTTCTGAGTCTATCGGAAATAGTCAGAACTCGCATTGTGTGAACACGCGCTATTTGGTTTTTGTTTCGTGAGATAAGACCTCAATCAGGCGACTGCCGGGTTGCAAAAACAGGCTGTTTTTAAATGACGACAGAGAGGAAAACGACTCCTCCAGAGGGACAATGATGGTTTTCAGTCCGGGACGCTTATTACTTGGGTAGACATAACCCGGATACAACACCCAGTGCTCGACATAGGTATCGGGTTTGGCATGTCGCGGTGGAACATAAATCCGTCCGACTTCCTTGTCGTTTTGGTGTATCACCATTAGTCAAACTTCCAGTTGGGCGCTGGAAAGTGTGGGCCATAAAAATACAGTCATGTAAAAACAGGCTGCTGAAACGATATGCAATTTTTTTAGCGGTTTCATAAATATCTCCTGGTGGGTTTAAGCAAAAATATCTGCCTGGTTACATGAAGGTTTTAGCTATGCCTGAATTCTTGATTCAGTCAAAATCATGGTCTTGTTATGGAGCATCTCTATACTATCTATCAACCTAATCCACATGTATTCGTGTGATATCTGGTGTCGATAGTGTCGACTTCTAATCCATTTCGTTCGTAATCGTCCGTTAAAACCGTATTTTCTGACCGAATAATAACCGTCATCCTCTACATTTTTTAAAGAGGATGCACCATGGCACTTTCAGAACACTGGCTTAATCACATCACTGCCTGGCAACGTAG
>JABFRC010000232.1 GCA_013141375.1 Methylococcaceae bacterium | reverse complement strand
CATCAATCTTGCCTTCTTTGAACTCCTGAAGAATCTCATGAAAAGGCAACACGCGGATGACGTACTTCAAGCCTGCTTCTGCAGCTACTGCTTTCCAAAGATCAACGGTAAAGCCATCCGCAGTGTCATCGGTCATGCCTATAGCAAAAGGTGGATAGTCTTGTTCGCTACCTACAACCAAGATGTCTTTTTGAGCCTGAATAGTCGAGAGGACGGGGGGTACAGTCGCGCTAGCTTGGTTGACGGGTGTCATAGCCCGCAGAGTTCCGCTTGTAAATAACGAGAGGAAGCATACGATGACAAACACTTGAAGAGATCTACCGATCTTTAGCTGCATACTTAGAGGACTCAATCAAGCTATTTTAGTTGGGGTATTGCCGCCTTCATTATAAGCCCAATAAGCTTAGCGTCATTAGGATACTGATCCTCTTCAATGGGTTCAGATGTGTTGCCATATGGCTTGCCGAACAGCGGTCATTCGTGACAGTCCGGAAGTGGCTGTTTGGTTGAGGTCGCCAACGGCGGCTTTGTAGAACTCCAGTTCGCAGAATCTGGATTTGGCTGACTGGCTGGCTGCTATGGAGAAACGCGACCGGCTCTTTTGGGTCGGTTGGACACAGTGACGAACGGCCGGTTTCAGGTATCGGAATTCAGTGACAGCTTTCCGGTCATGAACCTGAAGAGTGGACGGTCGCCAGGCGACCCAGACCCGTCATTGACCCCAAGTTTTCGAGCGGCAGCAGTCTCACGTATAGCAGCCTATCGAGTTAGAATTTTTAAAATAGCAACTGTTACGACTTTCGCCCCTTACATATATGGCATGGTGTTAAATCAAGTGAGGTAATACTCTAGAATTACAATCTGCTGCAATACTTACCTCTCAATGATCTGTTGGAACAGTTGTGACTGGCGGCTCTTATGAAGCCTCGTCAACTATCTGAATAATAGTTTCCTCAACTTCTTTGGCAACTTGAACCAACGCTGCATCCTGAGAAAGTGCTGATAACATTTGCACAGGCTTGATTAGACCGATCTGTGTTTTATCTTTCTCTGTAAAGACCGAGATACGGCAAGGTAATGCCATATTTAGTCGCATATTGATAGACAATATTTTTGCTGCCTGCCTTGGATTGCAAACTTCAAAAATCTTGCATTCATCCTTAAATGCAATATCTTTACTACGGAGTGAGGTGCCTAGGTCGTGAACATGTAGTACCCCGAAACCATGGCGCAGAACTGCTGATTCAAGGTCTATCGATGCTTGGTTAAATGATTTGTTTGTTTGAACTATGTAATACATAAATCCTCTTTGGCTTTTGTGGTTGCTAGAAAACCAGGATGGAAACACGTGCTGGATCTGATTTTAATATTCTTCACTCCTTTGAATATCCTTTTTTGATAGTGATGATCATCCTTTTTCAGACCAAGAATCCACTTGATTTTTATTCATTATGAAGCTGGATAAATTTCAACTATAAGCGCCTCATTATGTAGAGCAGGTAGTATTCCTTTGAGTTACAGTTTCTGTATGTACGTTAGGCCTCATAACGGATGTTAAGATTAAGCTCCGGAAACGGTGGCAGGTAAATCCTTTAAAGATGACTGTGCCGGGGCACCTTTTAAGAGGCTTCAGTATTTTCCTTGCTAAGCTATTGAAAGTACTGGCTACCAGGTCAATTTAAAGTATGTCTGATATTGGCGTTTGTGAAAGGCTATTTATGGCCGGTTGGATGCGGTCACCAAAGACTGCTTTGGAGACCTCCCGTTCCAAAAATCTGGATTTGCCGACTGGCCGGTTTAGAGAAACGCGACAGTCAAGTTTGGGTCGCCAAAACGACCGTCCGCTCTTCTGATTCATCGCCGGAAAGCTGCCATTGAATTCCGACACCTCAAAGCGGCCGTTCGCCACCGTGTCCAACCGACCCACTCCTGTCATTCGGATATGATTTTACGTTTCCCTATACCTGCCATTCGGCAAGTATCACTATCAAACTATTCCAGTCTGTCGAATCGATTCACACTATGTGAAACTTAGTTACCCAAGCTGTTGCTCCCTTAGTAATACGGCAAATTCTTCCGCTGGTAAGGGGCGACTTTTGATAAAGCCTTGATAGATATCACAACCATTTTTCAATAAGAAGGCCAGTTGTTCAACTGTTTCCACGCCTTCTGCGATTACTTTGAAACCTAAGCTATGCCCCATCGCCACTATGGCCGAGGCAATGTCCATATCATTATTATGTGGAATCTCGCCGATAAAACACTTGTCGATTTTCAGCACATCCAAAGGAAACTGTTTGAGAAGAGATAGCGATGAATAACCAATACCAAAATCGTCAATCGCAAGACGAATGCCTTGCTTATGCAGATTGTTAAGGATAGCCATTGCGTTGTCCTGATTATCCATTAATCCGTTTTCCGTCATTTCCAATACAAGTTGCCCTGCTGGAAAGCCTGTTTCAGCAATGACCTGAGTAACCATGGCGTTAATGTCGCTACGCCTAAATTGGCGCGGGGAAATGTTAACGGCCAAAGTTATGGGTGGAAATCCACTATCTAGCCATTGCCGCCCTTGCCGACAGGTTTCCCGTAATACCCATTCACCAATCTCCATAATCAAACTTGTTTCTTCGGCAATGGGAATAAAGCGAAAAGGAGGCATCAAGCCTTCGATGGGATCATGCCAGCGTACCAAGGCTTCGGCACCTATAATACGGCCACTGACCATATCCACTTGTGGTTGGTAAAATACGCGCAATTCCTGTTGCTCAATAGCACTCCGTAAGCGTTCCTCTAAAGCTATACGTTCTCGAACTGCATTCGTAAGGTCTTCAGAAAAATAAGCAAAGCAGCCGCGTCCTTGGTCTTTTGCTTGATATAACGCGGCATCAGCGTGTTCCATGAGAACATCAGGGCTATCACCGTGTTGTGGATGCAGACTGATACCTATGCTGGCACCTATTCTCACCTCGTCACTCTGAGTCAACTTAAAGGGTTTGCATAAATCGGCGATAATCTCTTCAGCTATTCGTGCGGCATCTTGCGGATGAGTAATGTTTTCCAGCAACACGACAAACTCGTCACCACCCAAACGAGCCACCATATCGACATCACGTAATCTTACGTTGATGCGTTCAGCTACTTGTTGCAACAACTCATCGCCAGCTAGATGCCCAAAATTATCATTTACTGCTTTAAAGCGGTCTAAATCAAGCATCAGCACAGCCATTTGCTTATCATCACGTCGAGCCATTTCGATGTCGTATTTTAGTCGCTCTTGCAGCAGTCGACGGTTTGGAAGTTGGGTCAGGGTGTCATAGAAGGCATGATGTTTAATTTGTTCCTCGGCCGATTTCCGTTCGGTAATATCCTCAATCATACACAGGTGGCGAGGATGGGCCTTATCTTCTACGTAAACCGGAGCAATCGTCATATTGATCCAAATGTGGGTTCCATCGGAATGAAGATAACGTTTTTCCATCTGGAATCCGGATATTTTCCCCGCATTCAACAAGGCCATGTTATCCAAATCTTCTTGAATATCATCCGGGTGAGTAATACTCATCGAATCAATATCTGCCATTTCCTCCATGGTTCTGCCTACAATTTTGGCGAACATAGGATTCACGGTATAAAGTTGCCCGGTAAGTGAGTCAATCAAGGCAATACCTAAAGGCGCTTCATTGAACATAGTTTTGAAGCGAGACTCACTGGCTAACAACGCATTTTCAGTTATTTCGCGCTCTGTGATGTCGCGTATCAAGCCGGTAAACATGCGCTTGCCGTCAATCGACATTTCACTGACAGCCAATTCCATAGGAAATACTGAGCCATCTTTGCGCCTACCATTGACCTTGCGACCCATACCGATAACCTTTGCCTGTCCGGTAGTCAGGTAACTCAACAAGTAGCCGTCATGCCTACTATGATAAGGCTCTGGCATTAGCATGTTGATATTTTGTCCAATTACATCGTTACTTTGATACGCAAAGATTTTCTCTGTGGCGGGATTCATCGTTTCAACAATGCCTTTGCTATCGATGGTGATAATGCCCTCAATCACGGTATCAATAATAGCTCTCAGTCTGGCTTCGTTATTCACTAAAGCTATTTGAGCATTTTTTCGTAGACTGATATTTGTGAACAGCGCAAAAAAATATATCACCTCGCCGCGTTCATCGGTGATCTCATTACCATGAACTAAGCAAGGTATCGTAGTACCGTCAATACGACGCACCGTAGCTTCAACCTGATAGTTGCCTTTCATATCGGCAATGTTGTCCGAGGCAATTAAATCAAAATAGGGCTTGCCCACCAATGTTCCCTGCTCAATGGCCACCATCGCAGACATGGCGAGGTTGCATTCGGTAATAATGTTATTGACGTCCATCACCACAAAACCTTGGCTTGTTGTTGCCAATATGGCTTCGATACGGTTACGCACCTGGGCAATCTTGGCACCCAGAAATGTGAATAACAAGCCACTGAAGATCAGCAGAATTGCGACCACCCCGACGGCGACTGTCAATATAGTAGGGCTGGTGGCAATGATGACACTCTCTTCTCCGTTGACGTGTTCGTGAAGAAAATAAGCTGCATCCATTGCAATGTAATGCATACTCGAAATTGCACCGCCCAGCATGCTGCCGCCAACCAGTGAAGATATGAACGGCTTGGTGTTCGAAAAAAATCTGACCAGAAAAAACTTGGTGAACAAGGCCACAATTGCCAAGCCTGATGCAGCGACCAGTGAAAAGATGAACAATAACGGGTCATAACGTAAAACGCCATCAAGCCGGATTGATGCCATGCCCGAAAAATGCATAATGCCGATACCCACGGCCATCACTATGCCGCCAAATACCAGCTTACGAAGAGAGACAGTTGCACTAGCGATGACATCCAACGCTATTGCAGCCGCCGCAATAGCAGGAAGCATTGACAAACCACTAATCCATGGGTCATAAGTCATTGCACAACTTAGATGGAATGCTAGCATACCGATGAAGTGCATTGCCCACACCCCGGAACCAAGGATCACCGCACCGATAGGTAACCAAAAACTGCGTTGCGTGTATCGCGACAACCGCTCCACCATCTCAAACGCGCAAACAGATGCAAAGATTGCTATCAACACCGAAATGATAACCACAGGGATATCATAGCTGTTGCTATAAACTTGGTGAATATCGTCTGAAGAATCCAGGAAAAAATTATTAAACATTAATTATCATTTTTTATATGAGCTTCTGGTAAGGGGGGATATCGATAGTTTCAGTCAATTAGAATTTTTACAACTCAAACTCTTCCCTCTCATCACTGGAAATCTGCGGAATAGACTTTGGTTTGGCTGGCACTGAGGGTTTAGACGCTCCAGCTTTGCCAGAGTTGACCATTTTGTGTTGCTATTTCCTAAAAGTACTGACAAGGTTAGATAGAGACATACCTTTATACGGTGGGCAAGAGCAACCGTCCACTTTAAATTAAGCCACCATGCCCGGGAAGCTTTGGGCCTGTTTTTCAAGTGATTCCAATGCTGCAGCGGCTTACTCAACGAGTAACTGCATTTTGTTGGTCACGTCATCCTTCTGGCCAATGGCTTGATTGACTTGCAGGATGCCGACCGTTTGTTCCGCTGAGGCAATAAAGTGGACCCCGAAAACCGGACAATAATTTAAGATGGTAGCCTGGAATAACCAGGAGCGGGTTTTGAGTGAGAAAAAGCGTAAGATTTTTACTGGTACCCAAAAAGCTAAAGTGGCTTTGGAAGC
>JABFRC010000047.1 GCA_013141375.1 Methylococcaceae bacterium | reverse complement strand
TTGCTACTGTGGCATTTTTTAAACGTGCCTGCTCTGCATTACTCGTAATCCCGTGATTCCTGGAAAAGGCCAAATCGTAATCAAAGTTTGTCATCTCATTTCCTAATTAATCAATTTCGCCGCAATTTTAGATTGGATTTTTGTCGCACTTATTCAATTCACGATAAACAAAAGCGCGTTGCACTTCTCGTCCGGTAGAATAATCGCTTACCTAAGTAACCGCTGAACAAATCGATTTCGCTCATCCTGATCTTTTCGAAGGATTTAATCAGCGCGTCCCTAAAACTGCAACTTTTAAATTCACATAATAATTAAGTGATAGCTTATGGAAAATTACAGCTTATACAGCTATACCTGTGCCGCCATCGCTTATCTTTTTTTTCTCCCCATAGCCCTAAAAAGGAATCAAGTCCGTGTTCCACTTGTTGTTGCGACCCTTTGCTCATTTTTTTGGTCAAGCATCACCGCCTATACGCTTTATAGTCACGAACTTTATACCTCGGATATTTTAGCTTTCGAGACCATAAGAAATGGCGGGTGGTATTTCTTATTGACTGCCCTGCTCTCACGCCAGCAATTCAACAGTCATTACCAAATCTTTCAGAGATCCAGACTGACTCAAGCGCTAATAGTGCTGCTGCTATTTATTATAATTTTGGAAGTATCGGCCGATTTTCGTTTCATGTTAAACGCGCTGCTTGGGCAAGATATTCGATTGACCGTCCACTTACTGTTTGCCATCGTGGGATTAATGATGATGGAGCAGTTGTATCGAAACTCTTCCATGGAAATGCGCTGGGCACTTAAATTTTTATGCCTGGGCTTAGGCGCCATTTTTATCGTTGATTTTTTTGTTTACAGTAAATCCCTGTTATTTGCTCAGCTCGATTCCTCGTTGTGGGATTCGCGGGGCTTTATCAATGCGTTAATCCTGCCATTGCTGGCCATTTCCATGACTCGTTTGCAGTCTGCAGATATTGCAAAGTTGTCAAAAATCACAGTTTCCAGAAAAGTTATTTTTCAAACAACCGTATTGTTTGGCAGCGGATTGTATTTAATTTTAATGTCCGCAACTGGATTTTACATTCGCGATTACGGCGGAAATTGGGGCGAAATCGCGCAGATTATTTTTCTGTTTTTAGCCATTTTATTATTATTGGCGTTGCTCGTATCCGGCAAAGCCCGTGCATTGACAAAGGTCTATTTCAGCAAACACTTCATCCACTACCGATACGATTATCGCGATGAATGGATCAAACTCAGTAAAAATATTGCCCAGTTAACCTCGGTTACCGATTTGTCAGACTTTATTATTGTGACCCTCGCTAACTTGGTCGACAGCTGCGGCGGCGGGATTTGGTTAAAAAACGAACAAGGTGATTTTTATCTGGCTGAAACTAATAACCCTGGTTTTGAACCGCCACCATTACTGTATCGCAATCACTCCTTGCTTCAGTTTATTGCCGAAAAACAATGGGTGATTGATTTTATCGAATATGTTAACGATCCCGATGTTTACGAAGGCGTCGACTTATCCCAATGGGATGCCGAAAAAAACAATGTTTGGCTGATTGTGCCGCTATTTCGTCAAAACGAACTGGAAGCCTTGGTCGTATTAACACAAGCCAAGGTCCCCAGAAAGCTCAACTGGGAAGATCATGACTTGTTAAAAACAGTCGGCATGCAATTAGCCAATGCCTTGGCCTTAAGTAATGCCAGCGATGCCTTATCAAGATCCCGACAATTTGAGGCTTATAACCGACTTTCGTCTTTTCTGGTGCATGACTTGAAAAATCTGGTCGCGCAAATCGCATTGATTGTTAAAAATGCCGAAAAGCATAAACACAACCCTGAATTTATTGATGATGCCATCGCAACATTAGAAAATGTCGTCAGTAAAATCGACCATCTATTGACCCAACTTAAAAAAGGCAATGTGCAAAGCAATACCGGTAAACTCATCAATTTGGTTGATATCGCTCATGATGTCGCACAACAGCAAATGGGTAATCGACCCTCGCTGCAACTTGATATCAAACAAAACAAAGTGCAGGTGATTGGGGAAAAAGAAAAAATGACCGCAATTCTTGGGCATCTTGTACAAAATGCTCAAGAAGCGACGGATGAAGATGGGCTTGTTAAACTTGAGCTAGACTCAAATGAACAAAACGCACTCATTAAGATAATGGATGATGGCCATGGAATGGATAGTAAATTTATTGCCGAGCGCTTATTTAAGCCCTTTGATACCACTAAAGGCAATGCCGGCATGGGCATTGGCGTCTATGAAGCCCGAGATTACATTCTTAAACTTTCCGGGCACATCGCTGTCGATAGTCAACCTGGCGAAGGCACGACATTTACCATCACCTTGCCGCTAAGCGAACACTCACAAACCAATCAAAACCTAAGGCTTAACTAGATGGATGAAAAAAAAATACTGCTCGTGGTAGAAGACGACCCCGGCTTGCAAAAGCAGTTCAAATGGAGTTTCGATGCTTACCAAACCATAATTGCGGGGAATAGAACCGAAGCGATCACTGCATTAAGACGCCACGAACCGCAAGTCGTCACGCTGGATTTAGGATTACCCCCGGATCCAACCAACGCCAGTGAGGGCTTAAAAACCCTGGCAGAAATCCTGACCCTTGCACCCGCCACCAAAGTCATTGTGGTAACAGGCAATGATGACCGCGACAATGCCATCACGGCTGTCGCTATGGGCGCTTATGATTTCTATCAGAAGCCGGTTGATATCGATGTATTGGACATGATTATCACGCGCGCTTTCCATTTATATGAGCTCGAACAAGTTCATCTGCGGAATCAAAAAAGCCACAACGAACCGTTAGCCGGTGTTATTGCTTCATGCCCGCAAATGCAGGAACTTTCTCGTACAGTCGAAAAAATTGCACCAACACGTACCACCACCATGTTACTGGGTGAAAGTGGCACCGGCAAGGAAGTCATTGCCCGCGCAATTCATGCCTTGAGTGATCGTGCGGACATGCCGTTTATTGCGGTCAATTGTGCTGCCATACCTGAAAATTTGCTGGAAAGTGAGTTGTTCGGCTACGAAAGAGGTGCTTTTACCGGTGCGTCCCAACAAACCAAAGGCAAAATTGAATATGCCAATAAAGGGACATTTTTCTTGGACGAAATAGGCGATTTGCCGATTAATCTTCAAGCCAAACTATTGCGATTTCTTCAAGAACGCACTATAGAGCGGATTGGCGGCAGACAGGAAATCCCCATCGATGTTCGGGTGGTGTGTGCAACGCATCAGAACTTGCAAACCTTTATTGACGATGGCCGGTTTCGTCACGATTTGTATTACCGATTGAGCGAATTCACCCTCAATATTCCACCGCTAAGAGATCGCCAAGGCGATGCTGTGGTTATTGCTCAGAAACTTCTTAAACGATTTTCCGACTTTCACAACAAAAAACTAAAAGGCTTCAGCCCTGAAGCCATCCATGCCATTGAAAACTATGGCTGGCCGGGTAATGTGCGCGAACTTGAAAACAGAATTAATCGTGCGGTGATTATTTCAACTGAAAGCACTATCAGTCCCAAAGACCTGGAACTCAATAATGAAGCCAAGCAAATCGAGAGCGCTTCGCCATTTAATCTCAAAGAAGTCCGAGAAATTGCTGAAACCATGGCCATTAAACGGGCACTGAGTCATACCCTAAATAACGTTTCAAACACTGCAAAATTGCTTGGAATTAGTCGCCCTACGCTATACAGCTTATTAACCAAATACGGCATTCAGGTTGACGAAGCTTAACGCCGGTCGATTGCGTATAATCAATACTTTATTTTTTCAAACTCGAACCACCCAGCCATGCCCAAAATAGTCGTCTGTGCTTTATATAAATTCGTTACTCTGGAAAATTATCAGGCGCTACGTCAGCCCTTACTTGCCGCCATGGAGGCCAATCAGATCCGCGGCACGCTGTTATTAGCCAATGAGGGTATTAACGGCACAGTGGCAGGTTCCCGTCAGGGTATAGATAATCTGCTCGACTGGCTAAAAAGCGACTCGCGTTTATCGGAAATTGACTCTAAAGAATCACTCACAGATCAAACGCCATTCAAGCGCACTAAGGTCAAACTCAAAAAAGAAATAGTCACCCTGGGTGTACCCGGCATAGACCCCAAGCAAGTTGTCGGTACATACATCAAGCCGTCGGACTGGAACCAACTGATCGCTGATCCCAGCGTATTAGTAGTCGACACCCGTAATGACTATGAATATCAGGTTGGCACTTTCAAAAACGCCATCAACCCCCATACCACCAGCTTTCGTGAATTCCCGGAATTTGTAAAACAACACCTGGATCCGAACACACATAAGAAAGTGGCCATGTTTTGCACCGGCGGCATTCGCTGTGAAAAATCTACTGCCTTCTTAAAAGAACAAGGCTTTGCCGAGGTTTATCACCTTAAAGGCGGGATATTAAAGTATCTCGAAGACGTGCCTCCAGAGCAAAGCCTTTGGGAGGGCGAATGCTTTGTATTTGACGACCGAATCACCGTCAATCATCAACTCGAAGCAGGCAGTTACGACCAATGCAATGCCTGCCGCTTACCGATTACCGAAGCAGACAAAGCCAGTGACAAATACCAACAAGGCGTTAGTTGCCCGCATTGCTACCAACAAATCAGCCCGGAACAAAAAGTTCGTTTTATGGAACGGGAAAAACAATTGCAATTGGCTAAACAACGCGGCGAAGCACATATCGGTGCGGATGCTGCTAAAAACCTGATTGCCAAGCGCGAAGCCAAACATCAACGCCAGCAAGCCCTGGCAACAAAGCGTGCAGAAGAAAAATGAATACCGCGCGTTTAGGCCAAAAATCGCCGTTATTATCGGTATCGGATTGGGTTCAAGGAGAGTCCACCAATTTTGATCAACTGATTGGCCGCGTCGTCTTGGTCGAGGTTTTTCAAGTCAATTGTCCTGGCTGTTTTTTATATGCCCTACCCCAAGCCACGCAATTGCATCAACGTTATGCCAAACGCGGCTTGTCAGTCTTGGGGGTGGCAACTGCTTTTGAAGATTTCGATAAAAACACGCTGGAAAATTTAACCCACCTGGCTGAAACCGGCGCAGTCGTGGGTGAAACCTTACGGACATTAAATGAATATGGGCTGTTAATTGATGGCAAACTCAACTATCGAATTCCTTTTGCATTAGGCATGGATCGATTACAAGCCTGCGCCAATGAAACCACTGGATCCGACATCGACAATTTTATTGCTAAACGCATACCCGACTTTGCGGCGCAATCAGAAGCCTATCAACAACAAATCCGCTTGCGGGTTGAGCAATATTTCCAAAATTTACTCTATCGAGCAGAAACCTTTGAGCGCTTTGATCTCAAAGGTACGCCGTCGCATATCCTGGTAGATAAACAAGGCATTTTAAGGGATTGCGCGTTCGGCGATTATTCCGATCTGGAAGCGCGTATTGTCGGCTTATTAGACGAGTAAGTCGGGGCGTTTAGTAATGCGGCGGCACTTCATCAACGAATTGATTGTCAGCACCACCTTCAACAGAGAGACTCTTAATACGATCATTGAGCAATTTACAAGTCGCTTCCAGGCGAGCTATCTGTTGCTGCTGACCACTGACAATGCGGTTTAATTCCTGCAGCAAATCTTCCTGATAGGCGGCTTTTATTTCTAGTTCGATGATGCGTTCATTCATATTTGGCGCCTAAATCACTTTTGAGAATTGCTGCTGCTTTTGCGCAAGATATTTATCGAACACCATACAAATATTGCGTATCAATA
>JABFRC010000263.1 GCA_013141375.1 Methylococcaceae bacterium | reverse complement strand
ACTTTAAGGCGCACAGGTAATGACCAGATCATTACTGTATTTACCGACTTCCTTATCTTTCACCATAAAAATGGCTGAATAGCGCCGCAATTCAGGTTTACCCGTTTTCAGCAGCGGACGATTATCTAAATAGGGCGATACAGTTGCGCGGGCAAGTAATATCCAGTCGGTATCATTTTCACGCTGGCAGTAAATATTAATGCCATCGCTTTTGTTTTTATAAAAATTTAACGCCACAACTCCGCCAGTTTGATCAATGCCACTCAAGTTAGGGCTGGCGTTGGCAAGGTCGTTGCTCATTTCAGCACCTTCAATACCCAGCTGTAAACCTAGGCCCTGGTTATAGTCAGATCGTGCCTTAATCCGCCGTACTTCAGCCCGAATCAGGCTTTCGGCGTGTTGACGACTCGTGTGTTTATCGGCCGTCGCCTGTTTGGCAACAGCCGCAGCATTACCGGCAAAGACCGTCTTGTCGTGGAAATCAGAATTTGCCGCTTTAAGGGCAGCCAAATCAGATTCTGACACACCATTTTCAGGCGTAAGTTTGGCAATTAAATGATCGTACCAGACTAAAAAGTCAGGGTCCGCTGAAGGAATAAAAGTAGACTTAGGCATGTTTGCTTTCTCCTCAATAGAAATAAAGAGCTTTACAAAAAAGATTTTCTCGCCAACATTTGGATTTTTAGCGAGCGATTCTGTGTTTCTTTGTTGTGTTTTTTAGCTTCAAACGTGTGTAAATGACCTCCAGTGGCACGTTGGAAGGATTCAGTGGCATGTAAAAATCGTCCGGTTTTTTTCGATTCCCTGCAAGCCTTGATAGCTCTGGCCTGCAGGGGTTTTCACCAAGGCATGGAAACGCGCGTTGGAAAGGCTCCGTAGCGCATAAAAATGCTTGCGTATTCCATTACCGGATGTTTTCATCGATTAATATGTCTGGATGGGTAGGTAAACCGACGACTACCATACACATTAACTGAGTTGACACCTGCTCTTGGCCTTATCGAATATAGTTTAGAACTTATTATTTACACAGGATGGACGTTAGATTTTTGAGAGGTATTTAACTTTATTATTGTGTATCTATTCAGCGAGTATGAAGCATAGGCTTGCTGCCCCTTCTCCCTATTTTGACGTACACTGCACTCTCATTATTCCGTACATAAAGAGTTGCCGATGAAACAAGCAACATTTACCGAAGTTCGTAACCATGCGAAACAGTATTTCGACATCGTAGAATCAGGAGAATCAGTCCGCGTTATTCGTAATGGCAAAGCCATTGCTGACATTGTGCAAATCATGGCTGATGTGCCCTCCTGGAAACGTCGAAAAGCACAACCTCTAATACTTGACGGCGTCTCAATTAGCAAAATGATCCTGCAAGACAGAGACACAGGTATTTGATTGCATGCGGGTATTTTTTGATACGTCTGCGTTTGTTAAACGTTACATTCAAGGGAATCTCTAAAAATTGCACTTCGAATCTCAGTGCGAACGGTTATCTTATTAAATCAATTACTTATCCGTTCGTGACGAGCCTGTCGAAGCCTGTCCTGAGCATAGCCGAAGGGCATGAATGGATGATTTTTAGAGGTTCCCTTTTGTCTTAGTACAAGCGATCAATAGCCTGTAGGGTACGCAATGCGTACCTTCCAGCTATATTTCCGCCAATAAGCTTGCGATTGCCCGCTGGGCCTGGCCCAAATACCCACCGCCGAACAAGTTGAGATGGTTCAAGATATGGTACAGGTTATACAAGGTCTTCCTGACTTTATAGCCTGCATCTAATGGATACGTTGCGTTGTAAGCTGCATAGAAATCTGCTCCGAAGCCACCGAACAGTTCGGTCATCGCAATATCGGTTTCTCTATCGCCGTAATAGCAGGCCGGATCAAATATAACCGGCTGCCCTGCCCCATCGGCTGCTGCATTACCTGCCCATAAATCACCGTGTAATAAACAGGGATGCGGCTGGTAGCTGGTAAAAAAAACCGATAAATCTGCTAACAGGCGCTGGCCTTGCGATTGCAATTGGCCACCAAAGCCATTTTTTGCCGCTAGCTGCAACTGAAACCCCAAGCGCTGCTCGCGCCAGAATTCAAGCCAGTTTTTCCTCAGTGTATTCAGTTGCGGCGTACTGCCGATGGTATTGTCTTGTTGCCAGCCGAAATAAGGCTGGATCTGCTGATGCAGCAAGGCTAGTTGCTGACCGAGTAGCCTGTCGCTTTGGGCGTTTTTGGATTTAAGTGGAATGTAGTCGAGCACGATAAATGCTTGTTGGTCACTCACGCCAACAGTAATGGGTTGAGGCACCTTTACGGTATTCGCCAAAGCCAACTGATGTAAACCTGCTGCTTCGGCTTCAAACATACTCAATAAAGCTGCCCGGTTTAATTTGACGAAATAGGACTGATCTTGGCATTCCAATTTATAAGCCGCATTGATATCGCCACCCGCTATCGGTGTGACTTGTTTGACATGGCAGGGCGATCCAGTGGCTTCATTAATATGAAGGGAAATGTCTGTCCAGTCAGTCATGTTGGCTCCGTTGCTGCTGATGTCTTTGTAATTAGGGAATCTCTAAAAATTGCACTTCGACAAGCTCAGTGCGAACGGTATTTTATAGAAATCAGTGGCTTATCCGCTCGTGGTGAGCCTGTCGAAGCCTATCCTGAGCATAGCCGAAGGGCATGAATGGATGATTTTTAGAGGTTCCCATTAGTCTATCGAAAATACAACACAAATGGCACTTGCAATAGATTTCTGCGAGCTGCCCAGTCCAGCATTACAAGTCTTCGTCATCAAATCGTCATGATTAATTATTACCTTATCGGTGATTATCAAATGGAACTCAGCCTTTGGGCAGTCAAATTATTTATGGCGGATATGCAAAACAACAATAGTAACGGCCAAGCAGTGGAATTTACCGTGCCTTCTGTGGGCGATTTAAGCCAGGCGATAAATCCGATAACGTTAGACACCGGCGTTTTGGATGTTCTTTTGTTATTTCAATCGGATGCCGATTTATCCGCCCTGCCGGTATTGGATGAAGACAATAAATATTGCGGCATTATTTCGCGTCGGCATTATCTTAATTTAATGACGCGGGCTTTCGCTCGTGAACTGTACGCGCGTAAAGACTTATTTTTTCTGTTAGAAAATCATGTCGAAATTTTTGCCGCCCCGCTGATTGTTGATGCAACAGAGCGTATCGATGAGGTGATGGTTGATTTCTTAATCCGTGACCCGCGCGTTATGTATGAAGCCTTGCCGGTCATCGGAAAAGCTGGGGTGATTGGCGTCGTTAAAGTGGCCGATATGATGCTCAAGCTGTCGCAGTCACAAGGCAATCTTATAAATACTATGCAGCAATTAAGCGCACGATTGAATGATGAAGTCGCCAATGCCGCGACATTGCAACGCAATCTTTTACGTCCGGCTCAGATTGAACTGCCTGGCTTGCGTGGCTTGTCGACGATGATTACGTCCAGCGAAGTCGGCGGCGATTTTTACGATTACTACGCGGTAGACGAGCGTTGGGTGGTCATTTTGGTAGGTGATGTTAGCGGTCATGGCATCGCGGCCGGCACCATCGTTTGCGCGGCCAAAGCTGCGGTTAATTTTCTGCAAGCCGATAATGAAATCGAGCCGCATAAGATTCTCTCGCGCCTCAACAACATTATTTTCAATACCGCCCATCAATCGTTATTGATGACCATGTTCGCGATGTGTATCGATACACGCACGGGCGAAGTGCGTTACGCCAATGCCGGTCATCAATTTGCCTATCTATACCGGTCAATGCTTGGCCGATTAGATGCATTAGAAATTGGCGGCATGCCACTTGGAAAAAACGAAACCACCGAATACGAGCAAGAAGTCACCGAACTGGATGTCGGGGATAGGCTGTTTCTATACACCGACAGTATTGTCGAGGAAGAAAACGCCGACGGTGATTGCTTCGGTTACGAGCGTTTGGAAGCCTTACTCATTAGTCATGCCGAGAGTGATATTGCAACGTTAACGGATGATTTACTACAAAGCCTGGTACTCCATACCAACCGCAATACGTTTGAAGATGATGTGACGGTATTTTGCGTAGATCATATTGAAAGGACAGTCGATATCGGTCATCAACCGGCCACTATTATTACGCCGGAGCATCAGCGCTTGGAACCGACCATTATTATCGACGCGCATTATCGGGCGAATCCCGAAGCCATTTCGCCGCGCATTTTGCGCCAAGATTTAATCTTCCTGGCGGAACAAGATTTTGCCGATTTAATCCCAAGCCTGTCATTACATGGCGTGCGGCGCATGTTGTTGCAGGATCACCCGATTAACGAACAACTGGGCTGGGGAACCTTACTGAATCAGCATTTAAACAAATGCAATGACGATTTGGCGATGTTGTTACGCGCACCTGAGTACCGTCGGGAATTCCATTTTAGTCACAGTGAAGACAAAGCCTTCATCATTAATGAAGTGGAAGCCTGGCTACAGGAATTGTCGTTGCCTAATCCTGATCGCATCGATGAAGTGGTGTTTTTACTCGATGAAATCATTGAAAACGGTCTTTATGCGGCCCCTCGCGATGGCAAGGGGCGCCCTTTATACGCCAAAGGCAGTTCCAGGGAATTAGAAGCCGGCGAAATTTTGCGCTTGGATTTATCTATTCAGCAAGGCTTGCTGGGGATTTCGTTAACCGACAGCTGGGGAACGCTAACGCCTAATGTATTTCTTAATCGATTATCGCGCCATGTGCTGGGCTTAGGATTGGATGCCGGTGTTGGCGGCGGCGGACTCTATCTGATTTGGCGCATGTCCGATTATCTGCAATTGCGAGTCATGCCAAGCCAGCAAACCCAGGTTTGCGTATTTGTGGATTTAAACAAACCTTTTAATGATGAAATGGACAAAGGTTTTCAATTTCTTTATCACACAGAAGACCAAGAGACTGTAGCGCATGAGCAATTCTAAATTGGAAATTCAGCCCCAGCCTTGTTCCGAAGCGCTGTCGCAACAATTCGATTTTATCGGCATGGTCGATGTCGATGCGGTCGCCATCTTGGAAACCCTTTATATTTTGCCACCCAACAGCACGGTGGAATTAAATTTTGCCCAAGTGCAGCGGGTGAATTCAATGGGCTTAGCGCAATTACTTAAGCTATTTGAACATTGGCAGCAAGCCAACATCAGCATCCACATCATCAATGCCAATCGCATGATTGCGGTGCTGTTTAAAATGACCGGCTTGACTAAATATTTGTCGACCGGGAAACCGGCGGTTGTGGCTGTGGCCGCGACGGCATCGACTCAAACGCCTCGAGCTCCGGCAGTTCCCGCAGCGGCCACCATTGTAGCGGCTACTCCAGCACCGATAGTACAAGCGCCCGCTCAACCACATCAACCACATCAACCACATCAACCAGCATCATCAGCTAAGGAAGCACTGAACAAGTCAATTTCACCGACACCCTTAGACTACGCTCAGGAGAGCGTTCGAAGGGCTCACCATGAAAGGGATCAACACAGTACCGTTCATCCTGAGCCTGTCGAAGGATTTAATCAGCACCTTTCTGGCAAACCAGCCGCCCCAGCCTTGTCGTTACACCCGCCCGGACAAGAATCAGCTTTCCACAGCCGACGTGTCAGCGTTCCTCGCAGCAACGTCAAACTGAATCTTTGGGTCAGCGCGCAGAACAGTCAACAAGTGAATGGCTGGTATTTCTTTAATACCTACCTGCAACGCCATTTGGGCCGCGAAATTCATTTAGAGTTGGAATATGGCGCAATGGGCGAACGGCGTAAAAGC
>JABFRC010000033.1 GCA_013141375.1 Methylococcaceae bacterium | reverse complement strand
ATTTCACGCACATACTGACTCGGCGTCAGGTCGACATGCCGGGCCAGGGTGTCCAAATCCCGTCGTAAGCGAGCTGGTATCCATACTTTGATTGGTGCAACATTTTTACCCAGTTCAGCGACCCAATAAGTCGTTATCCTTTTCCCAGTTTCACTATCGCCAGATTTGGAATATTTAATAGTATCCGGATCCCATTTAACTGCGCCTGGGTGAGCATCCAAGAGAGTGTGAAAGGCATACAGGCCATAGCAGTGAATGAAAAGAAAGGTGCGAAGTGATTCGCTATTGGAAATAGAGGAACGCTCACTCAGTTCAAATAATGCTTTTTCAACCGGCTCTGGTATCCAGAACTTAAACGCCACATCATTTTTGGCAAGATCGCTGATATCGCCCATGAGGCTAATTAATTCGGCAAATTGCAATGGCCTGTTAGGGCGTTTTGATTTTTGTGTATCGGAGTTATTGCGCTTTAGCTGCTTTGAAAGAAACGACCACATGCTGCCTCGAAAAAGAATAGGGGAATTTTAAAATCCTGAAGTTAACGAGTTTATCATTCTGATTACTCACCACCAATCAGGCCTGAGTGGGCTTGCGATACCGCCCGTGGGCGTTGAAAAATTGCCGCATGCTGGGGGTAAACCAGTATGTTGCACAATCTTAATGGTGCCTGAGCCCTTACATATAGTGTTCGCTGACCAACTTTGGCATCGCTTCTTAGGCCAAGGACCAGTGAGCTAATGTCAATTTTATCAATTTAAGCCATGAGCAATCCCATGACGAATTATCAGACCACGTTGAGTATAGACTTTGGCGAAGTGGGTTATCACTATGGTAAAGAAGCTTTTCGCATTCGCCTGGACGGCGACAGTCTCACACAACTGATCCAACATGCCAAAAACGCCTACCGTGTCTATGAACTGATGCTCATTGACCGTCCGGGTGATATTTGGCAATACACATGGGTTGAACTTGATGTCGTGCCGTCAAGAGTAAAAGATAGATACTTACACGCCTGGAAAGAATCAGAACCTGACTATCGTGAACATCCTTGGCCGTTAAATAAAATTCCTTTTAACCGCTTTGATGGCTTATTTTACTGGTGTGATGATGATACTGAGCCTGAAGACTCAGCCTGGCTAAATCATCGTGATGCACCCGTTATGCAGGCCTTTGCGGATCAAATGCTGGCGATGGTGCGAACTGCACAGGCAAACATCGCGGGGAATGATGATCTCTTGCGTCACATTGTGGCGACGATACGTGCGGGCAAGCACCCCTATGCCTATTTGGATCGACACACCGCCAACCAGCAATCTGAAGGCTATCCCAATCCACCAATCCACACCCCGGCATTTTACAAAAAACTTGTCGAACTGCTCAGCGATCCGGAACTGGCTTCTGTCGCGTATCGCGATGGTCGGGACTACCAGGTATTGCGTTTAATGGCCACAGAGCAACGCCGACGGACTAAGTTAACCGGCCATGACACAGAATATGCGTTGCATTTAAGCGCAGTAGCGAATAATTTTATAAACAATGGGGCCTGGGATTCGAAAATATATCTGTTTTCAGAAGGATTGGCACACGGCGATTTACTCATTGAAGGCGAAAGTGGCGGGCATACACCCTTAATGGAATTGGTCAATGACGGTTGGCGTGTGCCCGGCCGTTATATTCTGGCCACACAGGATATTGGCTGTTTCGACGGCTATAGTATGGCGTCAGGAGACGGTTGGGTGCTGTATACACAGCAGCAAGCGGACAATCGCAGGCGATGTCTTGAGCGAATTGCCTCACGACGGTACAGGTCAAAAGCCGTTTTGAATTTTGATGGCAAAGGCAAAACACTTTACGATTTTGAAAAAACGTTAATCGTGGTTGGCGACAGCATTGATACACCTGCGCGAATAGTTTTAGCCAATATCATCAGCCAATGGCAACAAAAAAACGGGGAACCTGTACTGGTGATTTTTGGCGACTACAGCCCCTTTGAGACCGCCGGTTGCAAGAGTATTTTGCTGCTAGCCGGAGGCGGATTGGATAGCCAAGATGCCGTAGTATTGACACGTTGGTTTCAAGGTATTCTTTGGGAGAAATGCCCCTGTCTGGATGTCATCTTGAACTTCGATGCCCCCGAGTGGATTTGTGACATGCTTAAAACAAAGCGCTGCTCAAGCCCTTGGCCAACATGGATTGTTAGCACTAGCCATCAAGAGGCCTTGCCGCCGGAGGTGATTCTTGAAGGTGACTTGGCTGGCAGCCTAATGAGATGCCAGCAGCTGGCACTCACGAATCGAATAGAATAGTCTGAGGTAGGCATGGAAACGCAAGAAATTGATGGCAATGACACACCTATCAGTGAGCAGAATAGCAACAATATTCTCTTGGCAGCCAAAACCATAAAGGCGGCGGAGACATTGTTGATCACTGCGGGCGCCGGTATCGGTGTTGATTCCGGGCTTCCCGATTTTCGAGGGAATCAGGGATTTTGGAAGGTGCATCCCAATTACTTGAAAGAAGGCCTGTCCTTTGCCGACCTAGCCAATCCGAAATGGTTTGATCGTGACCCGCACAAGGCCTGGGGGTTTTACGGTTATCGCTATCAGCTCTATCGGGATACCTTACCGCACAGAGGCTTTCAACTCTTGAAAAAATGGCAGGATCAACGCGTAACACCGGGCTTTGTCGTTACCAGCAATGTCGATGGGCATTTTCAGAAAGCCGGTTTTGCCGCGGCCAGCGTCCATGAATGTCATGGTTCGATTCACTACCTGCAATGTGCGGAATCATGCAGAAATAAAATCTGGACACTTGATGCGCTGACCTTTGACATCGATCCAGTTAATTTGGTGGCCAGGGGGAAACTGCCCACCTGTCCCAATTGTGGAAAGGTTGCCCGTCCGAATATCTTGATGTTTGGAGATTATTACTGGCTGCCTGATCGTGCCGATTTGCAAAGGCAAAGCCTTATTCTCTGGCAACAAAAGATCATCGACCGCAATATTGTCACCATCGAAATGGGTGCAGGATCCACGATTGCAAGCATCCGCAATTACAGTGAAAACATGCCCGGCAAATTAATCAGAATCAACCCCAGGGAAGCGCAAGGCCCCAAAGGGACACTCTCAATCAGTCTGCCAGCATTGGCGGCATTGGAAGCCATTGATCTAGCACTGGCTAATTTTTAAGCTGCCAAGCAGATATTACAAACCTGCCAAAAACCTCGATCCTAGCAGCGACAGATAGGTTGATATCATCACAAAGGAGACCTCATGACTGAAAGAGAACTGAAACTATTGCTGGATGCAAATGCCTTTAAGAAAGTGCAAGTCCATTATGCACTGATGGCACAGGGGTATATGGTGGTCATAGATGGTCAATCATTAGAAACGGTAAAGCGCCAAACCAAAGAATTTAAGACCTTGGATGCGGTTGCCAAACAATTATTCAAACTAGGCATTGCAGACTTTTCGGTTAAATTGAAAACGCATGTTTGATGGCCAGGAATTAGTTACAAATGTTATTTGGGTGACTTGGTATTGTCGATGATCTCAATCAAACGAGAATACATGGATTCATAACTATTAATATTAGCAATTCTGTCTTTTGCTATTGGTATAAGGCCATCAGGATCTGAGTTAGCGTACTTAGCAATTAATGATTCAAGCAAGTCAACATCCCTTGCCTTAAGGGCATATGAAAATTCTTTCCGGTAGTTGACAAGATTTTCCTTAGCTATTTGGGACTTAGCCAAGTCGATCAAGCCGATTTCAATAACCACTTGCTGAACTTTATTGTGATCAAGAATATTTCTGGTGCCGGCACCCAAGCAAAGGGTTAGCAGGCAAGAAACAATATTTTTTCCAAAAGTCGTTCCTGGATCAATTGTGCTGAAATAGCTATTACAAAGGGTGTATAAATGGCCAATTTGTATATAGGGCGTACAGTCAGCTGCCTCTCGGGAATTAACGCGCAAGTCGAAGTTTGGGGCAACACTGTTTAAGCGCCGATTAACAAAAAGTATTTCTTGCTCATCGTTTTGCCGATGAGTTATTGGGGAATCTTGTAAAGGAGAGGCAAGGGCCCAATGTCCATTCGTTCTTTCAACTAAGGCATAATAACCCTTGCCGATAGGCTGGCTGACTACAATCATGCCTGGTGCAGACGGTTGTAGTAATTGATCCACCATGCCGGTCTGTACGCTTGCACAAGCTGTTAATATTAAAGCAAGCGCGAATGTGTATGTGATATTTAATAATTTCATAAGGTCTATGGCAATAATTATCGGTTGTACTCGACATTACGCCATGTTGGTAATTACGCAATAGGTAAAATATCAATTAGTGTTGAATAATCAGTCCTTTATTTAACACGTAAGGGTATTTGGGCACGGGTGAAGATATTGCGATATGGTAATCCACCCAATCCGGGAGATTCTCTGATATGCGTCTAAAGAACTCCTCATAATTAAAATTTTGAAGTTCTATCCCTTCTAATACGCGATAACTGTCTGTGAGCGTCTCCTTGATATAGTCATTCTGAATTTTGACCAGGCCAATGATCTGCCGATCCAATGGCGGATAGATGTAATATGATTTTCCATCCGTTATATTTTTTTGAATTTTTCCTTCCCACTGGAGTGCATTCTTAGTTGGAATTGGTCCTAATGCTTGGCACGACCAATTTTGACATAATGGGCCGTTGACCAATAACCATCGTGGTCTATGGATTCGTCCGAAGGCATAGTGGTCATCATATTCGACGATGTTGGTTTGATAGTCCTGACCCAGGGCTTTAATAATAGCGTGCTCAACCAACGCTCCCATCTTTATCTGCGCCTCATCTTCATCAGTTGCCTCTGAAATTGGCATACCAATGGTTAGATAATTGGAGTTGTCGGCATAATTGAGTGGTCTTGATGATCCAGAATTTACAAGCAATCCTGCTACGGCAACACCAACTCCAGCGCCACTTGGCAAGGCTCCAGGTATTGACTGAGTTGATGCCGCAATAGCAACACTACCTGCTTTGAATGCAGTCGAATCAGAAATCTTACCCCTTTGAACATCGGCCTCTGATGAGGCGAGCTTAGCCGTTGGATTAAATGGATTTTGAGCGTATGGCTTAATAGGCACGCACGCTGGCAAAAATAGGGCAAAAAGCAGACCAGCGTTTAATTGGGTCAATTTGTCAAAATTTAGCATTTTAGGAAATGTAATATACATATCAATCGGAGTGAAGCGCGTTAATACAGCTGGGCACCTCGAAATACTGCCCAAATAATTTGATCGATTGCTGATGGCCGTAAAACGGCGCGAAAAATCTCAATTTTTCTAGTTCTTGCCCTCGCCTGAGGACTTGTTTTCACCCGAAATCACCTTTTTCGGCAATTTTAGGCGCAGCTTGGCTGCTAACAGGCCACGATCCCACAGGTTTTCAAGCTGCATAGGCGTCTCAAGTTGTAGGTTGCCGCCTTCCAATTGAGCTGCAACGTGGCCCGCTCCAGACCAATGCACCGTAAGCCTTTGCCGCCCAGTTGTTCAATACCTGCAAACACATGCTCAACGCGCGCCCGCGCTTTGGCAATGCGGGTGTTGCGGCGCTTTTGGCAGTCAGATAAGAGCTTGCCTGAGGCGGCTTTGCGTTGAATATGCACGCGCCAGCCGGCCGCTTTTAATCGGGTTTCGCGTTCACCGTCTACGTATCCTTTGTCGCCATAGAGATCGCGACTGGTGTTGCTGGCATCCAGCACATCTTCCAGATGGCGGGTATCGTGTTCGCTGGCGGTACTGATTTTGATCTTACGAATGAGCTTATAACG
>JABFRC010000325.1 GCA_013141375.1 Methylococcaceae bacterium | reverse complement strand
CCCTGTGGCAACTGCATATCTAAACACCTGACTGCTTACCTGTAATGCTCTGTGAGCTGTTTCTATGGCGTTACGGTTCTCGATCCGCCTTAGTGTCGCCAATAAGTCGGTGGCCTTTATGTCAGAGATAGGCTTTGCGCCGATATAGGGAAAAAGGTCGCGATTGAATAAGCTGTTTATTCTTTTTTGGTGATGTCCTGATTTGGTGAGCATGTGCTTTTGATACCACTCAAGGGCGATAACTTCAAAACAGTTTGTCAAGCTTTCAGACCTTGCCAACTTAACCGCCTTCTTGTTTTCGTTGGGGTCGATCCCATTGGCGATTTGTTCTCTCGCTTGTTCTCGTTTTTCCCTTGCCACTTTTAAGCTGGTATCTGGATAAACTCCCAGGGCAAATGTTTTGCGATTGCCATCAAATCGATAATCAAGGCGAAAATATTTCGATCCGTTGGGATTAATTAATAAGTACATGCCTTTTTCATCGGCAATCTTGTAAGGATTGTCTTTTGGCTTGGCATTTTTACAAGCAGTATCAGTTAATGGCATGACGGTATTTATTTTGACGGTATTAAAAGTACCGTCAAATGTACCGTCACAAGTGACGGTATGTCAATGGATGTCACTGCACTTGGCTGGACAATAGAGGGCAATAAAAAACCCGCTAAGCCTTATGACTTGCGGGTTTTGTGTGCTTCATTGGATTATATTGGATGATTATTTGGCGCCCCGAGGCGGATTCGAACCACCGGCCTGTCCCTTAGGAGGGGACCGCTCTATCCTACTGAGCTATCGGGGCAAAACGAGCAGCATTTTAACACAGGGCGAAGGTCTTAGTCCTGGCGTTTTCTGAGCTGTTGGCGCTCCAGAGTAGACATATAGCGATCAAGCTTTTTTTCATCTTGAGGAGATAGGTTTTCAAATTGTCCGCCCAGATGACGTTTGGCACTGCCCAGCATCGGTTTTTTATTGGCACTGACGGTTAATTCAAAGGTGATCGTTTGGTTTTCGGGTAGCAATACAGTGCAACTGTTCAGGCGGTCGCTGCGCATGATGTTGCTTCGCGCGCTGTTATAGATAACGCTTAATCCACCTCTGGAAATGTCAGTGACATAACCTTGAACGATTGCGCCGGTATCTCTTGAAACGCCTTTAAATTCAATCGCTGATGAATTTGTGTTCATGCGTTTGCTTAGACGACGCTGTGGGTAATAAAGTTTCTCCGGAATTGGCGCTTTAAAGCAGGGGGGATTGGCGACTTGGTCAACACTGATGTCGTGCAAATTAAACGTTAGCGGAATACCCGACAATGCCGTCGATAATTTTAAGGTGCCTTGCGAGATTACCAGTTGATTGCCATCACCGGGGGACAGAGGACTAAAGCGGATAAAGTGATGATCGATGTCCAAAATCTCAGTGAGATACAAACTGTCTGAGTCCGTGAGTGAAACAGTGCAACGCGGGGGCTCAACAATGAGTTGTTCTAAAAGTGCGATGATTTTGTGGTGGTCGGTAACAAAACTCGGATTTGCAAGCTCAACACTTTCGTGTTCGTCAGTTGCTACTGAGGGTTCCAGAAGTGGTTTTTTTTTGTTAAAAATTTTTCGAATTGAGCCAAACATGATCGATCCGCAACCAAGAATACAAGCTTACGATTATACCGAAATTAGACTGCGGGCGTTGAATTCGCTACGGGTTGTACCATCACGTCCGTAGGTGTTGGCAAGTTCCGATTTTCCATTGCCTTTAAGAATTTGCAAGGCGCGCTTGCTATGCACGAGCAACAATTGAATGCTGGCACCATTTTGTTCGTTTAATAGCCGGCATTCAGCGCAAATGGATAAAAGCTGAGTCCAGTTATTAGTGGCTGCATCAATATCAAGACCATGACTCGCCGCGCGATCAAAGTAATTCTGGAGACCTTGCGGGGTATTATCAAAGATTTCGGTGGCTAGTACCTGGCCGAGTTGTGAATTGAATAACTCCAGCTCCGACGAGAGCTGTTTTTTGTTGGCAGCCAGCAAATCAATGGTTGCAGGCTGTTGACCGGCTTTTAAGTGCGCAGCTTCTTGCTCAAGCTGCTGCAGCAGGGCCTGAGCTTTTGGTAACGCATTAGCGATCAGGTTTTCTAAAATAGGCAAGGTCTTTTCTATGTTCATGTGCTGTTATCCTTTGGTAAAAGCTGATCAAATTGGATCATCTTTTTAGCAATGCGTTCGGCGTTTATAGAATAAGTACCATCAGCTAATGCTTTTTTCACAGCGGCAACGCGATCAAGATCTACGCCCGGCTGAGATGAAGATGCTTCAAACGACTTCTTGATTTCTTGTGTAATCGAGGTTAGCGCAACACTGTCGATAGATTTATTGCTACCGCTAACGGCCGGTTTCTTTGCAGACTCAAGCTCGGCTTTCGGGGCCGTTTTGAGTGTGGGCAAGTTATTCACTTTGCCGGTGATTGAGTCGATAGCCATTGTCTTGTCCTCTGCATTATTTCTAGGTAAAGCTGCTATCGGCAGATTATAAAAAAACTTTAGTGAATTATTTAGGAAATTTAATCATTTGCAGCCACATGCCCCGGCTCAATAACGGTAGCGGAAATGATGCGGCCGGAATTGTCATTTTTAACTTTTATTTGTTGGCCTTTGCTGCCTTCGGTCATGGCCTGGCCATTCATTTGAATCATAAACCCCGGTTTAGCGGAGGTGATAATCACTTTGTCACCCCTTTTGATCATCTTGGGGATGATCGCGTGCCGTACGCTTAGAATAGTGCCGACATCAAGATGCCGGACCGCTTGTTTGTTTTCAAACTCATCTGTTTGCGTTGCAAAATCTTCTCTGAGACTGGATACATCTTTTCTTTCAATCGTCAGGTGTTGTGGCGAAATCACCTCGCCTCGCTCTACCGGGCGCGCCAGCACCACCACGTTTTGATACACCTTAATTATGGCCGAGGTAAATATTGACCATTTGTTTTCCGAATTACAACGCACACCCACAGCGACACGTCCCGCGCGGGTGATGTCGTTTTGCGTATAAGCCTCCAGGGCTTGCGAGCATTGTGGCAGGCGTAATCTGGCATCAAGTGGTGTCAGCGATATTTCGTACTCACCGTTAAGGCCGATATGTTGCGTCAGGTAATCGCTGACAACTGCGTGAATCGACTCATGCGATTGCAAGGGCTGGTCAGCCTGAGCGTTAAGACTCAGAACAAGCAAGGGTATTAGAAAATAATATTGAAACGGTTTCATCGTCGTTGCCGGTTTTATGACACTAACAAACTACCAAGCAGGAAAAATGCCAACGCTGTTCCTTGGCGGGCCAAACGGTGTGTGGCGAGTTTTTGACACCGCTCCAGGACAAATTGCCGTTAATTCGTGTCAACCGGCAATTTGGTGCCGGAATGCAGGCGTCTCGATACCTTAGACTCCGCCTATCACGTTGAAATAAATAGTAAATTTTGTTTTGGCATGGGCTGTGCATAATTTTATATGAACACGACCATGAGGTAACAATTATGAGCATCAGTTTTGATAAAGCCTTAGGGATTAGCCCCCAGGCACTGACTTTAAGAGAAAAGCGTAGCGAAGTACTGGCAGCCAATTTAGCCAATGCTGACACACCCAATTTTAAAGCGCGGGATTTGGATTTTCAGTCAATTCTAAAAAAGACATTGCCCGCAAGCCCGACGATGGAGAGAACTCAGGCTCAGCATTTTGCGCCGGAACAGATGTTTTTGGGGGGCAAGTTGATGTTTCGTAATCCCAATCAAGTGTCGCTGGATGGAAATACCGTCGAAACGCAAGTCGAACAAGCTAAATACGCTGAAAACGCCGTGCAATATCAAGCCAGTTTGCAATTTGTCGGTGGCGATTTTGCCGAGTTAAAACTGGCTATTAGAGGAGAATAATTATGTCTGCATTTAACATTTTTAATATTGCCGGTAGCGGCATGAATGCACAATCACTTCGACTCAATCTGGTCGCAAGCAATATTTCCAATGCCAATAGCGTCAGCAGCAGTGAAGGCGATGTTTATAAATCCAGGCAGCCGGTTTTTGGTGCGGAATTCAAAAACATCTTGGATAGCCAAAATGCGGCAAGCGGCGTCAATGTGCTGGGTGTGGTGGAAAGCCAAGCTCCGGCAGTGATGGAATATGCACCCAATCATCCGATGGCCGATGCTAATGGATACATCTTCAAGCCTAACGTCAATACCGTTGAAGAAATGGCCAACATGATGTCGGCATCGCGCTCATACCAGAATAATGTCGAAGTATTAAACACGGCCAAACAGCTGATGCTGCAAACCTTAAAAATGGGTCAATAGGAGATAAGTCATGACAACAAGTATCAATGCTTACAGCGGACTGGGTGTTACCACACTGGAAGCCGCTAAAAGTGCGCCTAAGAAATCCTTGGGGCAGGACGAATTTTTGAAGCTGATGACGACCCAGATGACTCATCAAGATCCCACCAAGCCCATGCAAAACGGTGAGTTTCTTTCGCAAATGGCGCAATTTGGTACGGTCAACGGCATTCAGGATTTGCAAAAATCATTCAAGGAGTTTTCTGCATCAATCAGCTCAGATCAAGCTTTGCAAGCGGCGAGTTTGGTGGGGCGCAAAGTCTCTGTAGCCTCGAATGAAGGCGTGCTGGAAGCGTCCGGCGCTATCACCGGCAATATTGATTTACCCAGCAGTTCTTCCAGTGTCAAAGTCAAAATTACCGACCTGGACACCGGCAAAGTGGTCCAAGTTGTTAGCTTGGGCGAGCAGCCAGCCGGTTCTGTTCCATTTAAGTGGGATGGCTTTAACGAGTCGGGCACCCTGGCTCACCCCGGCGTTTATGGTGTTCAGCCGGAGGCTTATCTGGATGGCAAAAATACGATACTTCAGGCCAATGTCGATACACGCGTCAGTAGCGTGTCCATGGGCAATAGTGCCGGCGGGGTAAAAGTGAATTTGGCCGGATTAGGTCAAGTCAGTTTTAATCAAATTAAACAAGTGTCTGGAGAATAACCATGAGCTTCACTACTGCATTAAGCGGTTTAAATGCCGCCGCCAATAATCTTTCCGTCACTGGCAACAACATTGCCAATGCCAACACTACCGGCTTTAAGAAATCACGTTCCGAGTTTGTCGACGTCTATGCCAGCAGTATCGGTGGTGTCAGCAAAACCCAGCCGGGTTCAGGGGTCAGAGTCTCTGAAGTGGCGCAGCAATTTAATCAGGGTAATCTGGATTTTACCGATAACAGTTTGGATTTAGCCGTCAGTGGCGAGGGTTTTTTTACCCTGGCAGCCAACACAGCAGATTTAAACTCATTGACCTATAGCCGAAATGGCGCGTTCCGAGTCAATAAAGATGGTTTGGTCACGAATACCCAAGGCCAAGCATTGTTGGCTTATTCGCCCAATGGCAAAACTGTTGCGGATGGCTTTAGTCAGGGCGTGTTAAAAACAGTTTCACTTAATGTCGGCGCCGGTTTGCCAACAGCGACAACTAATGTGGATATGCAAGTCAATGTCGACAGTAAAGCGCCTGTACCTGTAAGTACCACTTTTAGCCCAACCGATCCATCGTCTTACTATAAGCAAACCTCTGCAACCGTGTTTGATTCATTGGGTGTAGAGCATAAGTTGACCAGTTATTTTGTGCCGAAGGAAGTGACGCCGCCAACTAGAGATTGGGATGTTTATCATTATATTACTGACGATCCGTTGACCCCTGTTTCAGTAGATGCGAGCGGCACGCCGGCAACCATGACCTTTGATTCGACCGGTAAATTGACTAATCCTGCCAATGGTCAAGTCGTCCTCGCACCTTTTGTGACCGGCACGTCGGCAGCAGATATCCAGATGACAGCCAGTTATTATGGATCTACACAATTATCGGCTG
>JABFRC010000153.1 GCA_013141375.1 Methylococcaceae bacterium | reverse complement strand
CTATCAGGCCGAATATGCCGCCATGACCGCGGAAATCGATGCCGTTAACACAGCAGATAACGATGCTGATCGCGACACCCGCGTACAAAAAGCGCTTGAGCATTTAAAGGCCAAAACGCATAAAAAACGCCAGCTGCCGTTTGATCCTAAAAAACTCCCCAACCAAATGTCTGACGGCAAAGTTCGTCCCCCTAAGGAAACCAAAGAAGAGCTGGAACAACTCATCCACGCACAAGCTGATTTAGTGCAGGTGGCGGCATTAGCACTAAACGCAGGCATGCTGGCTCAGTCCACCGCCCAAACCACGACAGCCCCGCAAGCCGCCGACCTTGCTCCGACTGAAGATGTACAAATCACCGATGACATCAAAGCGTTGGCTGTCAGCCTCAAAAATGAACCTGTCGCTATCTATAATTGGGTCAGGAACAACATCGAATACATACCCACTTACGGTTCTATCCAAGGCTCGCAGCTGACCCTGACAAACCAGAAGGGCAACGCCTTTGATACTGCCAGCCTCCTGATTGCGCTGTACCGGGCTGCCGGCATTCCGGCGCGTTATGCTTATGGCACAGTTCAAATCCCTGTCGACAAAGTCATGAACTGGGTCGGCGGCGTTAGCGAGCCACTCGCAGCACTGGATCTGCTCGGCCAAGGTGGTATTCCAAGCACTGGGCTGGCGCAAGGCGGCGTCATAAAGTTCGTCAAGATGGAACATATCTGGGTTGAGGCTTGGGTCGATTACATCCCTTCGCGTGGTGCCAAACATAAAGTGGGCGACAGCTGGATAGCCCTTGATGCCAGCTTTAAGCAATACCAATTCAATGACGGCATGAACATCAAGGCTGCTGTTCCCTTCGATGGTCAAGGATTGCTGGATCAAATCAAGCAAACCACCTCTGTCAACGAAACTGATGGTTCGATACAAAACATTGACCAGAATCTTGTAAAAACCATGGTGACTGATTATCAAGCACGTATCCGATCGTTTATCGACAAGCAGAAACCTAATGCCACAGTCGGCGATGTAATAGGATTCAAGACAATTATTGAACAGAAACTTCCTGTTTTACCGAGTGGTCTGCCCTATCAGACACTGGTTTCCGGTGCAAAGACTGCAGTTTTGCCGGATAACCTGCGTCATAAAATCCGCTTGTCCCTGTATGGAAGCCCGCAAGACAAAAGCCTGGACAATCCGAACATCAGTTTCAATGCGAGCTTGCCAAGTTTGGCCGGAAAACGCCTTACCTTCACTTATGAACCGGCATCTTCTGCTGATCAAACCGTCATCGACAGCGCAATTAGCGCTTACCAAACTCAATTGCCCGCCTACTTGATCCACGTTAAACCCACCTTGAAAGCCGATGGCAAGATAGTAGCTACAGGCGGCGTTTATACGATGGGAGTAGACCAAGTGCTGTCGGTAGAGGTGATTGCCCCCTGGTATCAACACACCAAGGATTATCAGCTGACCGCCGGAGATTTTCATGTCATTGGCCTCAATCCATCCGGCATTACGGCCGCGGCCTTCGATGCGCGTAGCCATCAACATGATTTAAAAGCGATGAAGGATACCGATTACCGGGAATATACGGCGGAAATGTTCCATCAGGTCGCTATGGCGTGGTGGGGAGAAAAAGAGGCTTTTAACGATTTTATCGGGGCCATCAACCATGTCGCCCATTACCAACTGCCCTCACATACCCTGGCCGGCAGTCCGCTCACGGTGCGCTATCTATTCGGCATTGCCCGTTCTGCAAGCTACAACAGCCGGATTATGGACGCCAGGGAAGATTTAATCACGGCAGTTCATAACGATGGCGATGCCGAACAGAAGCGGCGTTTTGTCTTGGCCTTGGGGTATGTCGGTTCCTACCTGGAAGCGGGCATCTATGACCAGGCCTTTTTGATGGATCCCGGCCATTCGATGTCCAGCATCACGGCGCTTAAAGCTGCCAGTGAAAAGGGTGTGGCGATCTATTCGATTGATGCGGCCAATGCCGCCTCACTGAACCAGATCGTGACCGACCCCGATGACCTGCAAGCCATGCGCAATGCAGTGGCGGCCGGGCTGCGGGTGACCACGGCACAACGCGACATCACAGTCGATAATTTCACCGGCTTGGGCTATATACTGGAAGACCCGAAAACCGGGGCGGCGGCGTATATTATTAGTGGCGGACGGAATGGGGCGGATTCCCCGACTGGGCCGTCTGTCTATGCATTACCACAATTTCCGGCAAATCCCATCTTCGGTTTTATGCTGAGATCATCGTTGCGCTCTGCAGGTGCATATCTTATTGCTGAAGGTGGTGTTATTACCGGTATTACCTTACCTGATCTCGCCGGAGCAGGCGCTGCGGGTGCGACGGCAGCAGGTGTGACCGCAGGGACGATACTTGCTGCCGCCGCGATTTTGATGGCCATTATCCTGATAATGATTCTTTTGGTTGCTTTCGTTCAGGCTGTTGATGAAAAGTATCCAAGAATAAATCGGAGATTTCGACATTACACACCCGTTGCAACCGCCATTGGGGCAACAGGAATATTATTTGCATCTCCAATTGGTACCTTTGGACCGGGTGTATATCTCGCTGACGCTTTGGACGAAGAAAGCAAAGGGATGGGATGTCCTCCTGATTTATTGAGTGTTGCAACGAGATTTCAATTATTTGGATCGGATGGAATTAGCATTGAACCTAAGCGCGCTGCGGGTTGGATTGAAATAACAATAACGCGTGACAACTATTATGTGATAGAACCAAAAGTCAATTCATATGGACAAACTGAATATCTTTTAATAGCACCATTATTTCCAGCAATTCATTGGAGAACAAAAAACTTAGAGCCTGCTTTATGGATAGGGGAATACCAGTTCGGATTGAAATTCAATTACTTATCTGATGTTTGCGCGAGCTTAATTTTACCATTATTACCGTAATAAGGAATCCAATAATGCCTAGATTCGATAGTCCGCGTTGTAGTTGCTGCCAACATTTTAAAAGATTAAAACCAATTTCAAACTCTGAAGGATGTTCGAGATACTACGGTGGATGTAGCCTCCATAATTGTGTATTTAATCTATACAAAGATAAATTTAGCATATGTATAAATTGGCAGTTTAACCTAGATATTCTTATTCGGAATAACAGTAAAGGGCCGCTTATCGAAAGCGATAAGTATCTTATGGACAGATTTTTTCCAAATCTCGAAGACGGTATGTTGTATTCATACCTAGAATTTTATGTTGACGTGCCTAAATCATACATCTTCAAACCTGAATTACTGACTAGGTTTACCGACTTTCCGGAATGGGATCGGGGCACTTATGTTGAAACATAATAATATTACAAGATTGATACAAGGGCCAATGATGTCCCCCAAACAGAATACATCATCCGGGAACCGCTAATGCCAACAATCCACCCCGTGAATTTGACCTTAACTCGCGGTCTTTACTTAGGGCCAAACCCTTTTGGCCTTGAAGTAACAGATGTTTGTTATTAGCTATTAGCTATTAGCTATTAGCTTTGAAGCATATCAATAATTGAGGAATTATCATGACGTGGAGTGATTCGATAAACTGCCTAACTTGCGAATATATAGCAAATTTAATCGATACGAAATACCCCACATTAGTGCCCGATGCGTGTGGATGTAGCGTACATAAAATTATCCTACCTCTATTTAATAAAAAGGGGATATTGCTGTGCAGAGAAGGTAAACATTGGCATTCAGGCAAAACGTTGTCGGAGCAGTGGTCGCCACCTGCTTATGCCAAAATGAAGCCCGGATTTCTTTATTCTTATCCCAACGATTACGACGGCACTTTAACCGAGGTTTGCTCGGTTTCGTCGTTGACGCCACTTGAAAATAATAAAACTCAGCCCGAATAATCAGAAACAGAAATTACGATTACAGCGCCACTTGTGCCAACCCCTATTCGTGACAATAAAACTGGAGTTTTCAAAGGTGCAGTCTATATCGGCTCCTATGCTTTTGGCATTGAGCAAGGTGGGGTCTGTTTTTAATTATTTTAAGGGGGAAAATCATGGCTAATGGTGGTAATGAAGCTCAATGTTTGACTTGTATACACATGACCTCTATGGGCAATGAAAAGATCTGTTCTCTGCACAAAGTAAAATTACCAGCAGATCAAAAACATTACCTTATTTGTCGAAAATGGGAAGATAAAACTGGCGACAGCAAGATAGCATGGTGGAAACAAGAGTGCTTATTAGATATAACAAAATTATATAAATACGATTCATATAGCCGTGAACTACCTTCCTATTTAGCAGCATTTGCGGATTTGGAAAAATGCGAGTGAGGAGCATTTTATGACTATACAGATGCCCGACTGATGCGCTGGATGTTGCAACTTAGTTTCAGATGCCAGTACCGGGAGATATCCAACAACGACGGGTTACAACACGATAAGGCGCAATGTATAGGGCGCCAATAGCGTAGCGTATTGAGCCGAATTGTCTATGCTGTGCAATTGGGCTTAAGCCCATTGCACCCTATGCCTTGGTTATTTGATTGTGCCTTTTCGCGTTAATCCCTTAGTTTGGGTACCCGGCAAGTCCAAAGTCTATCGGTATTTGCTATTTGGGCCAATGATTATCTGAGTCGGCCTAAATCGGGTCTGTTTTTAACTGGAAAATCTATGCACTACGAATTGAATCAACAGGGATTGAGTAAACTGGATGCGCTCTTGAACGTTGGGAAAGTGCCAACCTATTTACTAGCTGCTGTTCCCGATTTGGCAAGACAAGTGCGTATAAACAAAGCTCTAAAACAAGGGCTAATTTCCCTCCCGCTTGACGATAGAGTTCGCTGTGCAAACATACTTGATCATATCGGAGATCCAACTGGTGTTGAACACCTGGTCTATAACGCCTTGGTCAATCATCCCAAACTAAACTATCGTCAGCTGGAATCTAAAGGCTGGCCGGGAACAGTCTTTCGAGTCGCGGATAAACTGACTGCGTTGCAGGTCAATTTGCTAATCGACGATATGGTCGAGTATCAGGTGTTCCATGGCCGGACGCTGGCTTTTGTTAATCCCGAATGGGTGGTACCAAACATGCTCAAGTTGCTTAAGCATGCTAATCCGGTCTTGCAACATTTTGCTGCCTATGTATTGGCGTTTCATGGCTATGCTGATGGTGTGGAACAGCTCAAAAACTGGGCTAACAGCAGTCCTTTTCCTTATTCCCCGTTAGAAGCTATGTTACAGTTGCCCGGGAATGAATGGACGGCCTATTTACACTCTTTTATCGCGCCTGAGCATCCAATTTATCAGAATGAACGTTATCAGGGCTATGCATTAAAAGAGATCTTCCCCATGATAACTCAACAATTAACTATCAAAAAAAAATCCAGCACTGCAGAGCAATTGGCATACATTTACGAGTTATATGGGCGAACATTAAGTGAAGTGGAGGTGTATACCGGTTGTGCCGACGGTACCCGCGCTATGAGACAGGTTGAACCGCCAGTGATGGTAATTAAAAAATCCACATACCCTTCACTGTATTTCGCACAAGAGCTATTTCTAGCATTAAAACATCATGAGTTACAACAGCACCTTGCTGGTCAGCAAAGGCTTGCTGTCAAGCAACTATTCGAACGAGCAGGCCTGGTATTTGAAAACCTGTTGGACGCAGCTGTATTTAATGATTTTATCAGCGGAATGAATCCAATGAGATCACTTCACAGAACAGGTTTCCTCGATAGAGATTCAAATCTATTCTTAAACATCCCCATAAAAATCTATTACGACACGGACGACTACCTGAATTCGGCGACCGACTGGATTGTAAACCCCTTGAAACACCGAAGTCCCGCATTTACGATGAAGTACCTTTGATAAACGCATTCTCGTATTGTGCATAGACGAATACCTATCATATATGCATAAACTGCTTAACGAG
>JABFRC010000294.1 GCA_013141375.1 Methylococcaceae bacterium | reverse complement strand
GGTCAAGGTCAAGGTCAAGGTCAAGGTCAAGGTCAAGGTCAAGGTCATGGCCGCCTTTTGTAAAGTGATGGCTGATCGTCTGAACATATTTGGCAACGAAGTCTTCCATGCATAATCTGCTGTCATACCTGAATGCACTTTTTATTTTTGGATCGGTTGCCAAGTCCTCAAAGATTGCTGCGGGATCTGCATTGCTCATCTCGTTGACTCCTTTTTCATTGACGTTCAAATAGGGAGAAATTAAGTAGATTTCTTCTAAATCATATTGAGTGCATTAAAAACAACGACACATAAAACTATAGATTTTTTCAACGCCACTCCTAGCGTGGCTTTTATGTTCAGCAATTCATGCTCAACATTTGCAGGCGAAAATTGCCAGTAGACATTCGTTTTTTCAGAAATTACTGTCGCATTAAGTTATTGATTTACTTGTATAATGTTGTGTGGTTTCCAAACCATAGGCTTTTGATAATAAACAGAATTTATTTTTATATGTGTGGTTTATAAGTAGCATAACTTATTGTTTTTACAATAAGTACAGCAGAATTGTGATTCCTGTTGTCGCGGGTTCGAGCCCCGTCGTTCACCCCAATAAAATCAATAAGTTAAAATTTCAGACGTAAGAATCACAGTCTTTTCGTTCAAATTCTGACAGCCATTAACCAAGCATATCCCTCAGAAAAAACCATACAGTTTTTTATTGGGCTAATCCCTTACAAAAGCGTAAAGTAGATTAGTTGTTGATTTAACTTGATAAAAACCGGTTTCCCACCAGCTTCGTTCCACTTGTTTTTCACACAAGAAGACCCTAGAAGATCCTGTAAAATAACTCTGATTTCTTATCAGAAAAGCTGAAGTTAGTTTCTTGACTCGTCATGCTCAGACCTAAAATCCCACCAACAAAAATTTGTATGTCCTCTTAATATAGGGTGCAAACCATGCAGTTTTTTTATATTTCTTAGTGAAACTTTATTCAGTAAGTGAATTAAAAACCCTTTAATCGTAGTTATAGCCGGTTTTTGGGAGTGGCTTAATTACAAAGATATTGGCCAAGTCATGACCGTGACCGTATACCACATGGATGCGGGGAATGCAGATATTGCAGGAGCAAATATCTGCCCATGCTGATGGTGATGCGATGGTGTTGCAATAGGCCGGTGAAGTTGTCACTGGTAAATTGTGAGCCTTGGTCGGTTTAAAAATCTCCGGCACCCCGTAATCCTTGATGGCACCGTCCAAGTATTCGACACAGAAGCTGGCATCCATGGCGTTGGATAGTCGCCATGCCAGGACTTTGCGGATGATGGCACAGATACACAAAACCACGCGGTAGCCGAATGTAAGTAATATCAGTGCTTCATACCTGATTGGGGCGGTTGATGTCGACGCCTCTGAGCAGGTAAGGATAAATCTTATGCTGCGTACTGGTATGGGGCCATGCCTGCCAAGCCCAGAGTTCGCACTTGTGCCCTTTGGGTATTAAGCGTTGTACCCGATTGCGATTAACCACGTGCCCACAACCGTACAGATACTTGGTCATGCGCTGGGAATGGAGTTTAAGTGTTAATTTTGGCTATTAAACTCCAGAATAAAAAGATGATTATCAATCCTAAAAACAACGTCTAACGCACGAACAATGCAATCAGAATGATGATAGGAATAGGGATGCCGAGTAAATACAAAAGTATTGAGCGCATTGCATGTCTCCTGTTGAGTGGAATTGGTTGTGTAATTACAAATCGCGCTGCCGACCACCAAAAGTGGCCGAAAAACTGGCGACGAAAGCACCAATAAGCAGTGAGATGAAGAGCCAAAGCGCCGCATAGGCCGAAGCTTTACGGGTTTTGTCAGACGCTTCTTTCGTCGCAGTTTCAACGTCCTGTAACTTGGTCTGCAAACGTGCATAAGTATCAAAGACACGCTTCTCAGCTGCCTGCTGGGTTAATCCTGTGCGGTGTGCAACCACCTGGCCGACATATTGAATGTCTTCATTAGACAAGGGGCCAGTGTGGACTGTATTCATAAATATGCGGGTAACTTCATATCCGGACCCGATTGAGAAACGCCTCGGACCAACTCCTATCATATGCATAGCGTCATGCTCGGGTTGATCATCAGCGACTGCCGCATTAATGTTTCTTCTAAACAGTGAATCCACGAAGTAGCCCATTGGACCATTGTCAGCATCAAATTTAGAATTCTCGGACCAAACCGCCGCAGTTACGTCCCCAGCCACTGTCGCACCCGCCTGAATTCCAGAACTGACAATCGATCCAATTACTGACGTCAGTAGCGCGGCGGTCGCAATCGCCGCAACAGCCCAGGACAAAAAACCATGGGCGGTATCGCGAAAGTAAACCTCGTCTAACTGCGCATCAACCCACTTTGTTCTCAGCCTGCCGGCAAGGTAACCGCCCATTCCCGAAGCGACGATCTGGGTGAAGGCCAGCCAGAGGATAGTCGATACGCCGAAGGTCGTTGCGCTGACGCCGCTGTATGCCCATGGTGAAACTGATGACAAACCCAACCCCGTACCTAACATCAGCAGTATCAGCGCTAAGGCAGCGGTAGCGGCGGCTCCTGCGATGATAGCTCCCCACGACACTGCGCTTGCTTGGGGTTGGATGGGGTCTTGAAAGACACCTGGCAAGGTGCGCCCGAGTTCGTTTTTGGCTACATCATTGGTAAAAGGCATTAGGAATATCCGGTCAATTAGTTTAATTAATAATGACAGAGTTAACGGAATGCATCTGTACGCCATCGTACATAGCACTGGCTTGCTGCGCGGAGGCCAAGTGACATTAATCAATTGTTAGTGCTTGGCAATTATTTTTTGTCAAAAGTACCCAAGTGCAAAAGCCGCCCCCATCCATGCGGCTACAATAACCAGGATTAGACCAGGGATGACTGCGCCGACAAACCGCCAATTACCACTTAGAACGGTAAGTACAGATTTAGTGATGGTGTTCGTCGTCAGGCTGGCAAGAATGGGTAAAATGGCTTCGTTCGCATTGATTTTTCCGGTTGCCACTTGGGACGCTACCGCGACGGCAGCGGAATGGGTATCGACAAAACCTGCAATTGCTGCGGCTGCGATGACTCCTTCTTTACCCAGCCACTGTTGAAGTGCGGCTGTGAGCAGCATCACGGAGGAAACCGTAGCAGCGAAGAGCAAAGCTGTCTTGATACTGATCGGTTGTCCTAAGTCAACGGCCTTTGGTACTTTCTGACGCAGGGCAATTAGGGTAAAGATTACGCCATAAGCAGTTGCGGTAACGCCCGCGCAGGCCAGCGACAACCATAACACCGACAACGTTGCCTGGTTGGTTGCCGCCAGTACCACGGTCATTTGAACAATGGTCGCCACGGTTGATAAAACAGCTCCGGCAACGGCACCCCATAATAGAGTTGATGTTTTTGCAGCTCTTGCTCCCATTGCACTAATGGTGGCAGCACTCGACACAAACCCAGAAGCAAGACCTGTGATAGGCAGGCCGATTCGCGCTCCCATGATACGCAGTGAAAGGTATCCGGTAGCGCTGATGGACATAATGAGGATAACAATTATCCAGATCGTCCGCGGATTCAAGGCATTAAAGGGCCCCATGTACTGGTCTGGGGCGAGGGGTAACAGTACGAGGGCAGCGGCAGCCAAAATCAAGCTATCGTTGAGTTCGATGTCAGTCAGAATTGTGCTGACGAAGTGATGAAGGACAGATCGTGCGGTCAGTAATATGGTCAAAATAACTGACACCCCTGCCGCTATAGCGGGCTCGCGCATTGCTAAGCCACCAAGTAGCAGTGTGAGCAGCAATGCTGCTTCGGTCGTCAATCCTGGATCTTGCTCTTGGCTAAGCCAAAAGGCTATCGCGGTAAGCCCGGCAATAGCCAATGCTATGACAGCCAGCAATGTCGTACCACCAAGCGAAAAACTCACTGCCCCCAGCAGCGCAGCCGTGGCAAAAGTACGAATGCCCATAGATGATCGCGTCGGTCCAGATCCTTTTTGTCGTTCGCGTTCGGCACCGATAAGTAAACCGATCCCAAGCGCAATGCCATAATCAAGAATGGGTTGGCCAGTCAGTTGTATCGAATCCACTAATGTTTTCCTAAGCGATTACCCAATGCCCAGCAAATTCTCTATTCAGTTGTTTTGCCGTCGAAGTGCTCGTTGTCGGCCTCCGCAACGTCACGGGTTTGATGGACGATGCCATCTCGGTGATTCGGCGGTGCATAGAGTGTATAAAGCTTCATTGGAACACTGCCGGTATTAATGATGTTGTGACTGGTGCCAGCCGGTACAACAACCGCAAAGCCCGCCTGAATAGCTGTTCGAACACCATCAAGTACCGCCTCACCATTCCCTTCCTCAACGCGAAAAAACTGGTCGAGCTTGTGAACTTCCTCGCCGATCGCTTCCTTTGGCTTTAAGGCCATGAGTACCAGCTGACAATGCTTTGCCGTATAAAGCACGCGGCGAAATACTTCATTTTTGATGGCGAGACCTTCAATATCCTGCACAAAACCTTTCATAACGATTCCTGTTGTTTGCTCTGGAAGTAGCTCTGCTATTGCGAACTGTTACCGATTTTCCGCTTAACTTAATTACCCGCGCTGAAATCATTGGCCCATTGTTCTGGCGGACTGGTCGACCAGTCTTCCATTGCCTGATCTCCGGGGCGGTCTACTTTAACTTTGCCGGCCTCGGTTGAAGTTACCCATGTAACAGGAATGTAATGGTGCTGTCCGGTCTTATCTTTTGTTAACTTAATGGTGCTAGGCCCCTCCATATGATCGACAGTTGCAAATTGACCATCTTGAGAACAGACAACTGGCATATCAGGCTTAATTTGGTAGGTACTAATCATGGATTTTCTCCGGTTGGCTTTGTATGAGTGTTTATTCTTAATGAATAGCGCAGGCAAGGATTAACTAACTAAACATTCATTGAATTAATAAAGTTATCAAGTCAATTTATTATTTATCAAACATTTATTTTTTCCGTAGCCAGTTTTTAAAACTACACCCATCATAAAGATCGGTCTGTGCGACCGCGAACATAGAGAAAATAACGTATAAATAATTTGACTTAAAAATTTTATATTGGGTATTTCGTGCGAAATTTTTATAAAAATATTTTGTTATTTTTAACGTGCTCTGATTCTGCATTGAATGACAAAAAGAGGGTTAATTTGAATATAAAACTGATTCATTAATAACCCAGGCACTAAGTGTGATAACGCACCGACGGAAATACTACTTATCAATATTATCCTTATACCCTGAGTCTATACAACCTATGGATTCAGGCTTGAGCAGAAAGCAATACATATGAGAATGGTGTCATAAGTTAATTTTTGATGTTTTAAAAAATAAAGTAGGCATGATAGAAATCAGCACGCCGAACATACTTTTATAGTTGAATTGTGATTATTAATTAGTTTATGACCTAGTATGGTTGTTAATCGTATTTAAATAGGCAATCAACAAGTAATTTTCGTTAAACCCACTTTCGATATGCAATTGATCCCTCTTAATTATTAATAAACAGGAATTCATTATGAAAACAACTAAAAACATAATTGCAGTATCTAACACTATAAATGCCGATCAAATTGACATTACGCAATTTAATTTTTTTAGAAATGCCAGATTACCTAGCTTGTTGGCTGCAATGACTCTCAGCCTTAGTTTTATCAGTTCGACTGTCAACGCTGAAGCAACCGGAACTCAAGATGTCAAAAAGGGTTATCGGTATATCGAATATAAAGGTGTAGCAAATACAACAGGCACGACCAACCAAGATGCCTCAGAATCCAAAGATGTACCCAAGACAACCGGCCCTAACAGCCAGGAGCCTAACGACTCTCACTCCGCAAAGGATAGTGATGTAAAAACCACTGATCATGGTGGGTCGATCACAAATTCAGGCGCCAATGAAAAAGGTGAAAATTCTGCTCAACCTGTAAGCAAACCGACCGATGGGAAAGGAAAATTCCCATCATTTGCTCAGGCTGATATCAACAACGATCATTACATTACTAAAGATGAGTTACAGAATTTTCCCTATTTATTGCAAGTATTTGACAAAGTAGATGCCGGCAGTGATGGCAAGTTGGAAGATCATGAATACCAAAACTTATTGTTGGAAACTAAACGGGAAGGCGAAGTCCGCTAACTAGACAATAATGCCTATTGATTTTCTTGGTTTAAGATCATGTAAATATATTACGAGGTATTAATTACCGCTCAAATGGTAGTGATTAATGCCTCATGTGGATTCTCAATACGAAGACAAAGTGATGAGAAAAATGTCACAAGCAGATGAAAATGTCGCTCTGCCAGAGTCCTGGTTAAAGAAACTTGGCCCTGGTTTGATTACCGGCGCTGCTGATGATGATCCCAGTGGCATCGCTACCTATTCGCAGGCCGGTGCACAGTTTGGTTTCAGCATGCTGTGGACCGTGTTGTTGACCTATCCCCTAATGGTTGGCATCCAGATGATTAGTGCCGAAATCGGCCGGGTCAGCGGCCATGGCTTGGCCACTAATATTCGCCAACATTACCCGCCAGGGCTTTTGTATACAATCGTCGGACTGCTGTTAGTTGCCAATACCATCAATATTGCTGCCGATGTCGCTGCCATGGCGGATGCCTTGAAATTGATGATAGGTGGTTCCACACACTTTTATGTCGTTGGCTTCGGTGTGTTATCGCTGTTATTACAACTATTTATTCCCTATAGCCGCTACGTTCATCTTCTGAAATGGCTCACGCTCGCCTTACTCGCCTACGTTGCGACCGTATTTGTCGTGCAAATACCGTGGGCACAGGTGCTGACAAATACGGTGTTGCCGCACTTATCGTGGCAGCCTGAATACGTCACTACCGTCGTTGCCGTCTTTGGCACCACTATCAGCCCTTACCTGTTCTTCTGGCAGGCATCGCAAGAGGTTGAGGATGAGCATGCCAATCCGCAAGCCAAAAAGCTGAAAGATGCGCCCGACCAGGCAAGTGCCAACTTTCGCCGCATTAAGGTCGATACCGTAATTGGGATGGCATTTTCCAATCTAGTCGCATTCTTCATTATCTTGACGACAGCAGTAACTCTGCATCTACACGGCGTGACCGAGATCCACACATCGGCGCAGGCAGCCTCTGCATTACGTCCTATTGCTGGTGAATTTGCTTTTTGGCTCTTTAGTGCTGGCATCATTGGCACCGGTTTGCTGGCAATTCCGGTATTAGCGGGTTCTGCCGCCTATGCGATGGCTGGTGCATTCCATTGGCGCAATAGCCTGGAATTAAAGCCCGTTATGGCAAAAGGTTTCTATGGAATTATCGCTATATCAACCCTAATCGGCGTTGGGCTGTGTTTTACCCCCATTGATCCTATCAAGGCACTCTACTGGAGTGCGGTGATCAATGGTGTCATTTCCGTACCGATTATGGCGGTGATGCTGCTTATGGCCGCGCGTCCAGAGGTTATGGGGCAGTTCATAATTTCCTTCAAACTGAAGGCACTGGGCTGGTTATGCACAACCGTCATGGCCATAGCGGTGGCTGCGATGTTTTGGTCTCTGGGGAATTAATTATATATTCCAGCTTTGCCATGGTTTTGGTCCGATGGCTATGGCTTCGACTTGCCATGGTGTCGAAATTTCAGGTGTCATGGTTTGTTTGATGATGACATCTCTATAGCACCTACAAGTTCAGCCCAGCATCTATGAGCGCCAACGTACCGACTGCGATTAATTTTGAGATTAGAGTTCTCACAAGGTTTTGAGGCGATCCAAAGTATTACTTGAAACCCAGCCCTTGGCCGAAATGACTTGCTCATTTTCGATCAACGCTTATCCCTTTAAATCTTAGGAGAACGCCATGAATGAACCCGCCTATGCACATACTAATACTGAGCATTCGATGCACGACTGCATCGAAGCCTGTAGCTATTGCCACCAGGTCTGCCTGCAAACCGCCATGAACCATTGCCTTAAAGTCGGCGGAAAGCATGTTGAAGCAGAGCACTTTCGCCTCATGATGAGCTGCGCCGAGATCTGTCAGACGTCGGCGAATTTCCTGCTCATGAGCTCTAATTTTCATCATCGTGTTTGCGAGGTCTGCTCCGAGGTCTGTGCGGCTTGCGCGTTGAGCTGCGAGAAAGTCGGTGGGATGGATGAATGCGTCGATGCCTGTACCGGTTGTGCCGAAAGTTGCCGGAAAATGGCAACTGCCCAGCATTAGAATTAGGCAGGATATAAATGAACCACTGTTGCAGTTTATTATTCTCGGCACTAGCAATTATGCTAACTGCCTGTGGTGAAGTTGCCCAGTTACCGTTTTCGGCGGGAGTTGGTGTAAACCCTCAACTGCCGGCACCTAATTCGACACTGATTCCTACGGTTAACATCGCGTCGCCAGTAGGCTGGTCAGAACATGGCACACCAATAGCCGCGCCAGGAATGGTCGTTAACGCTTTCGCCGCCGGACTTGACCACCCCCGCTGGATATATGTATTGCCCAACAGTGATGTTTTGGTCGCGGAGACCAATGCGCCACCCAAACCAGAGGACGGGAAAGGTATTAAAGGCTGGTTTATGAAGTGGATGATGAATAAGGTTGGCGCAGGTGTACCCAGCGCCAATCGCATCACCCTGTTGCGGGATACCGATGGTGATGGTGTAGCAGAAATACGCACGGTGTTTATTGAAGGACTCAACTCGCCTTTTGGTATGGCGCTGATAGGCAAAGATTTTTACGTCGCCAACTCCGATGCGCTGATTAGATTTTCCTACACACAAGGCCAAACCCGAATCACGCAAGCGGGAATCAAAGTGCTGGATCTGCCGGGTGGAGCAATAAATCATCATTGGACCAAGAATGTTCTGGCTAGTCCGGATGGATCGCGCTTGTACGTGACGGTAGGATCAAACAGTAATGTTGCCGAAAACGGCATGGACCAGGAAGTCGGCCGGGCCGCCATCTGGGAAGTGGATCCGAAGAACGGAAGTTATCGTATATTTTCGTCCGGCCTGCGCAATCCTAATGGCCTCGCCTGGGAACCAAGCAGCGGCGTACTGTGGACGGTGGTTAACGAGCGCGATGAAATCGGCAGCGATCTGGTGCCGGATTACTTGACGTCGGTACCTGACGGAAGCTTCTTTGGTTGGCCGTATAGCTATTTTGGTCAACATTTGGATGAACGTGTGCAGCCGCAACGTCCCGATTTGGTTGCCAAAGCCAGAGTGCCGGATTATGCGCTTGGAACCCACACCGCTTCACTTGGCCTGACATTTTCAAAAAGAAACCAATGGCCGGCGCCATTCGACAATGGTGTTTTTATCGGTCAGCACGGTTCCTGGAATCGCGAACCACGCAGTGGTTATAAAGTAATCTTTGTCGTATTCAAAGCGGGCAAACCTATTGGCGATCCCATCGATGTACTGACAGGGTTCGTTAGTGACAATGACGAGGCTTTCGGACGTCCTGTTGGCGTCGCATTCGACAAACGCAATGCCTTGATGGTTGCCGATGATGTGGGCAATACCATCTGGCGGGTGACGAGTCGTTTTACCAATAGCGTCGATCCAAATTGGACGAAGTCAATAGACCATTAGGGCATCTATCAACTTTGCTGCTGGCCTCTATGCCAAGGGGCAGGCGATCGGAGAATTCGGTGTGGATTCAGTGTAAGCCGCAAGAGTTCTCAAAAGCAGTATGAATGAAACAACATTCGTGTAAGCCAACTACTCCTCTGTTCGTTGCCGTACCGAACACTTTTAGGTTTAGGTATATTTTAAAATTGAGTGCAGGGAGTTAGCTTTCTGCACTTTAGTCATTGCTATCTGCTGATGGCTAAATAATTATCAGGAGTCACTATGAACAAAGATCAAATCAAAGGTCGTGTCGAAGAAGTCAAAGGTAAAGTTAAGGAAGTCACCGGTAACATACTGGACGACAAAGGGTTGAAGCTAGAAGGAAACATCCAAAAAAACGTCGGTAAAGCCAAAGCAGGCTTTGGCGATCTCAAAGAAGATCTTAAAAAAAACCAATAAACGAGTGCTGCAAGCGACCATCAGCATCGGTCCGTTTCATCATCTTGAAACCAACACTCAACAGCCGGGAGATCACTATGTTTAAACGAATATCGTTAGTTATGTTTACGCTAACGTCCAGCCTACTAATAATATCCAGTCCTATACATGCAGAACAAAATACTATCATGCAATTGGCTGCCGATTCGGCGTTGGAAAATACCCAACGTAATGTGCGTGATAAAGATAACACTACGCTAACCCCGGAGGATCAAAAGGAAACCAAAAAGGATCGCAAAATCACCGCTCATATACGACAAAAGGTGGTTAGAGATAAGTCGCTATCAGTTAACGCCCAAAATGCCAAAATCATCAGTCGTAATGGCGTGGTAACTTTGCGCGGACCTGTTGAAACTGCCGCTGAAAGCACGAAACTACAAAAAATCGCCGAGAAAACGCGCGGTGTAGTGAAGGTAGATAATCAACTTGAAAATAAAGCGCCGTAAAGGCCCAGGAGAACGTCATGACTAAAGCAGTTTTTTGTATCGCCCAAAATCTTGAACAAACAGAAATCATTGTGAATCACCTGACCACTGCGGGTTTTTCAACCAATGACATATCTGTGCTGTTTCCCGATAAGTCTACTACCCAGGATTTTGCCCATGAAAAGCACACCAAAGCTCCGGAAGGAGCGGCTATTGGCGGCACAGTCGGCTTAGGCACGGGCGCTGTCGTTGGTTTGTTAGCGGGTATTGGCGCGCTGGCTATTCCAGGTGTCGGTCCATTAATCGCCGCAGGCCCTATTTTGGCAGCATTGAGCGGTGCTGCCGTCGGTGCGGCCACTGGCGGTTTAGCTGGTGGTTTAATAGGTCTGGGTATTCCAGAGTATGAAGCCAAGCGCTATGAAGGGAAGATCAAAGGGGGAAGTGCCTTGATCTCTGTTCATGCGAAAACCAGCGAAGAGATTGATCAGGCGAAAGATATTTTCGAGAAGGCACATGCAGAGGATATTTCCTCGACTGAAGAAGCATCTGTCTAATTAAACAAGAGGCGCATCATTTAACAATGATGCGCTCCATGGTGCCTGCGAAAACAACCTTTCCCTCCTTTGCATCGCCAACTTGTGCTCCGTGATTATCATTGTTTCGGTAATCGAAAAGAGTGCCTAACCTGATAGATCCGTACTTTAGGGTGGCTTCTTTATTTAGCAGTTGGGTGTATTTGAATAGTTCCATTTAGAGGTCTAAAAATATTTATATGATTATTATCTATTCTCCTCGAATTCAAAATTCTAAGCAAAAAGCTCAGTACATTCTGTCGGAAAAATAACTGTTTTTTTTCCTGTAAGAGATGACTAACAATATATATTATCGACCGCTAGCCCTGTAGCGTGTGTACGCTTTTTGTGCCCACACGGAATAAAAGCTATTTAGGATAAACGGTGTACCCGTGCGCATAAAGGCAGAAAAGCATCGCCTAAAGCGCCTACTGTTGGTTCCCAATCTACATTTGAATGCCACATTTGTATTTTTTATTGCTTATCAACCAATCGTGATTTAGTTATCTTCCGAATTGATGGCTTCAATAGGATCAGACTGCGTCATCGCATAGTGTTTGTTTTCGTAATCTTCAATTAAGTTGACCAGCATTTCCATTTCGTCCGCCTCGGGCGTATCAGCTTCCGCTTGGAAAATCATTTCCAGGCGCTGGAACGCAGCATTTAGTTCGTCATCGTTACGGATTGGCTTAATAAGCATTACTTATCTCCTCGTTTTTCTCCAAATTTCCCCATTCTCCATTTTGTCAGCTTTACGACAATCCTCTTGCCATTGCGTTGTATTGTTCTGTCGGCATTATCTCAATCATGACTCGCAACCCGCTATTTCCGCCGATTTGATAGTTGGCAAGTAATTTGCTCTCTTAAACATTAAAGGCATTCCGCCGGATTTAAAGCGGTTGGGGTAACGATAAAGCCGTTAGCCCAACCTACAAAATCATATTTGCTGAGCAAGAGAATGAAAACTCAATCCCGCCAAATCATCATCGACGACACTACGCTAAGGGATGGCGAGCAATCTGCCGGTGTGGCATTTTCGCTGGATGAAAAACTGGCGATTGCAACGCAGTTGTCGGGATTAGGTGTGCCTGAACTGGAAATCGGTATTCCGGCAATGGGTGCAGTGGAAAGAGAAGAAATCAGGGCGATTGCGGCATTGGGCTTGCCCTCAAAGCTGCTGGTCTGGTCAAGAATGCGCCGCGATGATTTGCATGCCTGTTTAGGGCTGAATGTGCATAAGGTGGATTTATCCATTTCGGCTTCCGATCAGCACATTCAGCACAAGCTCAAACAAAGTCGTGACTGGGTGTTAAGCACAATTAAGAGCTGCGTACAGGAAGCACGGAGTCTGGGTTTGGATGTGTGTGTCGGCATGGAGGATGCTTCGCGCGCGGATCTGGACTTTTTGATTCGTATGGCGGAAGCGGCACAGCAAGCCGGGGCAAGCAGAATTCGTTTTGCTGATACGGTCGGCATTATGGAGCCGTTTGGCGTGTTTGAAACCATCAAAAGATTAAGAGCCGCCACTGATCTGGAAATTGAAATGCATGCGCATGATGATCTGGGGCTGGCAACTGCAAACACCCTGGCTGCTGCGGTTGCTGGGGCAACACACTTGAATACCACAGTGAATGGTTTGGGTGAACGTGCCGGAAATGCGGCATTGGAAGAAGTCGTGGTGGGTTTAAAGCAGTTGTATGGCTTTGATACCGGCATTTCGCTATTGACCTTCCCTGATTTATCCGAGCAGGTTGCCAGGGCATCGGGTGATGCGATTGGTACTCGAAAAAGTTTAATCGGCAAGAATGTATTCAGCCATGAGGCGGGTATTCATGTCGATGGCTTGTTAAAAGATCCGAATAATTATCAAGGCGTTGATCCTGCTCTAGTGGGACGCAGTCATCAACTGGTGTTGGGCAAGCATTCAGGCACACAGGGGGTGATTCATGCGTATCAACAAATGGGCGTATCTGTCACCCGAATCCAGGCTCAAGCGTTGTTAACGCAAGTCAGACGCTTTGTCAGTGAGTCCAAAAAATCACCCAACGCGGTCGATCTGAACCGATTCCATCAAAATCTTTAAGAGAAGCAGTTATGAATAAATTACATGAGCAACCACGACCCGTTTCTTCTGAGTCCGTTGACTACGTCAACGAAAGACTTGCGCAAGAAAACCGGGAGCTCCCTGTTCAGGATGATCTCTATCCTGGCTCGTTTTTTCAAATCCCCGGTGCGCCGATTACAGGTAAAACGACATGGAGCATCAATTAGTGGAGATGGTCATGCTTGATACTTCAAATACTTCAACAGAAATACCTTTGGGTTTATTCGCTCAGTGGTATGAGGATGTGAATTGTGTTTTTGGACGTGACCCTGCGGCGCATAGTGTGTGGGAGATTTTGCTCACTTATGCAGGCGTTCACGCTGTATTAACGCACCGGATAACCAATCGTTTATGGCATGCAAATTGGCATTTGACGGCAAGAATTTTGGCGGCATTCAGCAAAATGATTACCAGCGTCGACATTCATCCGGCGGCGACTATCGGTCGACGATTGTTTATCGATCATGCGCTGGGTGTAGTCATCGGTGAAACAGCGGTGATCGGTAATGATGTCACGCTTTATCACGGCGTCACTCTGGGCGGCACCACCTGGAACAAGGAAAAACGTCATCCTACCCTGGGCAATAATGTCATGGTCGGCTCGGGTGCGAAAATTCTCGGGCCCATTACGCTGGGTAACAATGTTCGGGTCGGCGCCAATTCTGTCGTCGTTAAAGATGTGCCTCCTTGTTGTACGGTAGTGGGGATTCCTGGACGAGTCATTCAAAGTAAGGGCACACAAATCCAGAACATTCATGGTATCGATCTGGATCATCATTTGATTCCTGATCCGGTGGGTAAAGCGATAGCCTGTCTGATGGAACGCATTGATGAGCTGGAAGCAGGACAAAAACAGGCGCTTAAAGTGTTGGCGGAAGATAGTTGTGATGTGTGCGATGCGGAAAGTATTTGCGCTCCCAGAAAAGAAACGCCGGTAAAACGCGCAGTAGGAGCGGCATAAATGGATCTGTTGGATTTTGAAGCACAAGGTTTGTATTTTGAAGAGCCCGAAGTGGACGGCGTTAAAGAGATGATTGCCATGGCCGCAGAGAATTATGCCGATGGCGATGCCGAACAACCCTTACTGAAAGCTTATGCTTTGGCTCCTGAATCGTTGAATGTTCTGGTCGCATTAAACCGGTTTTATTACTACCAGCACCGTCTGACAGATGCGTTGGCAGTCACCACAAAAGCGTTGTCGGTGATCAGGCCAATGGTGTCATTTCCCGAAAACTGGCGTTTGCTGGAACTGGCTCATATTACCGAAACGCCCGCCGAATTATTAACGCAGGTCAGGTTGTATTTGTTCACCTTGAAGGCCATTGGCTTTTTGAATATGCGTTTGGAAAATCTGGATTTGAGCCAGGCGATTTTCGAAAAACTGGTGAGTCTGGATAGTAAGGACAGAATTGGGGCAAAAGGATTATTGGAGTTGGTGGTTAAGCGTAAAGTCGATGTCAATTGGAGGCAGCATCATGTTGAAGGTTAAGGGTGATTCAGTACTGTTAATCATGGCCTGTGTGGCCTTTGTAATTCTGGCTATTTATCTTTTAAGTCAGGATGTTTCTTTAGTCGGTCCTATTTAATTAGCGGAGAACACCCATGAGTTTTGAAGAAGAAATGGAAGAACTGGAATCTGCTGAAGATTTTATGCAGTATTTTCAACTGGACTATGAGCCTAGCGTTGTGCATGTCAACCGCTTGCATATATTGCAACGTTTTCATGATTATTTACAAAAAGCCGGCGATGAAATGCCTGAAAATGAACCGGCAAAACGAGCTGTCTACAGCAAACTGCTAATGCGTGCCTATCAGGATTTTGTCGAATCCGATGCTCAAACTGAAAAGGTCTTCAAGGTGTTTTCAATGGCTGAGTCGTCTCAAACGGCATTTGTTTCGTTAAGCGATATAAAAACATGAACCCCGATAGATACGACGAAGGCCGGTTTGAATTCGGTGAATCGGTTCGGGTCACCAGAAATGTCCGCAATGACGGCACCTATCCGGGCATGGATGTCGGTACTTTGTTAGTGCGCCGGGGCAGTATCGGCAATGTCCTTAATGTGGGCACTTTTTTACAAGACCAGGTGATTTATACCGTTCATTTCCTGTCAGTTGACCGAATGGTGGGTTGTCGACTGGAAGAATTGATTGGTGGCGATGATCCCTGGAATCCGAGTCGCTTTGAGTTTAGAGACAAAGTGGTTTGTAATATCGATTTAGGCTTGAAGGGCAATGTTTTATTCCCCAAAGGCACGGATGGTGAGGTCTTTAAGGTGATCAGAGACCATGAACTCATTCAATACCATGTTGCTTTTCAGGGCCGAGTCCTGCAAGTACCCGAACCCGCTCTTGATCCTGCACACCCTGAGTCATTTGTTGAGCCAGAGAACTGATATGACCAAAATTGACAAGCCTATTCAGCTGGATACTTATAACTTGTTAAGAGCAGCGTTAACCTTATTCAAAAAGACGCCTGCCGAACTGGCTGAGGACGAATTAAAACAAGCCAAAATTCAAGCGTTGAACGAGTTTAGAATTGAGAGTAGGGTGTTAAATACGCCTGAAGCGGCGTCTGTCATTATCACTGAACAGGAAATACAACAGGCGTTTCAGGAAGTTCGAGATCGCTATGATGACGAGGATGCCTTTTTCAGTGACCTGGAAAAGAATCAACTCGATAATGCCAGTCTGCTGGCGGCTTTGCATCGCCAATGTAAGGTCAATACCGTGCTGGAATTGGTTGCCAGCCATTCGCCGAATATCAGCGAAGTTGAAATCGGCATTTACTATCATATGCATGCCGAGCAATTTAATCGTCCTGAACGGCGTGAAGTCAGTCATATTTTTATTAGTATTAATCCTGACTATCCCGAAAATACCGAAGAAATGGCATTAATCCGGGCCCAGGAAATAGCTGAAAAGTTGCAAAAAAAACCGCACAAATTTGCCGATCTGGCCTTAAAGCATTCTGAATGTCCCACAGCCTTACAAGGTGGCGTGTTGGGCACCGTGTCACGCGGCACGCTTTATCCTGAAATCGACGCGGTGCTGTTTAATCTAAAACCAGGTCAAGTCAGCGATGCAGTCAAGTCTGAAATAGGTTTCCATGTGGTGTTGTGTAAAAGCATACACAATGCTGAAACGCTGTCTTTGGCCAAAGCTACACCGAAAATTCGTCAGCTAATGAAAGAACGTGCTCGGCGTACCTGTCAGCGCGCCTGGATTGCCAGATTACCAACACCTGAACCGGGAGAAAGCAGTCATGACTGATAAAGAAATCAAACACTGTTCATTTTGTGGCATCGGTCAGTCTGCATCAATACCCTTGATTGCAGGCGCTGAAGGCTATATCTGCGGAGCGTGCGTTTTGTTAGCTAACCAGGTAGTGACTAACTGGAGCCGGAAAAAAGAGCTTTCCGAGATGCAGGGTCCATTACCGATTCCTGCCAAGATTAAAGCCCATCTTGATCAATATGTGATCGGCCAGCATCTGGCTAAAGAGATTTTATCGGTTGCGGTTTATAACCACTACAAGCGTTTAAAGCATGAAGGCGGCGATGCTGGGTTGGGCGAATACGACAAAGATGTCGAAATCGGCAAATCGAATATTTTATTGATCGGCCCATCGGGTACAGGCAAAACCTTGCTGGCCAGCACCCTGGCTAAAATTGTCGGCGTGCCTTTTGTGGTGGCTGATGCCACCACACTGACCCAAGCGGGTTATGTCGGTGATGACGTCGAAAATATTCTGGTCAGGTTGCTCGATGTTGCTGAAGGCAATATGGCTAATGCCGAATGGGGCATCGTTTATATTGATGAAATCGACAAAATCGCCCGCAGCCCGGAATCACAAACCGGCACCCGCGATGTGTCGGGTGAAGGGGTTCAGCAGGCATTGCTACGCTTGGTCGAAGGCTCGCACGTTAAAATTTCGACTAAAGGTCAGCGTAACAAAGAAGGTGAATCCACTATCGATACCCGCAACATTTTGTTTATCGCCGGTGGTTCATTTCCAGGTCTGGAAAAATACGTTGAAAAACGCTTGGTGCCGACCAATTCAGCCATCGGTTTTCATGCCGATGTCAATGCGACAACGGTAAAACCATCATTGGACGACATGCTTAATGCCACGCAGCCCAGTGATTTGCGCAAATTTGGCTTGATCCCGGAGTTTATTGGCCGTTTTCCTGTATTAGCGCCATTGGAAGCACTGGATGTTGATTCCTTGATTCAGGTCTTGACCGAACCTAAAAATGCGCTGGTACGGCAATATCAACAACTGTTTGCTTTTGAAGGCGTGGAGTTGAAGTTTGAACACGAGGCCTTGGTTGAAATTGCCAAAAAAGCCATAGAACGAGAAACCGGCGCACGCGGCTTGCGCAGCATCATGGAGCAAATCTTACGCAAAACTATGTTCGATATTCCTTCCTCCGATGATGTTGAGCAATGTATTGTTGATGGCGAGGTTGTCAAAGGAGAGGGTGAAATTCGCCTAGTACGAAAGGAAGAAGACAAACTGAGGCAGCAAGCCGGATAGCTACAGCTTTGCAAGCTCGGCAAGGTTAGTTGATTCAATTCATGGTTCGAAAGCTAATCACGAACGGAATCAGCATCAATCGTTCGTCCTGAGCTTATCGAAGGACTGTTCAGAGATTCTTTAATAATTATTAAATGAGAGACATATGAAAACCGAAGAAAAAATCCAGAAACAACTGGCAGAAAACCCCATCATCCTTTACATGAAAGGGGTGCCGACTAACCCGCAATGCGGTTTTTCCGGCAAGACAGTCGGGATACTTGATGCGACTAAGATTCCTTATGCCTATGTAAACGTGCTGGAAGCGCCGTTTATCCGTGAAAAACTGCCCAGCATTTCCCATTGGCCAACTTATCCTCAATTGTTTGTTAACGGTGAATTGGTCGGTGGTTGTGACATTGTTGAAGAAATGTCCAACAACGGTAGTTTGTTACCGTTATTAACATCAGCAGTACCCAAAAAAGAAGAATCCACCGAAGGTTTGAGCGCAGCTGAAGTCTCGCAACTGGTGCAGCTGGGAATTCCTGAGGCGGAAGTCATTGTCGATGGTGCGGGCTGCGATTTGTTAATTACAGTGGTCAGTGAGCAATTCAGTGATTTAACAATCGTAAAGAAACAACAATTGGTGTTGGCCACCTTAAAAGAACCGTTGGCGTCAGGAAAACTACATGCGGTCAGCGTTAAAGCTTATATGCCGGAAGAATGGCAGGCGTTGCAATCAGCTAAAAAAGATCCAGGCTTGTTGCAAATTCAGTTTTAACTTAACCAGCAGACCCGAAGCTTTCGAATCTAACTTTACTGGCATTAAGTGAGGACACCATGGCTAAAGTAGGCATTTTTTTTGGTACAGATACCGGTAATACCCGGCGGATCGCTAAAGATATTTCCACGACATTGACCGGTGCGGTTGCGGCCAAGCCGGTTAATATTCGCAATGTCACGGTCGAAGACTTACTAGCGTTCGACACCTTGATCTTAGGCACGCCCACCTATGGCGAAGGCCAATTGCCGGGGCTATCTACCGGCAATGCCACCGAAAGCTGGGAAGAGTTTTTGCCGAAAATGTCGGGTTATGACTTTAGTGGTAAAAAGGTTGCGATTTATGGGCTAGGTAATCAAAAAAGCTATCCTGCCGAATTTGTTGATGCGATGTTCTATTTGTACGAACAGTTTAAACAATGCGGTGCCACGATTATCGGCGCCTGGGATACCGAAGGTTATAAATTTACGGGTTCGAAAGCCGTTGTTGATGACCGCTTTGTCGGCTTGGTGTTGGATCAAGAAAATCAAAAAGATCTTACGCCTGCCAGATTAGAGTCATGGTTAACCAATCTGGCAGAGGCTTGGGCTTAAATTAACGATGGCAAACGACAAGTTAAAACCAGCCTGCACGCTTAGTGAATTAAAAGATGCAAGCTATTTAACGCGCAAGATTCAATTTAAGAAGCTACCGACCTCAGCCCTCATTTTCATGTTTGAAGGCATTGTCTATGCATACATCAACCATTGCATGCATATGCACAGACCGTTGAATTGCGAAGAAGATGCCATTTTTGATGAAAGCGGTTTATATCTGCGTTGCTCGATGCATGGCTTTATTTTTGACCCTAAAACCGGTGAATGCCAAAGCCCGGTATGTTTCGGGCAACGCTTGCAATCGTTACGACTGGAAGAAATAGACGGCACCGTGTATTTTGCAGAAAAGCATCTGGCCCTTATTGAATAATGGTGGAACGATGATAGAAGAATTGGCGGTTGTGGTGAAAATTGAAAACCATCAGGTCTGGGTTGAAGCTGGCCCCAACAGTGCCTGCGGTGGTTGTCAGCAAAAAACCTCATGCACGACCAATGCCATCGGCAGTGTGCTGAAGAAGAAATCAGTACCGGTAGATTCCGATATACAACTTAAAACCGGCGATCAAGTGATGGTCGCTATCGATGAAAACCTGCTGTTGCGTGCCTCGATGTTATTGTATTTATTGCCTTTGATGGGACTGTTTCTGGGGGCGGGAATTGCCGAATGGTGGCTGGATGATAATCCTAACCAAGAACTATGGGTGGCAGGCAGCGCATTATTAAGTTTTTTATTTATCTTATGGCTAATCAACAAAACACAAAGCCTGTTGATCCTGAATTATTACGCCCGACCTGTGGTCGTCAAGAAGGTCTAGGCCTTAGTAAAGGTATGAATGTCTGGGCGGTAGATAAGGATATTCCACTTAAACTCTTGTTATTAGAGCTGGTGCATCGATATGGCGAAAACACACTCGCACTTAATACTAAAGAGCAGCATTTTCAGGCCGTTGAGCTTTGCACGCTTAACGACTCCAGTTTATCTACTTATATTTTTACTTTTGGTCAGAGCCCTGAGCGCTACGGCATAGACCTGAAATATCCTATCTCAGCTCACAATATTATCGGGGAAAATGAAAATCTGACCCTGGAGCAAATAATAGAGATTATCTCTATTCATCTTTTATCTTAAATTCTGCACACATGACTTCTGAATCTGCCACCAACGTCCGTTATTACGTCAGTTACAGCGGTGCCAAATTGCCTTTAAAGCTGGTTAATGAAATCACCGAAGCCGGTTTAAATAATCGCAACACCTATTACCGTGGTTACTTTGATGCTGAAGACAGAATGCGGCTGTGCCAGAAAATTGTGTATGGCGAGGTTGAATCTGAACATCAGTATCAATATCACGACAGCGGTGTTTTAGCGCATGCGCAAATCACCGAAGATGATGAAGTGCGCGAGATTCATTTCAATGCGTTGGGAGAGAAGTTGTTGGATGGTGTCAATAAGGTTATGGATGTCCAACAAATCGATTCGTTAAAAGATGCGCATCGCTAATTTCGATTTCCTTCAGAAACTGAATAACCCAGCCGTTGACACGGGGTAGGCACTTATCAAGCGAGGCTTGTTTTTCCGGAATATTAAAAAAATCCGGCTCATGCAAGTAAGGATAAGCAATCTTGCCGACATCGATGGCATCATGACTGAGGTCAACTATGCGTCCGCCGATCATATTATATTGATGTTCATAGTGGCCGCAGATCGTGCCGCCAAACACCTGGTTCATAAACAGGCTGCCAAACTTGCATGATCCTGATGTATCCGTAGGCAGGCGAGCGCCGCGTTCAACAGCCTGTTCGCACCATTTGCGAAACACAAAGACCTTCGCTTGAGCAAAACGTTCATAGGAATAAGCAATTTGTGGCGCTTGATCAATCGTCCAGTCTTTCATCTAATGGCCTTAATAAACCTCATCGTGACTAAACCTGACTCGTTCTTCTGCTGAACGACCAAGCGCTTTGGCAAACCAGGGTGGTGGCGCAGCAAAAACTTTTTGAAATTCTTTTAATTGATCGACCGCTTCAGTGACGTCCGGAATCTTGATCGGGTAAATATCGGCACGAATCACTTTAGCCGCTGCCGGACCACCTATCGATTGTACGAACATGACATGACAATCTTTAATCAAACTGGCTCGAAACAGATTTCGATCTTCGGCACTATCGGCTTCAATGGTTGAACGTATATCAACCAGGCGGTAGTCATCTTGTGACAATTGATAGACCAGAAAACGTATGCAAGAACCGAAATGGCCGTTAATCAACGCGCCGCTGTTGGAGCCTATAGCAACACGTATTGAATCCGGTATGTCGCCGTCCTTATAGGTCTGTATTTCGGGCAAATCTTCATCTTCAGCTTCGTCGCCCCATAGGTAGCGTACCGCTAGTTTAATGTTGGCAAGCCCGATACCGATGTCTTCACCGTCTTCTTCACCGTCCAGGCTGCCCAAGCCGGTTTTAAGATTGGTGACGGTAATGGATTTTAATTTTTCATCATCCAAAGGTGAGCCAACACGTGCATGCAAAATTTCCAGCAATCTGGGAACATCAATGCCTGGCAAAATGCGCGATGCCAGGGCGATGCGTAAGGCGAGTTCTCGGGGTAAGGCTTCCATTTTAATCTCCTGATTTAACAAGCTTGGATAAGAGTTTAAGTATTTTGATGGTGGAGGCTAAATCCAACGCAGTGAAGTCATCGTGCGTTTTGATGGCTGGATTAGCACCCGCAGCCAAGAGTTGTTCGACTACGTTTTCCCTGCCGCTGGAGGCTGCAAATATCAAGGCTGTTGCGCCGGAAGCTACATTCTGATGATCAAGATTGATACCGGCATTAATTAGCACCTCGATGCATTTACTGTCGTCAGCATAACAAGCGGCCCATAAGGCGTTATTACCGTACTGATCAACCACATCCGGTGATGCATTTTCTTCAAGCAGAAAGTCGATAATATCGCTGCGACCTTGTTGGCTCGCCAGGATCAGCGGGTAAACGCCATCGCAATTTTCTAAAACCGGATGGGCTAACGAGAAATAGTTATTTTGTAACCAATCCCGTATGTCCGGTTTCATCATGCTTCCTGGTGTTTTTCTTTCCAGCCGGAATAACCGCCTTCCAGGCTGTAAACATCTGTAAAACCAAAATCGCTAAAGAATTCAGCCAGATGTTCACTGGCGTGACCGTAGTAGCAATAAATCAGCAAACTGCGCTGCTTATCGCCGCGTTTGACCAATGATTCTTTTAAGCTCTCATGAAGATGCAGTGCGTCTTCCAGATGACCAGCCTTATAATCTTTCAAGTCCCTGCAATCCAAGATTAAAGGTATCGTATTCTTTATAAGTTTTTCAGAATCGGTAATGGAGATGGTTTTAAATTTCTTCATGTTGTTAATGACTGTAAAAGTCATCCCTCAGGATTGTTGTAAAACTGACAATAAAATCGATTTTGTTGCTATATGTGTCGTAATTAGCCATTAGCTAATGCTGTTTTGAAGGCATTTAAGCAGCTATCAATTATCAAGCAATTCATTTGCCATAAATTTGAATGATCCTGAATTACTGGGTTCTGGACAGATTGGCAGGCAAAAAAAAGCGCCCTAGCCGAGAAAATAGGGCGCCGAAAGTGCCAAGCCCAGGAGCACGAATCAGAAAAAAGGTTTGACATAAAGTATTGAGCATTATCAATGCCAAATTCATAAAATTACGTTAATGAATTTTCTACCGTTTTATCCAGATCCATGCCGCGGAATATTGAGCAGCGTTTGAAAACATCAAACGTTGGCGAAACCTGTTTATGCTGACAAAATTTGGCGACCAATTTGGACAGTCCTTTGATGTCGCGCCCAGTGGCTTCCGGAAAGCTTTCCACCAATTGATCAATGAGTTGGGCATCAACATTCAATTCGAATTGATTGACCATGACATGCCAGATTTGCCGACGGGCATCACTGTCAGGTGGATAGTATTTAATCAGAGCAATACAGCGGGATACGATGGCTTCATCGATGTCGTCGACCCGATTGGTAGTCAAAAACAGCAAGCCGTTAAAGTATTCCAGCACTCTTAAAAATACCCCGACCACCGCATTCATCGCGATGTTGTTGTCACGGCGCTTGATGTAAACGTCGGCTTCGTCGATCAGCATCACTGCGCCCCAACGCTGGGCGCGAGTTAACACATCTTTTAAGGCTTTTTCCATTTCGCCGACATTAAGCCCGAGTTGTCCGGAATGCACGCGGTACAACGGTCGTTTGATGATTTCCGAATAAACTTCCGCGGTTAGGGTTTTACCAACACCGGCGGGACCTGCGCACAGTACCGTAGTGCCGCCGGATTTGCCTTCCACAATATCATCCATCAACACGTCCATTTCGGCGGTTAAGATGTCGATCAAATCAATCTGTTCTTCGCGCAGAATCAGCTTTTGTTTTAATTCCGGCTGATAGCGATAAGGAGTGAGGTCATTCACATGCACCCATAAATGATGATGCAATTCGAGATGGAACATCAGCAGGTAGCAATGTACCGGCAGCTCGGTAAATAAACCTTTTGGAATTTCCGTTTGAGAGGCTTCCACTTCATTCTCGACCTTGCAGTCGTATCGATTGCTTTTGGCGGCTTTGCGTAAATATTTGGCAAGAATGTCGCCTTTGGCATCGACCGTTAACGCTCGCTCGCTGAGTATACTTTCATCACACACCAGGCGCGCAGTGCCGCCTTCTGTGGATAACACCACGACATCCTTACGCGACCAATCAGTGCTGCGATGTGACGCAGTGGGATCTTCGGCATAAAAGTCGGTGCCTTTGCCGCAAAACTGCGCGCCGGACTGTCCGCACCATTCGAAATAGCGTTCGGCGGCATCGTCATAAGCACTGATAAGCTCAGGCGTTTCTTTCAGAAAGCCTTTTGCCATAAAAATCTCGGTAACCGTTTTGTTGGCAATGTCCCGCGCACGGATGGTCACGGTGGAAATGGCCACTTTACCTTTGGCATTAGCTTTAAGCTCAAGCGTGACGCGCCCGGTTTCTTCCTCACCTGAGGGTGTAAAGTCCAGTCGAGTGATGACATAGGCCATGGGTTTACCGGCAACATTGGCCTGGAATAACCAGCCGCGGATCGCGTTATTGATGAAATAACGGGCGATAGCAGGTAGCAACATTTCCAGATCGTCCTCTTCAAACCTGACCGTGTCATCGTTCATCGCTTTTTGTAGCGTTGACAGTTGCGCGGCGCGCCCCTGCATCTCGGTTCCGGCTTGCTTGTAAAGTACCTGCAGAAAACTGAGTTCAGTATTGGACAGATCTTTGAAGGGCACTTCGGCTTTATTGCCAAAACGCAATTGATCTTTTAATGCGGAAAGTCCTGGAAACTCATCGACCATGGCTTCCACATACTTACGCTCAATCTGAAGTTTCATAAGGATTACCTTGATGAGTTGAGAATGATGAGGAAGGTGCCGAGGCACAACACTATCAGTGTATTTAATGCTGATAGTGCTGCTTGTAGAAGCTCAGGCAGCATGGCGATGATGCGTAGAGTTGTTGTAAGCTTTTTAGATCGCGCCTACAGAGGCATCCTTAACCACTACAATGGTGCTTTCTTCCGCTTCAGCATATGAAACCAACGGTGCTTTCGATTTATAGGTTTTGGCTGCTGCATAAGCAATAGCCACTTTATCTTCAGCAGATTGATTCTTTAACTCGCTTTTTTCGATATACAGTTCTTCAAGAATCTCATTCCAAACTAAGCCTTCTTTGAAGGGAAGTAATATGTAAGTCACTCCTTCCAATTCAACTTGCAAACTTTTACCGATATTTTCTACATAGATGATGGCGGTTGCATCCGGGGCTATATCGGATTTGTATTTTTCGACAAATACCGGCAGCAAGCTGAGAGTAGGCAATAAGCCGTTTATGAATTTGATCTTGTCGTTTTCAATAATCAATGCAGAATGGATAAACAGGGCTTCCGGCGGCCTGCGGTCAGTGGTTGATCCTTCCCGCAGGGTGCCTTCTTTTAACACCAGATCGCCGCGATACGCATAAACTCCGTTTGTACTGGTTTGGCCATTGACCAATGTGACAGTTAATAAGCCTTTCTCTTGATAGGTTTCTAATAGCATTATGGTTTCTCCAGATGGTTTTGGTAGCTTGTAGATAGGGGTGAAGGTTTAATCGATACTAATCAATTGCCAGCGTCACTTCGGTCGATTTAATCAATGCATAAGCTTTACTGCCGATAGCCAGACCAAGATTTTCAATTGCGGTTTTGGATACGATAGAAACCACTGAGATTTCAGGAGAAATTTCTAGGGTGACTTCCGAGACGATATTGCCGTGATTAATGGCTGTGATAGTGCCTTGCCATTGATTGCGAGTACTTAGTTGCATGGGTTTGTCCTTGCTGATTATTTGATGTACAACTTTGGTAAAGCACGGCTTATGCCACTTTGTATTGTTATTTTTTGTACTTTTAAAACAGATAGATAGCGGTACTAAAACGGAATTGTTTGTCGTGTTTACACCTATTTAAACCAACAAGATGATTTCTATTTGTCAGTCATTGTCGGAAAGCAGACATTAGGTCTGTAACGATCTTTGTTACTGAGGCAGCAATTTGGCTTCAGCTTTAATATTGTCAGTATTGCCCCAGGCGGTAACACCTTCAACAAACCACTTGGCTTTGCTTGGATGCGGTTTAACCACATCAAATTCGGCATAAAAAGTCCCATCGCTATTGAATTGCAATCTGCCGAGACGTTGGCTTTTGCTTTGATCGTACCAATAGCAGCTCAAGTTGTGATCACCGGTGTAAGGGTCTTTGATAAGTACAAAGCTGGCATCATCGAAGACAGGATAGTATTTGACTTCATCGGCGGCAAAACCCAGTTTTCCAATTTCATCGGTAAGACGCTGACAGACTGTTTCAGCCAGGGGGCGGTTAAAGGTGATGTGTTCAGACAAATCCATTATTCATTCACTCCTGCGGCTAAATCTAAAATGACTGAGACCCCGGATAGATCCTCAGGGTCCAGTTGTTGCAGATGCGATAATACTAATTGGGCGCTTGCTTCATCACCCTGGCGTAGTTTGATAAAGGCAAGGGCTTTCAAGGTGTATAAATAAAACAGCGTTATTTCATTGGCGTACAAGTTCCATTTTTTTAGATTTAAAACCAGTCGGCGATAGTCGCTGGGAAAGCCACCTTGGCGGGCGGCTTCCTCCAAACCTGAAATCACAATTCTTTCAGCATCAACAAGACGTTTTTGGAAAAAGTAAAACTTATACAATGCAAAGTAGGTTTGTAAGCAATGAACATCCAATGACTGTGCCTGAATGAACAGAGCTTCTGCCTTATTTTGATCAACCGAACTTACCGCCACGGCTGCTTGCAGAAGATTATTAACGTCGGTGGGTAAATGTGGGCTAAACATCACCCGCTCTTCTACAAAACTGACTGCTGCCATTACCAAATCTCAGCAGGAACCATCAGGTCGGCAACGGGTTCGCCGCCGAGCAAATGTTGCTCAATGATGGTAAGTACATCCTCTTTTTTCAACTTGCCGTACATCACGCCTTCCGGATAAACCAATACACTTGGTCCCATGTTGCAAGGTCCCATACAGCCGGTATTGGTCAGGCCGATTTTTTCAAACAAGTTACGGGCTTGTATTTCATTCATGAATTCATTCATGATTTCCGCACAGCCGCTGCTGGCGCAAGACCCTCTGGGATGCCCTTGTGGGCGATTTTGAGTACAAACAAATACATGTTTTTCGGGTCTAGGCATGATCGTAATCCTCTAACAAAATAATTAAGCGGCCTGTTTGTGTTCGTGGGTGAAGCAATCTTTCGGACACACTTTTGAGCAAGCCTCACAGCCGATACAATCGAGACCATTTTTAATGTTCATAACCATGCTGTTGTCATCATCGTCTTCAAAGTCGCCATAGTCATCGTCAAACTCTTCGGCACCCAGCACATCAGCTTTTTCTACCAAATCAAATACATCACGCGGGCAAACCTTGAAGCAGCGTCCGCAACCGATACAGGTTTTTTGATTAATGTCGGTGACATAAGCCGGCGTCCACTCCGTGCCGCCAAAAGTAACGCCAGTTACAAATTCAGACATGAAAGTTCTCCAGATCAGGCCGCTGCGGATTGCGCGGCAAGGAATTTTTTGTTGGCTTCATCCCAGGCTTTACAAGCTTCGTAAGTAGCTTGCGCGATGCCCAATAGTTCACCGTATCCTTCGGGAAGACTGTCTTCAATCAGGTCGTGCAGTACCATCGCTTGTTCATTCGCCAGGCGCTTTGTTTTTTTGACTTCTTTTTCCAGTGATTTTAATTCTTCAGACATGTTGGGCTCCCTTAGTCAGTTGCAGCCGCGTTGTATTTTTCGATTAACCCCAAAGCTTTTGCGATAGTTGCGTCGCTTTTTTCGCACAGATCTTCCAGACTTGAGAAACCAAAGCGGTGGGTGTCACGCAATATTTTGTCGACCACAACCAGCTTGCCGACCATGATGAGCGCTCGGCCAAAACCTTCGTGGCTCAGATGTACCATTGGCGCGGCCATCAAGCCGGATTTCTTCTCGATCAGCGTCGCTAGTGAGTTGTAATAGGCTTTCAAACGGGCAATGGTGATTTCATCCGGATCTCCAATGACGGGAATGCCTTGTTTGCGTTCTTTGGTTAAGACGATTGGGTCGATAATTTTCGCTTCCGACCATCCTGCATAGGTATCGTAAGCATCAATTGCTCGTAATTGTTTGATCATGTCTTTGACAATTTCAGAACCTAAATTGGTATCGTCTTCCTGTACAACTAATGCGGCTATGGCCATTTGTTTTCTCCTGGTAGGTTGGGTTAGCGCAGCGTAACCCAACAATCTATGGACTTAAAAAATGTTGGGTTACGCTGCGCTAACCCAACCTACAACTTTTTTCTTGATTTTCTCGTTTCCATGCGCTGCGTCACTGCCATTAAGATAAGGATTTTTCCGTTCGTCCTGAGCCTGTCGAAGGGTGAATGGAAAAGTCCGAAGCCCTCAGTTAAGCCGCTCATGGTTCGACAAGCTCACCACGAACGGTTTAACTTAATGGCAGTGACGCGCTGCGTGGTAATGCAGTTAAGGCGCGCTGCGCCGCGAGCGGAAAGCTTATTCATCCCAGCCCTCATCCTCCATCTTCTTAAAGCGATCAGGATCAGGACCTTTGTGTTGATTAATCGCTTTTGCCAGCCAACTGGACGGCCCGGCTTTCATTTCAGTTTGTAGATCAACGATCAGGTCTTTAATCTTGCCACCTTCATGCACCTTAACCGGCTGAATGTTCTTGGCGATGAGCTGGTTAATCGCCGAGCCGCCAACCGCCTGGCAATACACCGCTGCACAGCCATCCAGTAACTCGATTTTGACCGAAAGCTTGTCTTCATTGCCATCCTGGCTGAGAACCCCAAATTGGGCGGCTTCCAGAAATTGCGAATCCTCCATATCTACCGCGTAAATAGCAAAGGACTCGGCTGAGCCGAAATGCTGGTTTACTGTTTCCATGTCGGTGGTGGCGAACGCGATTTTCAATGCAGTTTCCATAAACTTGCTCTCCTCAGGGCTTTGCACAATGTGCATACGTCTGGTTAATGACATGACGGCGTTTTGTTTGAATGGTTATTTGAATCAATATCGGCTAATTCGCTGGCGGGTTTTTGACCATATATGGAGTGATACACCGGAATTTCTTCATGCGAATAATTGATCACCAGATTGGCCAGATCGAACAGTGTTTGCCGGGTACCGCGGTAACCAATCCAGGTTTTTTGATAGCCGCCAATAATGTCGAATAAGGGGAAACCCGCCCTTAAAATGGGGGTGCCTAATCTTTCAGCGGTATCAACTGCGTGGGAATTGCCGATCACTAGTTGCACCTTGTTGGCCTTGCCAATGATTTCCATGTCTTCAAGGTCACCGATTTTAATGCTCTCAACCGGGATTCGTGCCAGTAAGGGCACGTTGCAGGAGGTAATGGCTGCAACGACTTCTGCGCCCATTTCCTGAACCAGATCGACAAAGGCATTGAGTAAATCCGCATCGGCGGCAATGGCGATGCGCAATTGACCGAGCATGAAATGCGTGTCCAGCATGGCATCCTGTAATTGTGAGCGCTGCCGTTCAATACGTTCGGGTACATCATTTCCACTAATTTCAACCAGTGCCGAGATCAAGGCATCATTGGCTTTTAAGCCGTAAAGATGGTCGATGCTAAAAGTGGGTACACCTGTCTTCTCTTCCAGCACTTCCGCGGCTTTGGCAAGCGAGGGACCGATAACAACTGTCGCCAGTGAATCGCCTAATGTCACCATTTCCGACATGGGCGTGCCGCCGATGGTGACCGGACTGAAATCTTCATCCGTCAGGCAGCCATCCAGCGAATCGGAAAGATCGGGTACGAAAACCGGGCGGAGCTGGAATTGTTCGAAAAGTTCCCGCAAGGCTTCCAGGTCACCTGGCGTCAGCATGTAGTTAACCAGGACGGTAACTTGTTTCTTGCGTTTGCCGGGATAGGTGCCTGCCACATTGGCATCCGGCACGGTCGCCCGAATAATTTCTGTGAGTGTTGCTGCAAAACCAGTTTCGACGCTGCCGGTAAAGTCAGGAGTATTCACACCGACCACGGCAATATCGGCAAACTCCGGGTTGGCTTCCCTGAATTCCCGGACATTTCTATGCACATCGGCGCCTTGCGTTTCAGCCAGGCCGGTCGTCAAAATGGTAATCAGGGCAGGGTGGGATTTTTCAGCGATAGTTTTGATGCCTTCTCGCACATTTTCGTCAGCGCCCATCACCGAGCTGCCTTGATCCATCGCGGTACTTTGCAACGGAATAGGTTCCCGGAAGTGGCGGACAAAAAATACTTTAGCGAAAGCGGTGCAGCCTTGCGAGCCGTGCAACATTGGCATTGCGCGATTGAAACCCAGCGTGGCAAGAGAGCCGCCTATCGGCTGGCTGGCTTTTAGCGGGTTGACCGACAGCGCTTTGTTTCTTTTCAGGATGTCAGCCATTA
>JABFRC010000191.1 GCA_013141375.1 Methylococcaceae bacterium | reverse complement strand
ACATTCCGGTGCTGGCTAACCTGTTTGGCACGCCGCGCCGAGTAGCGATGGGCATGGGCGCGCAATCGGTCAGCGAGCTGCGCGGCATCGGCGAATTATTGGCTTATTTGAAAGAACCGGAACCCCCAAAAGGCATGAAAGACGCGTGGGAAAAGTTTCCGGTATTCAAGCAAGTGCTGAACATGGCCCCCAAACTGGTCACGTCACCTCCTTGCCAGGAGCTGATCAGAGTGGGTGACGAAATCGATTTGAGTGACTACCCGATTCAGACCTGCTGGCCGGAAGATGCTGCGCCACTCATTACCTGGCCCTTAGTCATCACCAAAGGTCCACATAAAGAGCGACAAAATCTGGGCATTTATCGCCAGCAAGTCATCGGTAAAAACAAAGTCATTATGCGCTGGCTGGCGCATCGCGGTGGCGCGCTGGATTTTAAAGAGTGGCAAGCGGCCCATCCCGGTGAGCCGTTTCCAGTGTCTGTGGCCTTGGGCGCAGACCCTGCCACCATTCTGGCCGCAGTAACGCCGGTGCCGGACACTTTATCAGAATATGCCTTTGCCGGTTTATTGCGTGGCAGCAAGACGGAGCTTGCCAAATCAATGACTAACGATTTGCAGGTACCGGCCAGTGCAGAGATTGTTCTGGAAGGTTTTATTTATCCCGGTGAAACCGCGCCGGAAGGGCCTTATGGCGATCATACCGGCTACTACAATGAAGTGGCCGAGTTTCCGGTATTCACCATCGAAAGAATCACCCAGCGCCAGGCACCGATTTATCACAGTACCTACACCGGCAAGCCGCCTGATGAGCCGGCCATTTTGGGCGTGGCATTAAACGAAGTGTTTGTGCCCATTTTGCAAAAGCAATTCCCGGAAATTATCGACTTTTACCTGCCGCCAGAAGGTTGCTCGTATCGTATGGCAGTAATCAGCATGAAAAAACAATATGCAGGCCATGCCAAACGAGTAATGCTGGGCACTTGGTCTTATTTACGCCAGTTCATGTATACCAAATTTGTGATTGTGGTGGATGACGATGTCGATGTCCGCAACTGGCAGGAAGTGATCTGGGCCATGACCACGCGCATGGATCCGGCCAGGGACTTAACCATCCTGGAAAACACGCCGATTGATTACCTGGATTTTGCCTCGCCGGTGTCCGGCCTGGGCTCAAAAGTCGGTTTCGACGCCACCAATAAATGGCCCGGCGAAACCAACCGCGAATGGGGCAGGACGATTGTAATGTCGCCCGAGGTCATCAAAAAAGTCGATGCGATGTGGGATAGTTTGTTTTAGCGACTATGGCAGAATACGAAAGCCTATTGCGCCTGATTTTCTGCCACGTCGGGTTTTTCATCCAGGAATTTTTTGTAATTGATAGATACTTTTAAGCCCGCAAATCGCCCGGCCATTTTTATCAATTCCTGGCTTTTCTTATCAAAAGTCAGTTTGACTTCGCTGATTGCCCGATCTTCATAGCCCTCTTCTATGCCATGAGTGTCCAATTGAAAATGGTAAATGTAGATTTCCCATTCCTTCTCATCCCGGATTTCCAGCGGCACGCCCAGTTTTGAAACTACGGTTACTTTTTTCGGCAAATCAGCAGAAATTTTATCAATGAGATCTGTATTGCCACGCAATTGCATTTTTTCTTTATTGATTTCGGCACCGCCGATAGATCGCAACGACACTTCCAGAAACTTGGGGGGCGCGATTTCTAAAAATAAAGATGAAAACGACCAGGAAGTAATTCGGCTTTCCTTATTAAAATTTAATTCGGAGAAAAACTTCACTTCCGGTACGACCGGTTTGTTATTGCCATCTACTTTGCGAAACCGGTAACGCCAACGCCTTCCGTTGGGCGTAAGGTCGTCTTCGCTGGCGTAAAGTTTTGATAGGGAGACAAAATCCTCACTATAAAGAATCGGCTCTTTAAACTCCAGGGTAAAGGCGTCCGTAACAACAACCTTGAAATATTTATCGAATTCGCCCATTTGCAAATAGGTTTGATAGGCACGCAGCCAATAAGCGCAACCGGTTAAGCAGACCACTAAAATCAGTAATCCGAAAATTCTTAGAAAGCGATTCAAGCGGTCTGTATTCATTTGCTAATGCCTTGTGTCCGAGGGATTGCTAATGCCGTCTGGGAGAAATATCGCCTCAACATCGACTTGATCAAAACTATAGTGCTTACCGCAAAACTCACAGTCGACTTCGATAGCGCCCTGTTCTTGTAAAATATCGTCCATCTCTGCACGGCCTAGGGCGCGCAATGTACGCTCAATACCTTTGCGTGAACAACTGCATCTAAATTCAACGGCTTCGGCGTCAAACAGCCTAATTTTTTCTTCATGAAACAGGCGATGTAAAAGTAGTTCGCAATCTAATTCAAAGATCTCTTCACTGGTAATGGTATTGGCCAGTATTTCTATGCGCTCCCAGTCATCCTGATCGCGTTCTTTCTCGGGGAGTTCCTGAACCAACAATCCGGCCGCATCTGTTTCGCTGGCAAATAACCACAATCGGGTTTTTAGTTGTTCTGATTGAGAAAAATAGTTTTCCAGCGACGCTGCCAAATCACTTTTTTGCAACGGTACGATGCCTTGGTAGGGTTGGCCGCTATCAGAAGTAATCGTCAGCACGAGTTGCCCCAAGCCGAATAACTCAGCCGATACCGTTTCATTTGCGCGAACTAATCCGCGTAATTTCCTATCGTCAGTAGCCTGAGCGACCAGGGTTTTAATTCTGCCGTCGCCTTGCGTTTGCAGAATCATTGAGCCTTTAAATTTGATGGTTGCAGATAGCATCGCAACAGCGACCATGGCTTTGCCGAGTTGTTGCTGCAGGTCTTCATTACCCTGTTGATGACTTTTAGCTTCTTGCCAGCTTTGGGTTAGCCTCACCCATTGACCACGTATGCCGAGATCTTCAAATAAAAAACGCCGTAATACATCTTGCTCTTTCATGATTCTCCGATTAAATGTTGTATGTTTAATACTATTTACCTACCGCAAAAATACCACAGCCGATGATATTCTCGACAAAAAAACTTGCCTTACCCAGTGTCACCGATGCCTTACCAGGCCGTGACATGCCAATGCCTGTCGGCAAAACGCATTTTGTGTCCGGCAATCCAATAATTCCGCCATACCCTGAACACTTGGAGCAAGTATTGTTTGGCTTGGGCTGTTTTTGGGGGGCGGAAAGAAAATTTTGGCAATGTCCTGGTGTTTTTAGCACGGCCGTTGGTTATGCAGGCGGCCACACTCGCAATCCAACCTATAAGGAAGTATGTACGGGCATGACCGGCCATACAGAAGTCGTTAAGGTCATCTATGATCCAGAATTAATTGCTTTTGAAGCTTTGCTTACTCTATTTTGGACAATTCACAATCCCACCCAAGGTATGCGGCAGGGCAATGATATAGGCACTCAATATCGATCAGCCATCTATACCTACACAGAAGAACAGTTGAATGCGGCCGTTAAATCCAAAGCGCATTACCAGCAACGCTTAGTGCAAGCAGGATATACCGAAATAAGCACGGAAATTGCCGCTGCCGGCGAGTTTTTTTACGCAGAAGAATATCATCAGCAATATCTTGCAAAAGAGCCTCAAGGCTATTGTGGCTTAGGAGGGCTCGGTGTGGCTTATGATTGAAGTGGTAAAATCACCGGGCAAAAAAAAGGCGACCTATTAAAGATCGCCCAGAAATATTAGGAAGGATATAACGCAACTTTCAGCTATGGAACCCAAAGGCTCAAAAGTTAGATAGATCATAGCAATGGCTAAGGCAAATAAAAATGTGGCATATTGTCGCACCCTAGTCATTTGACTATTAATAACTCGCCGTATACCGAATAATGTCGGCTGTTCAAAACATACTTATCCAGAAAACCACAAATGCTCTCACACGTTTCATCGAGACCCGGATCTTCAGCCTTACAAAATCTCAATTGGCTTTTCATATTGAGAAACCTGATGATCTTAAGCGAATCCGTATTGATTTTTTTAACTACATTTGGCCTTAACATCAAACTACCCCAACAACAGCTTTGGCTGGTTGTGATGTCAATTGTGGCCGTCAATATCTACACTTGGCTACGTTTGCAACTCGATGAACCAGTTACTGACCAGGAAATTTTCTCGCAGTTAGCGATTGATGTATTGGGCATCACCGCATTGTTATATTTGACGGGTGGGGCTTCAAATCCGATTATCTGGGTATATTTGTTGCCGCTGATTATTACCGCTATCATGCTGCCCCAAGCTTACGCCTGGTATATGGTTATTTTGACCACATCGATGTATACCGCGCTTATGGCCTACAACGTTCCCTTGCCATCAATAGAACCGCACATGCCGAATATGGATATGGTGCATGACAATATAGAACACATGGAAATGCTCCATGAAGCCCACGCCATGAGCGATAAGCATTATTTTAATTTGCATATTTTTGGCATGTGGTTCGGCTTTGTATTCAGTGCCGGATTAGTCGCCTTTTTTGTCGTTGAACTGGCAAGAACATTAAAAATCCAGGAGCGCAGCCTGGCGGTCGCTCGTGAAAGTGCATTGAGGGATGAACGAGTAGTGGCGTTAGGTACGCTGGCTGCCAGTGCGGCCCATGATATGGGAACGCCATTAGGCACCATTGCCATCGTTGCGCATGAACTGGCAAGCGATTACCCCAGTCATCGTTACCCCGAGTTACATGAAAGGCTGCTGATCGTGCAGCAGCAAATCGACCGCTGCAAAAAAGCCTTGTCGGTGATGTCGGCTTCAGCAGGCGAAATGCGCGCAGAATCCGGCAGTATCATGGGGCTTGCAGAATATCTTGACGATGTGCTTAATCAATGGCGAACCCACAAGGCATCGACAATACTCAGATTTTATATTGATCCAGACGTTATTGAGGATGCAAAAATTATTGCTGAACGAACTTTAACTCATGCATTGATCAATATTCTTAACAATGCTGCTGATGCCTCTCCACCCGAACAAGGCATTGAATTTCATGCCAGCTGGGACAGGGAGCAGGCCATAATAAAAATTCGTGATTTCGGTCCTGGTTTTCCCGCTGAAATCTTGGAATTGGCAGGCAAGCAACCGGTACTGAGCAAAAAACGCGGCATGGGCGTCGGATTGTTTTTAACTTATTCGACCATTAGCCGCTTGGGAGGCAACATCGATTTCCTAAACATGGAATCGGGTGGCGCCAGCGTTGAAATAACTCTTCCGCTTTTACATTTAAAACAAGATGAGGACGATTCAGGAAATGGATAAACCACGATTATTACTGGTAGATGATGATGAAGTTTTTTGTAATGTCCTAAAGCTTGCGTTACAAAAAAGAAATTTTGAAGTGCTTGTAGCCAATGACATACGCACAGGTATCGAGCTGGCTGAACTTAATTTGCCCGAATATGCCGTGATTGATTTGCGAATTGGACATGATTCCGGCCTTGAGTTGGTCAAAAAACTAATTTCCTTGGACGACAATACCCGCATAGTGATGTTAACCGGTTTTGCCAGCATTGCGACGGCAGTTGAAGCCATTAAATTAGGCGCAGTGCATTACCTAACTAAACCCGCCAATGCCGATGAAATCGCTGCGGCGTTAAATAAAAACGAAGGCGATTCTTCTGTGGGCATCAGTGAAAGTCCTTTGTCGGTAAAAAGACTGGAATGGGAACACCTTCAAAAAGTACTCATGCAGCATGAAGGCAATATTTCAGCGGCAGCAAGAGCATTAAGTATGCATCGACGAACCCTGCAAAGAAAACTGGATAAAAAACCAGTGCGCGAATAAAAAGACTCCAAGACAATTTCAAACTTAAATTGTGGAATTTAGAGAACAAGGAAATAAATTCCACAATCAATAAAAACAATAATATTTATTTTTTTCAATTGGTTAGATAAATAAATTTGCCGTTTTTTAATTTTTAGAAAATTTTTTTTATTTATAGTTTTGACA
>JABFRC010000220.1 GCA_013141375.1 Methylococcaceae bacterium | reverse complement strand
ATGGCTTGCGTGTTACATTTTTACCGGTTGGATCGCCAATCATTCCGGTAAAGTCACCAATTAAAAATAAGACCTCATGACCCAAGTCCTGAAATTGTTTTAACTTGTTAATTAGAACGGTGTGTCCCAAATGCAGGTCGGGAGCGGTTGGATCAAAACCGGCTTTAATTCTTAATGGCCGACCTTCTTCCAGTTTTTTAATCAGTTCATCTTTGACTAAAACTTCGTCTACACCACGTAGTAGATTTGCTAAAACTTCTTGTTGCAATTTTTTCTCCGCATTCTAAAAATTCGACTATACTAAGCTAAATTTTCGAACTACATCACATCAAATCCTTGTGAATTCGGTAATGCAGTTCTAATAACTCAGGAGAATATCGAATCAATTCTCCTAGCAAATTACTTAAATCAATTACTTAGTTATAGCCGCATGAAAAATAAAATTTATTTACCCATGCTAATTGGGATAAGCCTGGTGCTTTCGACGACGATCGGGCATGCAAAACCTGCAGCCCACCAGTCATCAAAAAAGCATACCACAGCTTCAGTAAAGCAAGTTAAAAACAAAAAAGACATTACCGCCAGCAAAAAAGGAAGCTCAAAGCCACAAAAGGTTTTACACGCTTCTGTCAAAAACAAGCATCAAAATATAAAGCCGCACACGGTTTTAGCAGTTGCAAAAAAACCTATACATATTGCCGCCAGCTCGAAAAAACACCTCGAACTTGATTTATCGCTGTTTCATGAAGAAACAATCGAGCCAAGCTATCCGGTTCTGGAAGCTCCTAAGCCGAAGGTTATTATCGAAAGCACGGCGACGACGGAAGCATCCGGTCATCTCGCCCAAGCACACGGCATAATCAATTCTTCTCTGTCAGTCGCTGGTCAAGAGGCCGGATTATCAGAAGAATTAATTATGCAACTGACCAGTATTTTTGCCTGGGATATCGATTTTGCCACCAATCTGCATGTTGGCGATCAATTTACTGTGGTCTATAACGATGGCGGTCATGGCGATCAGGCGAGTGCCGGTCAGATTGTAGCGGCCGAATTCGTCAATCAAGGCAGAGTCTATACAGCCATCAAATATCAAGATGGTGATGGCAATGTCAATTACTACAGCCCGGAAGGCAGACCAATGCGCAAAGCGTTTTTAAGTGCGCCTGTCGATTTTGCCAAAATAAGTTCCGGCTTTGATGCCCACCGCAAGCACCCCATCCTTAATAGAATACGTGCGCACAAAGGTGTTGACTATGCTGCCCGTACAGGCACGCCTGTAAAATCGACCGGCGATGGAGAAATCATTTTTCTGGGTAACAAAGGCGCTTATGGGCAAGTAATGATCATTGCGCATGGCGAGCATTATGAAACGCTTTACGCCCATTTATCTGATTTTAAAGATGATTTACATGTTGGCGATAAAGTGACACAAGGCCAGGTCGTTGCTTTTGTTGGCCAGACCGGCTTGGCAACTGGCCCGCATTTACATTATGAATTCCGCATAGATGGGGTTCATCGTAATCCTGAAAAACTTGAATTGGCACAAGCTTCTCCATTGGATGACGATCTTTTGGAAGCCTTCAAAACACAAACAAAACCCTTGGTGTCCCAGCTTTATAAAGCCAAGGCGCAAAACATGTTAGTTAAAAACCAATCTCGCTTTAACTAAAAGGTGTCCGACTCAGAACTGTTTATCGGCCTGATGTCGGGCACCAGTGTTGATGGCATTGATGCAGCCTTAGTTGACTTTAGCGGCAATGCCATCAAGCTGATCGTATTTGATTACCAGTCTTTCGATTCACACATACGCGACAAAATCCAAGCCATCAGCCATGCTGACGCTGTTGTATCCTTAAATGACTACGGATCTCTGGATGCTCAGCTTGGTCACTTATTTTCACAAGCTGTTGATGCGTTAATTAGTAAAGCCAAGCTCCCGGCTTCTGCAATAAAAGCCATAGGCAGCCATGGTCTGACGGTGTATCACTCACCTGACGGTCACTGGCCTTTTTCTTTACAAATTGGCGATCCCAACATCATTGCCGAGCACACTGGCATCACGACTGTCGCTGATTTCCGTCGCCGTGATATCGCAGCTAAAGGCCAAGGAGCGCCGCTCGTGCCTGCTTTTCATCAAGCCGTTTTTTCTGACACAAACGAAAATCGTTGCATCGTTAATATTGGCGGCATTGCCAATATTACTGTCTTGCCTAAGCACGAAAATGCACCCGTTACCGGATTTGATACCGGTCCTGGTAACACATTAATGGATTTGTGGATTAACAAATTCCATGGCTCCAGTTACGATAAAAACGGTGCATGGGCTCAATCTGGTTCGGTGAACCACGAATTGGTCGGTCAGTTAAAGCAAGATCCATATTTCAGCGCGCTTCCACCTAAAAGCACAGGTAAAGAATATTTCTCTCTGTCTTGGCTTTATCAGTTGGTAGATGTCAGCCAATTTAAGCCGGAAGATATTCAAGCAAGTCTTTGTTTGTTAACAGCAACCACTATTGCCGATGCCATCAAACAGCATTCGCCAGCAACCGAACGCGTATTGATTTGCGGTGGCGGCATTCACAACGCCTATTTGTTTGAACTAATTCATCAGCAGCTGGAATGTCCTGTTGAATCTACAGCAGATTACGGGATTCACCCGGATCATGTTGAAGCGGTCGCATTTGCGTGGTTGGCCAGACAAACGCTTAACCATCTACCTGGCAATCTAAAAGAAGTGACGGGAGCAAAAAACTCGGTGATTTTGGGTGGAATTTACCCGGGGAACACAAACAGGGCGATCGATTGATCGCCCTGTAAAAAATTATGCAGAAAACGAAGACCCGCAGCCACAAGTTGTAGTGGCATTCGGGTTACGGATAACAAACTGCGCGCCGGAAGCATTTTCTTTGTAATCGATTTCTGCGCCGGTTAAGTACTGAATACTCATCGCATCAATTAACACGGTAACGCCGCCATTTTCAACGCTCGTATCATCCTCATTGACTTCTTCGTCAAAGGTGAAGCCATATTGAAAGCCGGAGCATCCGCCACCTGACACATACACACGCAATTTCAAATTGTCATTGCCTTCTTCAGCAATCAGTTCGCCTACTTTAGAAGCAGCGCTATCGGTAAATATAATTGGATTGGCCATAGTAGTAACACACTCTAATAATTAAATTGTTGAAGAATTATGACTATACCTAGTTATGCAGTCAAGAATTAAGGATAGAGCGCTACAATCTTCAAACCTTGATCTTCCTGAAAGCCAAACATCAGATTCATATTTTGCACCGCCTGCCCGGCCGCGCCTTTCACCAGGTTATCAATCACCGACAACACCACTATCGTTTTGCCACCTTGCGGTTGATGCAGAGAAATCTGAGAGTTATTACTGCCTCTGACATTGCGGGTATCAGGATGAGATTTTTCCGGCAATACATCAACAAATATTTCATTCTGATACCGCTGTTCATACAACGCTTGCAACTCAGTCAAACTAGCGTCGGATTGCGCATACAAAGTCGCATGAATACCTCTAATCATCGGTGTTAAATGCGGCACAAATGTCAGCCCCACCGATTTTCCAGCGACTAAGCTAAGACCTTGAGCAATTTCGGGCAAATGCCTATGTCCGCTAACTGCATAAGCCTTAAAGCTCTCCCCGGTCTCACTCATCAACGTCGCCAATTCGGCCTTGCGCCCGGCACCGCTCACACCTGATTTAACATCAGCAATCAAATGCTGAGTATCAGCCAAGCCATTTTCAATAAGCGGCAAAAAACCCAGTTGCACCGCTGTTGGATAACAGCCTGGACAAGCAAGCAAGCGCGCATTTTTGATGGCTTCGCGATTGACTTCCGGCAAACCATAGACAGCTTCACTAATTAAGTCTGGGCAAGCGTGCGTCATGCCATACCAATGTTCCCACTCCTGGACATTTTGCAAACGAAAATCGGCCGATAAATCGATCACCTTTACACCACGAGCTAGCAACTGCTCAGCCATCAACATCGCCGTGCCATTAGGTGTAGCAAAAAAAACCACATCACATACGGCCAATGTTTCAAGCTCCGGAGCACAAAATACCGCATCGATATAGCCACGCAAACTGGGATACAGCGCATCTACTCTAAGCCCTGCATCAGCCCGAGAAGTCACCACCGACACCGTAACTTCCGGATGCCCTGCCAAAATCCGCAATAACTCCACGCCGGTATAACCGGTCCCGCCCACGATACCTGCTTGAATCATCTCTCTATCCTGCTCATGCATTGTTTATAAAAATCTACACCTTCTATAATACCGCAACTTAAGAATTAAACACTGACAGCCATGCCCAACCCCACAACCATGCGCGCCATAGAAATCACCGCACCGGGCGGCCCTGATGTTCTCAAACTGACAACCCGCCCTACACCGATGCCTGCAGCCCATCAAGTGCTGATCAAGGTTGCTGCGGCCGGGGTCAATCGGCCGGATGTGATGCAGCGCCAAGGCATCTACCCACCGCCTCCCGGCGCATCAGACATTCCTGGCTTGGAAGTCTCCGGCACTGTTATCGCCCTGGGTGAGCAAGTCGAACATTTAACTATCGGCGATCAAGTGTGCGCCTTAGTCACCGGCGGCGGTTATGCCGAATACTGTCTGGCTTCCGCCAATTGTTGCTTGCCCATACCCGCTGGCTTTTCGTTTATCCAGGCAGCAGCATTACCGGAAACCTTTTTCACCGTCTGGAGCAATATCTTCGACCGTGCCCGCTTGCACCCCGGCGAAACACTGTTGGTTCACGGCGGCAGCAGCGGCATCGGCACCACGGCGATTCAACTGGCCAAAGCCTTTAACGCCAAGGTATTTGTCACCGCAGGCAGTACGGAAAAATGTCAGCGCTGCTTACAACTGGGCGCCGATGCGGCCATCAATTACCACAGCGAGGACTTTGTCGACGCCATCCTCAAGCTTACCCAAAACCAAGGCGTCGATGTAATTCTGGATATGGTCGGCGGCGACTACCTGCCTCGCAACATCAAATGCATGGCCGATGACGCCAGACTGGTACAGATTGCCGTACAACACGGCCCAAAATCAGACATCAATCTTCTGCCCATCATGCTCAAACGCCTGACGATTACCGGCTCGACATTACGGGCAAGAAACGATGCCTTCAAAGCCGACATCGCCAAACAATTACTGCACAATGTCTGGCCACTATTGGCAACTGGCGCCATCAAGCCGATTATTCACAGCACTTTTAGCTTGAGCGACGCGGCAAAAGCGCACGAACTGATGGAAAGCAATCAACACTTTGGCAAAATCATCCTAGAGGTAAATCCAACATGACATACAAAATACTCATATCCGCCGAAACGCTTAACCAGCATCTTAACGCTCCCGATTGGGTTATTTTCGATTGCCGATTTTCGCTCGCAGAACCCGAAGCAGGCGGCAGCGCTTATCGCCATGGTCACATTCCTGGCGCGCGATACGCTCATCTTGATAAGGATTTGTCATCCGCGATTACCGATCACACCGGCCGCCATCCTTTACCTAACTTTACCGTGTTATCGCAAAAGCTGGGCAATTGGGGCGTAAGCAATCATAGCCAAGTGGTTGTTTATGACGATGCAGGCGGTGCGTTTGCCGATCGACTATGGTGGTTGTTACGCGTGTTGGGGCACGACAATGTCGCTGTGTTGGATGGCGGCATCAAGCACTGGCAAAAACAAGGTTATGCCTTAACCACTGTCCTACCCGCAGTCAACGCCACGACGTTCAGGCCCTACTTAAACGATGAATTGTGGCTGGATGCCGTTCAGGTACAAAACAGCTTGGCGAGAAAATCCATTTGCCTGATCGATGCCAGAACCCCGGAACGATATCGCGGCCAGCAAGAACCCATCGATCCGGTGGCAGGCCATATACCCGGCGCAATCAACCGGCCGTTTCAACTCAACCTCGATAGCCAGGGCTTGTTTTTAACGCCCGACGTATTACGCAACCAGTTTAAACAATTGATTGGCAATACTG
>JABFRC010000027.1 GCA_013141375.1 Methylococcaceae bacterium | reverse complement strand
AACGGATTAATAAAAGCTAGAGAACAACGTGGATTATTTAATCCATACCTTGCAGCATTATGGTTTTTACAAAGAGGTGTTGATGACTGGGATTTAGCTCGCTGCAATCGGGTATTAGCAAAAAATTTACCTGAGCGTTCAAAAGATGAAGCCTATAAACTTACCGGTGATTTGAAATAACCGCCATATTTCCACCGACAATCGACAAATTACGACAAGTTACATCTTCTATACCGCAATATTTCCGCAAATATTCCGCTGAATTTTCGCCACAAAATTGAATAGCTTGAAATGAATCATCTTCAATAACGCCGAAAGGCAAAAGGTGATTCAAAATGCAAACTGATACAAATCAATTTATCCCATTAGATCAAGTTAGTCGGCCCACAGTTCCAACTGATGCTGCAGCTCATTATCTAAATCGTAAACCACAAACATTAAGAGCTTGGGCTTGTCTGGAGAATGGCCCGCTTCGTCCTATTCGTATCAATGGACGTCTGGCTTGGTCTGTTGCTGAAATAAAAGCATTAACGGGTGTGTTGAATGATGGGCTACCAATATTAACCACAATAGGAAATAAAAGTAATTATCGCCATCGTGAATAGATCAATCATGCACCGATATTTGGACAACTATATTGGGAGTAAGAATTGTTCTGAACTTATTGCAGTAAAACGTATTAAAAGCGCTAGCACATGGAAAGACAACTTACGCGTTTGCCAGAGTCAGGGAGTAGTACATGCACAAAGACATTAAGAAGGCCGCTGGTTATGCGAAACCAGCAGCCGAATACAAAAAACTGAATGTTGATTTTATCAAGAACTCACTTAATCCGTTAGATTTTTACCGTTACGAATTACCCAAAGCGCCACTAAAAAAAGCAGGTTGGAACGATGGTGGCTTATGTCCTTTCCATAGCGATAACAAGCCCGGTTCTTTCCGAGTAAACCTGACTACAGGGTCTTATAAATGCTTTGCCTGTGAATCTTATGGCGGCGATGTGGTTGCCTTCACTATGGCGCTGTATGGGCTTAAATTTGGCGATGCCATGAATAAGCTTGCCAATGAATGGGGGCTTATATGAATCAAATCCCAAACAGTTACCAAGGCAAACCGTTAATTCATGCCTGGAACTATTACACTAAGGATGGCGCAACCTTCGGGGTGGTTGGCAGGTATCAGGACAGCACCGGCAAAAAAGACATAGTGCCGTTTTTCAAGGCCAATGGTTCCGGCTTTTTGGCAGGTATAGAGTTAAACCCACGCCCTTTGTTTGGACTGGATAAGCTGGCAACGCACCCCAAAGACAAAGCCGTTTTTATTGTTGAAGGTGAAAAATCTGCGGCGGCGCTGCACAGTATTGGTGTTTGTGCCATTACTTCATTAGGTGGTAGTCAAAGCGCCAACAAAGCCGATTGGATGCCGTTAAATGGCTTTAAAACCGTCTATCTATTGCCAGACAATGACGAACCCGGCTTGCACTTTATGTGCGATGTTTACGCGGCGTTAATGGCGCTAAAATCGCCCCCAGCGGTTAAGGTGTTGAACCTGCCAGACTTGCCCCCTGCGGGCGATGTAGTGGACTGGCTACAGTGTCACGCGCCTGATTGGGATGGCCTGGAGCCATTCCCGGCGGAATCGAAAACGTGGGCAGTTTCAGAATTACGGGAAGAGCTTAAAAAAGCGGTTGATGTGCCGGACGATTGGGGTTTAGTAGGTTTAATAGGTTCCGATTCTGGCGTTATGGATTGGGAGATACCGGTAGAGATTAACGAAAAGTTAAAGCCGGTAATACCTTTTGATATGAATTTATTACCCAATAGCTTTAAGCCGTGGATAGCTGATATTTCATATAGGATGCAATGCCCCCCTGATTATGTGGCTGTATCGGCAATGGTGGCGTTATCGGCGATAGTCGGTAAAAAAGGTTTAATTATGCCGAAGTCAAAAGATGATTGGACAGTATGCCCGAATATTTGGGGCCTAAATATCGGCAGACCTTCCGCGATGAAAACACCGGCAGCTAATGAAGCATTGAAGCCGTTGCAACGTTTGGAAGTTCGAGCAAAAGAAACTTTTGAACAAGCGTTGTTGACTGACCAAGTGCAAGACTTCATTAACAAAGAAGGTCGTACATTGGCAGAAAAACACGCGAAAGAACTTATCAAAAAACAGAAGTTTTCTGAAGCTAAGCAAATATTGCTTGAAAATCCAGAAGAAGCAACCAAACCCACACGGGCGCGCTTTATGGTCAATGATGCCACTATCGAAAAACTAGGTGAACTGCTTAATGAAAATCCTAATGGCTTAATGTTGTACCGTGATGAAATCAGTGGGTTTTTAAGGACTATCGACAGGGAAGACCGCAGCAATGACCGCGCATTTTATTTGGAAGCTTTTAACGGTTTAGGTTGCTATACCTTCGACCGTATCGGTCGTGGCACAGTGGATATTCAAAGCGTCTGCTTAGCAATGCTGGGAAATATTCAGCCGGGCGTGTTGCGTCCTTACCTTAGCCAAGCAAGTGACGGCAGAACGGGCGATGATGGCATGATTCAACGCTTTCAATTGATGGTGTGGCCTGATTTAACAGATTGGAAACATATTGACCAATGGCCTGATAAAAACGCCAAGAATGAAGCCTTTGACGTATTCACACGTTTAGCGGCATGGGAAGGGTATACAGAACCGGCACGATTTAGCGAAGCTGCACAAAAGCTATTTGATGAATGGTTTTGCCACCTGCATAAAGAATTAAGGGCTGATGATATACCGCCCGCGCTGGAATCACATTTTGGTAAATACAAGTCGTTAATTCCAAGCATTGCCCTATTGATTCAGCTAGCCGATGACAAAGACCATAGTAGTATTGTTGAAACTGAAGCAGTACAAAAAGCTATTGCCTGGAGCAAGTATCTAACAAGCCAAGCTGAACGTGTTTATCACTCTGCACTTGATCCTGTGGACGCGAACGCCAAAACCATATTGAACAAAATTGAATTGGGTAAGTTGTTAGATGGATTTGGCACAGGTGATATTTTACGAAGCGGCTGGACGAGACTAGATTCAATCACTGATATAAAAGCGGCATTATCACGATTAGTCGAGTATGGCTGGCTTAAGTCTACGTCAAACAGACCGGCAGCAATTGGGGGCAGACCTTCAACGCGCTTCCAGATACACCCTAAAATTTTGCAAAAACAGACTACCTAGCAACCTACTAAACCTATTTTACTGGTTTAGTAGGTTTAATAGGCTCGTAACCTAGGTTTTTTGATAAAAACACCTGAAACATGCAGGACTTAAACAGATGACAATCACAAAATATAAACCTGGCCAAAGCGGAAACCCAGCAGGCCGCCCGAAAGACAAAACACCGGCAACGATTCTTCGAAAATCCATAAGTGACGACATGCCGGAAATTATCAAAACTTTAGTAGAGCTGGCAAAGGGCGGCGATGTGCAAGCGGCAAAGGTGTTGCTTGATAGGATATGCCCAGCACTCAAACCGCAAGCTATGCCAATCAGTTTGCCCACGAATGGAACACTTAGTGAACAGGGCAACGAAATCATCAAGGCAACCATGGCCGGACAAATTCCCCCGGATGTCGGCAGCCAGTTAATAACAGCATTGGCGAATCAAGCCAAGATTATTGAAATTGACGAACTGACCAAAAGAATTGAGGTTTTAGAGGGTAAGTAATGAATATAAATTCACGATTAGTAAAATTGGAACGCCGAAGTTGCAACTCAGCACTACAAACGGTCATTGTTATCTCGCCAATAGAGACCAGAGAGCAGGCGATAAAGCACTGGCTTTTAAAAAATAACCGTTCCAAGCTTCCAGAACACGCATTGGTTTTTACAAGGAAAGAAGCGAAGGCAGTAGTGGCAAAACTCAAACCTAGCCAGGAAAAAACAGCGCATGCGCATTAAGAGCAGAGTTATCAAACTTGAAGCCGCTGTTCCCAAAGTTATAGAGCCGCTCCATATATTGAAATTTATAGTTGACCCAAAGGATATCGACCCAATTGGCTATTGCTGCGAAGGCACAACAATTATGCGACTATCTGGCGAATCCACTGAAGAATTAAGAAAACGATGCAGTGATTCTGTTAGCTGGCCAACCGACTATTCTGCAATCAAGGTATTTGAGTCAGTTCAAAAGAAAAGGAGACATTGATAACAAGGAACTCCCCGGTAAAGTAGCCGGGGCCAAGCTATCAATATTTGCCTCCTTTGATGAGGCTATATGCAATGATGAAGTTAATATCAACAAATTGAATAAAAAAAAGCCATGCCTTTAAAGTGGTGAGCAGGCTGCAATTACTTGCGAGATCACAACAAAATGAACCTGGCTCGAACGAAAACATGCATAGCATGAATTGTTTTAGCTAGCCAGTTTTTTACATCGGTAACTGTTGAGCCTGTAACTCTTTCACTCGCCTTGCTAAAAATTCTTCCCAGTCCTGACCTGGTATATTCCAAGCTCCCATTGTCCCTAATTCGTTCCAATAGTTCGGATTTTTCTTGGCGGCTGCTTGATGCAAGGGACTCAAGGAATACACTTCGACGCAATGTGCCTTCACCAGCTCGCGCCATTCTTGCGCCACTTGACATAGCAAGGGCATCTGCCCAGTTTCTTCTAAGTGGTCTTCCAAGCTTATCTTCGAATTGTTGATTGTCGAAGTCATAACGATAGCCTTTTAAATCAGAGATTATGTTGTAAATCGGAGCAACGGTAGTCTTAACTAAGAAATGACCTGTTTTGTGTAAGTGTGATGCTAGCTTATTAACAAATTGAACAACAATAACCTTACCAGCAATCCAGCTTTTGAACCCGTGCTCCTTAAGTAATATACTAATTTTGTTTTGTTTTCTCATTGCAGAGATAAATAAACTCCCATTGTGGGTCTAGTATCATTTCTCCGCTTTTTACTTCGCATATTTTCGCCGGATTTTCTTTGTTTAAGTAATCAATAGCAACCCCTGTAAAGCGGCCTTTATCATCCTGTATATTAACGCCACCAAATGTTGCGCCCTTAATTGCTCCGCCACGTATCGATTGCCCTAATGACGGTGTAATCATTACTTTGCTTAGATCTTTTCTATCAAATATTCTGTATGTATAGCCTTCATGTTCTATTTCTGAATGGTCCATACCACCATATGTGTTTATAACGTAACCCATGTTCGCGCAACCAAATAATGTACTTGTTGAGATTGCCACGGCTAGAATTGATATTTTCATTCCTATTACCTCGTTCTGTAATAGTCGTATGAGTTAGATCCAGCTGGTGGTGTCAAAATATGCGCTTGTCTTGATGGGGATCCATAACTTGGCGCCAATGTGCCTTCTCTACCGTTATAAGGATTAGTGTTGCCCTGACTTGAATAGTTATTAAAAGTTGAGCTATCAGGAGTGCTCCGCATGTGTGGCGCAACATAGGTGCCGTCATTGCGAATATATCCTTTAACTGATGTATCAGATGCGGCAATTGTCGATACGGACAATAAAATTGTTATTAGAGTTAGACTTTTCATTATTTGCACCTTAAATGGTTTCTTGTGACGATTGGAAATTAGAACTCAGTATCTCAGCGAGTTCCTTCAAACCAATGGTAAATTCCAACATCACATTGAAAATATGGATATACATTGATGATCGAAAATATGAATTTTGCATTTAGTAATTATTCAGAATTTAACTCCTTTATTTTTTGTTGATAAAAATTAGGCAGCGGCTCATTAACTCTGTTTATGAACAATGAATTAACTAATCATTTTTTCAAAATGTATAGTCAGAACTTATTTAGCACTGCATCAATAGCCTCAAGCGCCGCCAATGCAGTCATGGGAATTGAAATCGTGTTTTTCGGTCCTTCAGCTTCTCTTGGGTTGATCCTGATTAAAGTGCAGGGCATGTTTTGACTGCTATTACGAATGCCTCCCACCGAGCTGCCTGCACCGATTTCAATAGTGACTTGTTTGCAACCTTCAACGCTTTCCTTCCATCGATAGTAATTTTCCAGTTGTTTGTCGGCG
>JABFRC010000130.1 GCA_013141375.1 Methylococcaceae bacterium | reverse complement strand
GACGAGTTACTGGAAAACAACAGCAATGCCTGGATATGTGAAAAGGACCCCGATGCTATTGCCGGAAGCATTTTGCAAGTCCTGTCGGACAAGGAAAAGCGGCTGAGAATCTGTGAAGCCGCGTATGATACAGCCAGAGATTATGCGGACATTAAAAAAAATGGCATCCGATTTAGTCATCAGCTTAAACAGTTAATCAATAGCTACAAGCCACAACCCGTCATAAATAATCTGGTTTTTAAAGCGATGTTTTTTTTGTATCGCGTTCAAAGAAAAATCCTATCGAGATATTAGGTTGGTATCCGTAGGTGTTTTCAAATTACCTTTACTTTCGGGCAGTGTTTAATTTATCAAATTTTTAACGGAGTAACTATGAGTAATGAGGTCACATCGAAAGATTACTGGAACAAATACTGGTCAGACGAGGTGAAGTATCCAACCTATGATATATCTACGGGACCGTTTTATTCATACCATTTAATTTTTAGTAAATATATTGAATTAGTGCGGCATCGATTGGGGAAAAATAGACTGCGTGTAATAGATTGTGGGTGTGGGGAGGGTCTTATTCTAAAGTATTTAGCGGAGCAATTCGAAAACTTGGAAATTTGGGGAATTGAGTATTCCGATTCGTATTATAAGGCTAAGTCGATGGGAGAAAAACTCGGTTTTGACCTTCATTTGATAAATGGGGATATCTTTTCTGCGTTGGATCCAGAGCTATTGGAATCCTTTGACGTGGTTATATCTGTCGGTTTAATTGAGCATTTTGAAGACCCTTCGGAAATAATGAATCAAATGATGCGTATGTTAACCAAAGGTGGAAGCATAGTAACTCTGATTCCAAACTTTAATGGGCTATTCAATTTACTTTGGAAATTGTACGATTCTGAGAATTATGCCTACCATGTGCCTATAAAGAAGCATGAGCTAATCCAGATACACAATAACCTTGGTCTGGTGGATGTAAACTTCTACACACTTGGTACCCCTGTGCTGTCGGGCATAAATTCCGCGATTAAGCCTTGGCAAAAGATAATTAGGTTTATTACAAGCAATGTAAACGGTCGAATATTGCAACGAATTATTCCCAAACAATCTTCGTTAGAAAAGTTTTATCCATCAACTGCTACTGTAGCCTGTGCCGGATTTAAAAGGCGTTAAGGACATTATAAGTTCAAATCAACAATATATTATTCTCCCTAGCATAACTGGAGATACCAATTTAGTGACCCCGGATTTATATTACTTAATCCACCATTTCCCAAGTATTTAAGATGTATAAAAGTCTCCTTAAAAATGCTTCGCTGTATTCGATCAGTTCCCTGATTGCGCGCGGCTTTTCATTGATTACGGTTCCTATCTATACCCGCTTGTTAAGTCCGGCGGATTATGGTGCGCTGGATTTACTCAGTTATTTAGTCATTCTGATGCCTTTGGTGATGGGGGCGGCTCTGGATCAAGCCCTGGCCCGTTTTTATAACGATGCCGCTGATGAGATGGAGAAAAAACGCATATCTTCCAGTATTTTAATTTATACAATTTTCATTTTCGTCCCCTTCATTCCTTTTGTTCAACCGCTCTCGACAGTACTGGCGGAGAAGTGGCTGGATGGTCATGTCGACGAAGGAACCATCACTCTGGTTTTCCTGCTGATCTGGACTAATGCAATCAGTTCCATCGCCAATAACCAGCTGATTTATATGTTCCGTTCCAAACAGTTTGCCTTATGCAGCATCGGTAACACCATAGTGAGCATCAGCTCCGGTTTGGCTTTTGTAGCCTATTGCCGATTAGGTCTTAGCGGTATATTGCTGGGACAATTACTTGGACAAAGTATTTTTGGCTTGGTATCACTGTATTTTGGTCGCTCAAACTACCTGTTTAAGTTCGACTGGGCGATTTTTAAAAAAATGCTGGCTTATAGCCTGCCGTTGGTTCCAGGGAGTTTGGCGTTTTATCTGATGCAGTATGTGGATCGCTACGCGATCAATCAGTTCAACGGCTTAAGTGATGTGGGGCTCTATGGTATTGGCGCCAGGGTAGCCATGCTGATTAATTTATTTTTAATGGGTTTTCAGGGGGCCTGGAGTCCGGTAGTAATGAGTGGATTTCGAGAGGCCGGGGCGCCAAAAAAATTCAGGGTGGTTTTCAATCATTACCTGTTTGTGGTTCTTGCAATATTGGTTTCCCTTTCTTTGTTCGGCAAGGAAATTCTGCTACTGTTGACGACCAAGATCTTTAGCCAGGGCTTTGTGGTGGTGCCTTTGTTGGTCGTCGCCGTCATTTTATCTTCAATTGGTCAATATTTTACTTACGGCATCCAGATTGCCCAAAAATCCGGATTGCGCCTCTTACTCAATTTGCTGGCGCTTGTTGTCAACATTGCCCTGGTCTATCTGCTGATCCCCAAATTCGGCATGATAGGCGCTGCGCTGGCTACGGCTCTGTCGTTTGTTGTGTTGACGGTCATCGGTATGGCACTGAGCCAGCACTATTACTATGTGCCGTATCGATGGCGCAAAATTTTAACGGCAACGTTTATTGCAGTAATGGTCGCCCATCTGGTGTTTATTGTGGATTTTCAGGTTAACTTACAAACCGAGCTTTTCAAGCTTGGACTGGTACTGGCGGTTCTGTTGATGCTTTCCAGATTGCTGGATATCAAACTGGATCCAAGAGTGCTTGTTCGTGCCCGAGCCAGCATGTTGAGTGGCGCTTAACTAAAATTTTATTTATGAAAAGAATAAAAGTGTTTTTGCTACAGGAAATCATTCCAAGTTACAGAGTTCCTGTATTCAACCGGCTGGCAAGGTTGGAAAATGTTGAACTGACGGTGTTTTATAGTCGCTCATCCAAAGCCATGCTTCAGGAAAACCTAAAGAGTGCAAAAGTGATCGAGGGCTTTCAGCACAGTGAGATTGGCTTATGGGAGCTTGGCGCAAACAGCTATCAGTTCGGGATGCTTTGGCGTGTATTGATCGGTAGGCCGGATGTTGTCATCTCAGGGAATGCGGACTGCCTGGATCGACTCGCACTGCTTGTGCTCTGCAAGTTGCTGGGCATCAGGGTGTTATGGTTTCAGGGCGGTGTACCGTTTACAGATGAGAAAAAAATTAGTGACTACGCCAATCGGGGGCGACTTAACCGCTGGCTGGGCAAATACAATCCCAAACGATGGTTAATGCTGAAGGCTGATGGTTTGATCGCCTATTCAGAACATGCGAAGAATTATTCCAAAATGTTGGGGTTTCCTGACAATAAGCTCTGGGTGGCGCCTAATTCAATGGATACTGAAGCGCTTGAGAGCTATCGACAGGATTGGTTGTTGCGAGATGATGAGCTTCAATCGGAGAGGCGGCGCTTTTCACCGCAGGGACAAAAAATCCTGTTTTTACTGGGTCGCTTGAATAAAGAACGTAAAGTCGACGTGCTTTTACAGGCCCTGGTGCAATTGCAGGCAAAAGGCTATGCATTATCCTTGGTAATTGTAGGTGATGGCGGTGAACGCCAATGTCTGGAAGCCATGGTTGGGCAATTAGGCTTACAGAACGTGTATTTTGAAGGCGCGATTTATGACGAAAAGGACTTGAGTAAATATTTTATGACTTCTGACATATTTGTTGCACCCGGCGCATGCAGTTTGGCCATCAAGATGGCAATGTTTTTTGGTCGTCCAGTTATAACGGCTGATTTTGGCCTAGAAGTACATGACGTAAGGGAAGGTGTTAACGGTTTTGTTTTTCCATTGGATGATCTTCAATATCTTGTTGATAAACTGGAGTTGCTGGTGCAATCAGACACCTTAATCAAGCACCTTGGCGCTGGCGGCATAGCAACTATTCGCGACAGAATTAATATCAACACGATGGTTGAAGGCTTCAGACGCGCCATTTTTGCGGAACCGGAAGCCCCCTCACATTGACGAACTGACCGGAAAACACGGTTGAAATTTATTAAAGAATTGAGTATCTGATGGAAAAAACACGCGCACTGACGGCTTTAGGCATCTTGACAGTTACATTTATTTCCCAGCTGGCAGGGCATTTGTTGTTAAAACAATACATGCCCAATGCCGCTGTTGGAGGCATTGGCTTCCTGCTGGTAGCCTTCCTGTTTGCTTATGTGTTGTTTTGGCGACGCGATACCTTTGGTTTTATCCTCGTGGTTTATCTGTGCAGCCATTTCAGTTATGCCGAAAATCAAGGAGGACTATGGAATTTGATGGCTTTCGGGATGCTTTCATTATTCTTTTTGATGTCCAGTCAGCGGCACGTGGGCAGTCGTCAAAAAGATCATGTCATGTCATTTCTGTTAGGGATATTCATACTCTGGAATATTTTGGGCTGGGTGATGAAAAACCCACTACCCCTTGTGCCGAGGCTTCAAGGCATCGCCGCCTTCTTTGGTTTTCTTCTGATGTATAAATTGGCAAGCAATCTGGTGATAACCAGGGAGCGAGTTCGCCTTTTTTTGACCATTACTTTTTTTATGGTGCTCTACCAGTTTGTTGTGGCACTGAATCAACGCTATACCTGGGTAACCTGGAATACACCATTATTTGGGGGCTATTCAGAATTTGGCTCCCTGCTAACACATCGGGAAGTAAACTCAAGTGGTACTCTGCGTCATTTTGAATTATTTGGTGAATATGGCTTGTTGCTGACTTGCTTGTTGATACCCTTGCTATCATCCTCATCCATCCAACAAGAAGTCAAATATAGTAGTAACTGGATATTGCTTATGATCTTTTTGTGCCTGTCCTTTATTATGTTGACTTCAAATCGCGCGGCTGCAATCCTGGTTGTTTTGGCAATTGTGATGTACTACCTCGTTTTTGCAGTGCGCTATTTTTCTGCGATTGACCGGGTCAGTCGTCAGAGCCGCCTGATTTTAATCGTTGTCTTGCTGGTACCCGTTATTGGTGTTTATGTGGGGCTTGATCATTTACAAAAAGACTTCGCCAGTCTGGCTCCATCCTTACACAGGCTATCTCTGGAAGGGTTTGTTTCCGGTAAAGACATTAACCGTGGAGGAACAGTTTCTGCTGCAATGCAGCGCTTATATAGCGAATCTTGGGTGGTTGGTTATGGTTATGGCGTTCCTAGATCAAATCAATGGGCTTGGTTTGACATTGATCCTTATAAATTGCTTGATGTATCCAAAACAGCTATAAGGGTTTCGGATTTTCATAGTCTTTATCTGTCATTGCCGGAATTATTTGGCTGGACAGGGTCTCTGGCTTTTATTGCGATGATCGTGGTAACAGGTTTTAGATTATTTACGTTGATACTAAAGCATCGTCGCAGGAAAGGTTTTTTGATGGTGCTTGCCATCGGTTTTACGATGTTTTGGGCTGTTTTTTTGGTCAATGAATATAAAATCAGTATTTTCCGCAATCCTAACTATCAGATGTTGTTCTGGATCTGGCTTGGACTCTCCAATTCAATCATTAACAATATCAAGTCAGAAGTAAAAAGCGAAAAACCACCCATTACAACTGTGTCTTTTGGGAGACAAGCCGGGGCAGGTTCGTGAGAGTGTTATGGTTTACAAACACACCGACTCCGCAAATGGCCAGACATGCCGGCACCGGAAGTGAAGGCTATGGCGGTCACTGGATTACCCAGCTGGCAGAACATGTAGCCAGCGTAAACGAGATTGAATTGGGTATCGTCACTGCGTATCCTGACTTACGCGAAGCGCATTTTAGTGAAGATGGCGTGGAGTATTTTGTCATTCCTCAGCCGAGCCGTTATCCGGCATTTGGAATGCGCGCTATCGATCTTGAAAAATGTTTGGCGGCAATTGAACAATTTAAGCCCGATTTGATTCACATCCATGGCAGTGAGCGCTTTTATGGTTTGATAAAGGTTACCAGCACGATTCAGGTGCCGGTTCTGATATCGATACAGGGTTTACTGGGGCCATTTTCAATGCGACGGCATTTTTTTGGAACCTTGTCATTATTTGAAATTTTAAAAAGTATTCGGTTAATTGAGCTTCCGGTCAGATACGGGCTCGCCTGGCAATATTATGATGCCTGGAAA
>JABFRC010000006.1 GCA_013141375.1 Methylococcaceae bacterium | reverse complement strand
GCATGAGCTCTATGAGCTTATGACAACAGTTTTGGAAACTGAAGCGATGGGTGGCGATCCATTAATCGATTTGGCGCAACAATTAATGAAGCAAATTTCCGAACGAAAAATTCAATTGGAAATGTTGCGTCAATTTGCAAGGTAATAAACACTAGGGCATAACCAAACCAACATATTTTTATTGGTTTTATATCAAGATAATCGCCAAAACCAACCGCCAAACAATAAAGGCAGTAATAAAAACCTAGTTTTTCTCAGGTAAAAATTATCACTTGTTATTAACTAACTTTTAAACAAATGACTCACAGAGCTATGTTTTATATTTGTAACTGATTCTTTTGGTTAACATATGCCTACTTGTAAAATTTGCCTAAAACCATTTAAAACCCTTCGATTTCAATCACCCCGAGTATGTGTTTGTGGGCGATGTACGAATGCTTTGAACGAATATAAACAAGTTGCGGAAATTTCCTATCAAGAAGTTCGCGAGTTGCTACTTGTCGGAATGCTACGACGAGCCACCATTGATATTAGCTCGCCTACGGTGCCAATTTGGAAACAGCAAAGTGCTGAGCGTATTCTTGGAAATCTCGAATCAGAGGTCGATAAGGCTTTTTCTAAGTGGGTAAACAAGTTAGTAGCCGATAAGTCGAATACAACAAAAAATTTCAAAATAATTCGGGCTCATCGTCGCGGTCTTCTCCACCTAGACCGCCCTCATCGTTGGGGCTATCCCAATAACTGGAAAGAAGTTGCACACAAAATCAGGCAACTAGACAACTTTGCTTGTGTATCATGCTCAACGAATGATGAAGCGCTACACGTTCATCACATTGTGTACGCATCAAACTTTGGAACCCACCAAAACACTAACCTTATTACACTTTGCCGTAAATGTCATGAGAAGGAGCATAAACGAGTTTTAGACTTCGGTGAGAACATGTCGGAACCTGACGAACTGCCCATTAATTGAAGTGTAAAAGTGTTGTAGTTAAAACAGGTTGCTTTTTATTGCCTAAAATTCGGCAACCGTTGCAGGTGTTTTACTTGGGTCGAATAAAGCAGGTTTGGCAGTTAGATTAAGCAAATGCGGTTACAAACTGGTTACATTTCAAAAAACGCCAGGCATAAAAAAGGGCTGCTAATTCGCAACCCTTTGATTTATATGGTGGGGTGTTAGGGATTCGAACCCTAGACCTATGGATTAAGAGTCCACTGCTCTACCAACTGAGCTAACACCCCAAATGAACATTGATGTTCAGATGTTTCGAATTCTAAAGTATTTTTGGCTTAAAACCAAGTTAAATCAGCTATCACTTTGTTTTTATGGGTTTATTTTAACTTTGACAGTGCCTGCGACAGCTCTTGACTGAGCGCGGCAAGGACGCTGTTAAGGGATTTTATGGTTTCAGTGGTGCTGTCATCGTTGGGTTTAGCCTGAAGTCTGGAAAAGCCATTGCTGACAATTGTGTGATTTTTGTCATCCATGATGACCCAACTGGCTTCAAGATTGGCTGATTTGTCTGGCTTGGCGTCGAATCGGTTTATTTGCACTATGATTTGGAAATCAATGCTGCCATAGGCACTCCAGGGATAGGCTCTGACGATATTATCCTGCTGAAGCGCTGCTAGGTTTTGTGCCAATACTTCGGTGATGTTGTCTTTTAACGGTGCGGCCCATTGTTGTAATTCGGCGATTTGGAGGTTGTTGTCTTGATCGCGAGTCACCAGCTGTTTGCGCTCAAGAAAGGTCGGGATGGACACCGGGCCGATGCCGACAATTCGATTAGGCGTTGTGTCGTTGCTTTTACTCTGTGTCGATATTTCAAATTGAGGTTCCAGCACATGAAACTGAGTCGGCGGTGTGCTGGTACAGGCACTGAGTACGCTACTCAAAATCCCCAACTTGATAAAATTATTGACCATGCTTAGTCCTCTTCCTTGCCTTTAAGTAGCGAATCCGGATGTTGTTCCAGATAATCGGTAAGTTGTTTAACCGAGCCGGCGGCGCGGGTCAATTCTTGCAACAGTTTTTCAAGCTCGTAATGGGTGCTGGCACCGGGTTCCAGGGTAGTTAAGACTTTTTGCGCTGAATTCATGGTTTTGTCCGTTGTATTCAACGTGCCTTTCGCCGTGACCAGCATGTCTTTGGCGGCTTTAGACGTGCCTTGCAAGGATTGTAGGGTTTTATTGATTTCATCCGTTAAATTATCCAGCGGCAGTTTGGCAATCTTGTCCATGATGATATTGGCTGAATGCGTGAACTGATCCATCGAATTGGCCGTCGTTGGAAATTCAGGATAAATACTTTTGTTATCGTTAGACACAATCGGAATCTTTGGATAAAAATCCAGATCAACCAATAGCTGGCCGGTAAGCAGGCTGCCTGTTTGCAATTGTGCGCGCAGGCCTTTGTTTATGAGTTGAGACATGATGTCTTTGTCACTGAGATTGGCTTGTTGATTAACTTTGTGGATGCGTTCCAGCTCAAGTTCAATGGTGACGGGCACTTGGATATCTTTAGTGGTTTCATTAAGTTCCAAGTCAATATGAACGACTTTCCCTACCGGAATGCCGCGTAATTGCACCGGTGCACCTTCAGCCAATCCGCGCACGGAGCCTTTAAAATACATGACATATCTTAGGGTGTTGTTGTAAATAATTTGGGTCGATTGCTCATAAGTATCGTATAGATGGAATGAGGTGTTTTCTGCCTGGATGCTGTCAATCGGGTCATCGGGGTCATTACGAAAGGCGATGCCGCCGCTTAGTAACGAGGACAATGGCCCGGTACGGACTTTGAAGCCTTCCGCGCCTGCGGACAAATCAATACCGCTGTCTATCCAGAAGCGGGTGTTTTTCCTGACAAATTGATCGTAAGGTTTGTTAATAAATATAGTCAGGCGAACGGCATCGGCGTCTTTAGTTAACTCATGGTTGAGAACCGAGCCGACGCTGATGCCGTGAAAATTGATGGGTGTGCCCGCTCTTAACGAGCCGAGATTATTGGCATCGAGAATGAATTGTTTGCCTTCCGCGTTGGCCCTGAGTGGCGGTGCTGTTGCCAGTCCGACGAAGTCGGTTTTTGAGTCGCCATCCCCTGGCTTCATGGCAATGTAGGCGCCCGATAATAAGGTGCCTAAGCCTGAAATACCTGATAAGCCCACCTGCGGCCGCACCACCCAGAATGTGGTGTTTTCTTTCAGGTAGTCGTCGGCATTTTTGCTCATTTGCGCGCTGACCCGGATGGTTTTTAAATCTTCATTGATGGATATGGCGGTGACTTTGCCGATTTCGACATCCAGAAATTTGATTTTGGTTTTATCGATTTCCAGTCCTTCGGCGGTAGGAAAATTGATGGTAATTTCCGGGCCTTTTTCCATCATGGCTTTGGAGATCAGCCAGCCGCTTACCAGCAGGGCAACGATGGGTAAAAACCATACCAGCGGCAATTCTGCGCGTTTGTTGATGACGGCGTCGGAAACATCGTTAATCGGATCGTTAAAGTCAGTCATAAGCGTTGGGGTTGTCCCATATTAGGCGTGGATCAAAACTTGTGGCGGCGAACATGGTCAACACGACTACCGAAGCAAAGGCTGTTGCAGCTGGCCCTGCAATAACCTGGGCGACGCCGCCCAGATTGACTAGCGATACCAGAATCGTAATCATGAAAATATCCAGCATCGACCAGCGTCCTACAAAGGCAATAATACGGTAAATAATGGTCCAGAAGCGCGCATTGATCGGCCAGCGAAAATGTACACTGAGTAGTAACAAGGTTAAACCGAGCAATTTAATCACCGGCACCAGAATGCTGGCAACCAGCACCAGAAGGGCGACTGGCACCATGTCGCTATCAATCAGCGCGAAAATACCGCCGACGATGGTGTGGGGCTCGCCTGTACCCAGCCGGGTCACCGTCATGATGGGAAACAGGTTGGCCGGTAAATAAAGTGCATAGCCGCTTATCACTAATGCTGCCGTGCGTTGCAGGCTATGGGGCAGGCGAGCATGTAAATGGCTGGCACAGACCGGACATGAATGGGTATTTAATTGACTTAGTGTGCCGCAATCATGGCAGCGAATCAGTCCTTGGTTCAGCGCGCCTGCTTTAGTTTTCATGAGTTTTATTAAGTTGCCGAACCTGTTGCCAAAATAGATAGCCGTCAAGATTGCTGGTGAGCATGCCATTAATGATGATCAGAGCAATGAAGGCATATAGCCCCAGTCCGAATTGAACTTCCGCCATCGACGCCAGTTTAACGCAGGCGACGATGATACCCAGCATATAGACTTCCAGCATGGCCCATTCTTCCAAATGTTGCAGCCAGCGCAGCCAAACAGACAGATATTTGCTTGGTTTTTTAAAATGCAGATGGAAGCTGACGAAGAGCGAAAGAAGAATATTGAGCATTGGAAAACACATGCTCGATAAGAATACCAATATTGCAACGGCCCACATGCCTTCGGAAAACAAGGTGAATACACCGGACCACAAGGTGCCGTCATGGCTATTGCCCAAGATTTTAATGCCGACTAAGGGCAGCAGATTCGCCGGAAAAATCAATATTAATCCGGCAATGGACAAAGCCAGTGTTCTTTCAACGCTTTGTTTGGCGGGACGCTGCAGCAAATAGCCGCAGCGCGGGCAATGGGCTTTTTCTCCAACCACTGCCTGATGCCGGTTTAGCAATAAATCACATTCGGGGCAGGCGGCAAGTGCCATTTTATTTGCTTAAGACTTACGGCAAATAGCAGGGTGTTACCACTGAGATTCGCCTGTTTCGGGATCGTACATTTCGTGAACAATCGTATGGCGGTTGGCAATTAATTCGTCGATGGTGGGGAAGTTGTTGAGGGCTCTAAAAATAGCCAACTTCATGGCTTCGTAATTGGTGCGGTATAAATCTTTACGATCCAATTCCGGATTAGTGGCACATTCCGGGGCTATCCATATCATCGCAATAATGCACAAATCATTGGCTTGGTCGGCTGGGATCACGCCTTCAATCACGCTATCAAGCACGGCATCGGCAATCGCCGATTGCACCGGGCCGCCAAATAATTCCACATACGCGGAAGATTTGATGGTGACTTTGGGAACGATGATGGTGGCCGGGCGTACTTGTTGGTTGCACGCACGAATGGCAAACATGCGGGTGTGGCCTTCGGTTTGCCCCATCAAATTAGCAAAAGCATGGCCTGCCGGGCCTTTAACACTGCCGATGAGGATTTCAGGCATAGCATCCGTGCCTTGGCCTTCGCTGGAAAATACGGTGGCTTCGCCGGTTTTGAACCAAATTTCGTTTGACACGGACAATCTCCAAAAATATGAAAGGAAGGGCATTCTATGCTTGATAAACTGACCGGGCAATAACATTGCACCCGGTCAGTAGCCGGACTTGAGTTGCTGACGTTAGCTTCCGCCTTCCTCTTCCTTGTCGTCTTCGGCGGCCATTTCAGAGATTTCCTTGAGTCGGGAAATAGCTCGGAAATTGATGGTGCCATCCGGGTAATTACCCTGCTCATCGGCTACGCCCGCAATTTGACCGGTCAATAATTCCAATGTTTCATCCACCGTGGCAACTGCGTAAATCGTAAATAAGCCTGTGACAACGGCATTAATTACTTCTTGTTTCAACATTAGGTTGCGTTTGTTGGCGGCCGGTATGATGACGGCATGCTGGCCATTGAGGCCGCGCGCCTGACAAAGTCGGAAGTAGCCTTCAATTTTTTCGTTAACACCGCCGATGGCTTGTACTTCGCCGTATTGGTTGATTGATCCTGTAATCGCCACTGATTGTTTAATGGGGATTCGGGTCAATGCGGAAATCAGGCAGCACAGTTCTGCGAGTGAGGCGCTATCGCCATCGATATAGCCATAAGATTGCTCAATGGCAATGCTGGCGGAGATGGCCAGTGGGAATTGCTGGGCGTAACAGTGTCCAAGATAGCCGGATAAAATCATGACGCCTTTGGAATGTATCGGCTGGCCGAGTTCTACCTCTCTTTCCACGTCAACGATGCCTCGTGAGCCAGGATACACCGATGCGGTAATACGGGCCGGTGCGCCAAAGCTACTGCCGCCGACTTCAAGTACGGTCAGGCCATTGATTTTGCCGATGGCTTCGCCATCGGTGTCGATCAATATCGTGCCATCGAGCATTTCTTCGAGAATGGTTTGGGATAATCGGCCATTGCGGAATTCCTTGGCACTTAGCGCTTGTTCGACATGAGTGCGATCAAGTTCTTTCGATTGTTGTTGCTGGCAAAACAGGTTGGCTTCGGCAATGATGTCCAGCGAATCATTTACTCGCGCTGAGAAACGATGTTGGTTTTCAGACAGACGACAGCTGTGTTCAATTAAGCACTGAATTGCTGCATTGGTCAACGGCGGAGTGACCGTTTCTTCTGCGTGTTTTTGCATCAATAGTGCAAATTGCTGCATTGAGTCATGGGTGCGCGGAATGTAGTTGTCAAAATCGGCAAGGATTTTGAACATTTCGTTAAATTCGCTATCCATTTCCTCCAGTAGATAATAGATATCTCTGGGCCCGACCAGAATCACTTTGACATTGAGCGGGATGACCTGCGGCTTAAGCGTAATGGGGTTAATGCCTAATTCGGCATAAGGTGATTCGATTTCAATTCGCCCTGATTGCAGGGCACGCTTTAAGGCATCCCAAACGAATGGAAAAGTGAGCAGTTTTTCCGCATCAATAATCAAGTAACCGCCGTTAGCTCGATGCAGTGAGCCTGAGCAGATGCGGCGGTAATTGGTGATCAGCGTGCCTTGTTCGCTGACATATTCGATACGCCCAAACAGGTTTTGATAAATTGGATGTGGCTCAAAAATAACGGGTGCCCCCGCGTCTGTCGGCAGATCAACCAGAATATTCGGCAGATATTGCTCCAGTAACATACGCCTGAGCGTGTTCTCATTCAGCTCAGTCGTGCGTCCAGGCATTAAATAATCGGTGATGGTTTGCTGCAGATTTTTTCTGATTTTGGTCAGATAAATAAGGGCGTCATCAACGTGTTGGTAGGTCTCGTTAAGATCGCTAAAAAGTGGATCGACGGCCAGGCTGATGGTGTCATTATCCAGTTGCCGGATTTTTTCAACCATAGTTCGACGCCACTGCGGCATTTCCAGTAATACTTCACCGAGATAGTCTTCCAGGGCTTCAACATGTTTATGAAAAGCCTCACGTTCCGGTTGCGGCATTTGGCTGAATTGATCTTCATCCAGCGGCTTGTTTTTGCGCAACGGCGCGAAGGTGATTGATTCACCTTCGCGAAACAACGCAATATTCAGTGCTCGGGAATTTTTCTCAACTAGATCAATGGCAGCGTTAAAGAGTTGGCTGAATTGTCGTTCGATAGCGCTTTTCTTTTGCTGATAGCTGGGGCTTTCAAAAGCGGCCGGGAAGGTCGCTAGAAGATTATCCAGTAATTTTTCGATATCCCGATTTAAGTTCTGGCCTTGACCGGTGGGTAGGGAGATTGCTATTGGTTCGCGAGGATTTTCAAAGTTTTCCACATAGGCGAATGAAGGCGGTGGCTGTTTTTTGTTTGCCAAAGTTTCCAGATGTTGAGTAATCATGGTCAAACGGCCCAATCCCGGCTCGCCCATGACAAAAATATTGTAACCGGACGTATTCATCGCGATGCCAAATTCAAGCGCGGCTTGGGCTCTGGATTGGCCAAGTATGTTTGACGTAAGCTTGGTCGATTCAGGCAAGGCCTTGAAGTCAGCAAGATCGATATGGAGTTTGAGAGCGGATGGAGGCAGTTGCAAAGAATTCGGCATGAAAATTATTGTGGTGTGGATTTGCTTAGTCAGGTCGACTATAGGGTGAACGTATTTGCGTCTAAATAAAAACCACGAAAACAAAAAGACCACGAAGGATCAAGAGTTGTTCGTGGTCTTTTTGTTTTCGTGGTTAAAAGCCCAGTGAAGATGTCTGGGCTTAGTTTAGCTATTTGACGACCAGTGCATTATTAACGGATTTAACACCCCTGATAGTTCTGGCTATTTGCACGGCCCGTGTTGCAGCGGCAGCGGAGTCGACAAAGCCGCTTAGCAGCACCACGCCTTTGAAAGTTTCGACATTAATTTGCAATACTTTCAATCTGGAGTCGCCCAATATTGATGATTTCACTTTGGTTGTCAGTACAGAGTCGTCAAAATATTCCCCTGTGCTTTCAGTTTTTGGACTACTGGCGCAACCTGCAATCGTAATGACCAATAACAAACTTAAAAGAAAACGGACTGCTAATTTTAATTTACTCATATTTCAACCCTTTAAATTAATCTGTCGGCGGAATCTTGGGCAAGTCCCATGATTGTTCACGCGGTCAGATGATACAACAATCTGCTAGGGTTGTAATGCGTTCAGAATCTGCTAGCGCTAATTCCAACAACTACTTAACACTTTAGTCAGGCGCGAATGATTTATTCAGTGTCCGATAAAATCATGTCATTGTTGCCGAAGCTGGCCGGGTTGACGGTGCCTAATTTGATCATCAGACGCACTTCGTTTCTGGAATCGGCCGCATTGAGTGCATCCTGTTCACTGATTTTGCCCGCCACGAACAGGTCGTAAAGCGCTTGGTCAAAAGTTTGCATGCCTTGCTCGCGTGAATCTTTCATCAACTCTTTCAGCTTGTGAATCTCGCCTTTACGAATGTAATCCTTGGCCAATGGTGTGTTGATCAGAATTTCAACCGCAGGATAACGGCCTTTGCCGTCGGCGTTTTTGATTAATTGCTGAGCAACGATGCCGCGCAGATTAAGCGATAAATCCATTAACAGCTGACTATGCATTTCATCCGGAAAAAAGTGCAAGATTCGGTCTAATGCTTGGTTTGCGTTGTTTGCATGCAAGGTAGTCAAACACAAATGACCGGTTTCGGCGAAAGTGATGGCATTTTGCATGGTTTCGCGGGATCTGACTTCGCCGATCAGAATGACGTCAGGTGCCTGGCGCAGGGTATTTTTTAGAGCCACTTCATAGGACTCGGTATCAAGGCCCACTTCTCGTTGAGTAATGATGCAGCCAATGTGCGGATGTTGAAATTCGATAGGGTCTTCGATGGTGATGATATGCCCGCTGCTGTTCTGGTTGCGATGTTTGATCAATGCCGCCAGCGATGTTGATTTACCGGTGCCTGTGCCGCCGACGAAGATGATCAGGCCACGTTTTTCCATGATCAGATCTTTTAATATAGGCGGAAGATGAAGTGCCTCGGCATCCGGAATTTGATTTTCTATGCGCCGTAATACCATACCGGCAGCATCGCGTTGAGTGAAGGCGCTGATTCTGAAGCGTCCTAGACCTTCAACGCCAATGGCGAATTGGCACTCTTTAGTGTTCTCGAATTCATCTTTCTGTTTTGGGCTCATGATGCTGAGCACAATTTTTAGAGCCTGATCGGCGGTCAGTGGTGTTTTTGATAACTCAGCCAGCGTGCCGTCAATTTTCATCGTGGGCGGTCTGCCGGCAGTGATGAATAAATCAGAAGCTTTTTTTTGCACCATTAGTGCGAGTAAGGCATTAAAGTCCATGCTAACCCCTATCGGAAGGTGTCTTTGTTGACCGCTTTGGTCATTGCCACTTTAGGAGCTACCAGGCCGGCATCTACCAATTCTTTCAAGTTTTGATCGAGTGTCTGCATGCCATCTTTACGACCTGTTTGAATGGCAGAGTACATTTGTGCAACTTTGGCTTCTCGGATAAGATTTTTGATGGCTGATGTGCCGACCATGATTTCATGGGCTGCAATACGGCCACCGCCAATCTTTTTGAGCAGGGTTTGCGAAATGACCGCTTGTAGCGATTCTGAAAGCATTGAACGAATCATGTCTTTTTCCGCGGCGGGAAATACGTCGATAATCCGGTCGATGGTTTTTGCTGCAGATGTCGTATGTAAGGTGCCGAAAACTAAGTGACCGGTTTCAGCGGCAGTCAGTGCTAAGCGAATGGTTTCAAGATCACGCATTTCGCCGACCAGAATGATATCCGGGTCTTCCCGTAACGCGGATCGTAAGGCTTCGGTAAAGCCATGGGTGTCGCGATGGACTTCGCGCTGATTGATTAAACATTTTTGGCTTTCATGAACAAACTCGATAGGATCTTCAACAGTGAGTATGTGGGCGTAGTCATTGCTATTGATGTAATTAATCATCGCCGCGAGAGTTGTCGATTTACCTGAACCGGTAGGGCCGGTTACCAGAATCAAGCCGCGGGGTTTTTTACAGAGCTCTTCAAAAAATTTCGGTGCCTGCAGGTCTTCCAGGGTTAAGACTTTGGAAGGAATGGTTCTGAATACGCCAGCTGCACCGCGTTCCTGATTAAAGGCGTTTACACGAAAACGAGCCACACCGGGCAGGGCAAAAGAAAAGTCAGTTTCCAGAAATTCTTCGTAATCCCGGCGCTGTTTATCGTTCATGATGTCGTAAATCAGTGCATGCACTTCCTTATGCTCAAGGGCGGGAATATTGATGCGGCGAATATCGCCATCAACGCGGATCATAGGCGGTAAGCCAGCTGACAGATGTAAATCTGATGCGTTGTTTTTAACGGAAAAGGTCAATAATTCGGCAATATCCATAATATCCTCGGGAAGATAAGAAAAAAAGCAATGCTTACAACATTAGTCTAACTATTGGTATTTTAGTAGACACAAGACTTAATAATGCTGATCTCAAGCCACTATATAATAACAATCATGATAAAAGAAAATCTTGAGCGGGTTCGCTCGCAAATTAAACTTGCAGAGATTGCATATCATCGTAAGCCGGGTTCAGTGAATTTATTAGCGGTGAGTAAAACCATGCCGGCTGAAGATATTATCGTTGCATATCAGGCGGGGCAGCGTCATTTTGGCGAAAACTATTGCCAGGAGGCGTTAAAGAAGCAGCAAGATTTGGGCGCATTTGATATTACCTGGCATTTTATCGGCCCCATTCAATCCAACAAAACCAAGGCTTTGGCCGAGCATTTTGATTGGGTTCACAGTGTGGAAAGTTTGAAAGTGGCTAGGCGTTTAAGTGAGCAGCGGCCGGATTATTTGTCACCCTTGAATATCTGTCTGCAAGTGAATATAAGCGCTGAAGCTAGTAAATCGGGAGTGGGATTGGCCGAGCTTTCGGGCTTGTGTTCGCAAATTAAAGAGCTGCCAAATCTTGTGCTGCGTGGAGTAATGGCAATACCTGCTCCGGAAGATGACGTTGAACGTCAACGCATGCCTTATCGTTTGCTGCATCAAGCTGTTGAAAATCTGCTTGATCCGAGTCTGGATAGCTTTTCAATGGGTATGTCTGGTGATTTGGAGGCTGCAATTGCAGAAGGATCAACTATGGTAAGAGTGGGGACGGCTCTATTTGGAGCCAGGCGCTATCGCTGATAGTTGATAGCCGAAAATTGTTATGCAGGCTTGCCTGTTGGTTGTGCATGCTGTGATCGATAATGGTCATGATTTCTTCACAGTCGATGATGTTTTTGGGGTTTGCTTGTAGATAATTCGCTAAAGCTTCAATGGCTTTCCAATGTTGGGTGTCATTTACAAATTCAAACGCTTCTATGAATAATTCAGAGACCTTGGTTTTGCGTTCCAGGCTGCAAGTGCTATAGCATTCGAGATATTCATTTATAGCTTCCATGTCAGATAAGCCGCCGTAGTTTTGTAGGGCATCAAAGTTCACCAAGTGCGGAGTAATTAATTCGCCATCACGCAAAGAAACATATTTAGCTTCTGCTAAAGGCCCAGCCATTATATTGATGATGTCAGCCTCAAAGGCAAGAAGATAGGCTTGTTGTTGCAGAGGGGGGAGTTCGTTAATAATATCCCCCAAATTATTGGGGAGGGAGTGGATTAAACGCCCTCCCTCAACTATTGCAATAGGGTGTTCGTGGGTATGGCTCTGATGGTCGGTGATCTGGTTATTTTCTTTAATGAAGATTTGGAAGAACACGGGTGGAAGTTGCTTTTGTTTGTTTCTTAGGTAAACCGCGGTGGCGTGCCCGGCTTCATGTATTGCGGTTTTTTTGCTTAAATCTTGATGGTTGCTGTGACTAACATCGTCTGAATGGTATCTGCGTTTCATGGCAACCTCGGGATTTTTTAGAAGAGTTGTTAGCTGGGAGTTGGTGTTTTTTCAGCGCTAACGAAGTGGAAAAAGTCTAGCGCCTTCTCTTAGTCAATGCAATGTGGCATATTGCCGCGGGTGAAGGTGAATTTGTATCGGCTAGCCATTTTTTAATGCCGTATCGAACTTATGGTTAAGATTCTTTAAATGGATAATGGATCCATTTTGATGGATAATGCGCGCCTGTTTCTCTTGATCTAAACCTCATCGCGTAGTAATGAAAAAAAAGCTAGAAGCCCTTCTCCTGCAAGCCGTTGAAACTTTAAAAACCCAAGGTGCTCTTGACAGAGACATCTCTGCTAAAATTTCTATAGAACGCACCAGAGATAGTCAACATGGTGATTTCGCTTCCAATTTGGCACTACTCTTGGCCAAGCCTGCCAAATCGAATCCACGACAACTTGCTGAAAAATTAATTGATGCATTGCCTGGTGATGCAGCTATTACCAAGGTTGAATTGGCGGGGCCTGGATTTATCAATTTTTTTATCGATTCAGCAACCCAGTTTCAAGTTATTAATCAAATACATAATCTCGGACCGTCTTATGGCCTAAGCACTGTTGGTGCAGGTAAAAAGGTCCAGGTTGAATTTGTGTCCGCGAACCCAACCGGGCCCTTGCATGTTGGACATGGCCGCGGTGCGGCTTATGGTTCAGCGGTTGCGGCCTTGCTGGCGGCTGTCGGTTTTGATGTGCAACGCGAATACTATGTTAACGATGCAGGCCGACAAATGGATATTTTGGCAGCCAGTATCTGGTTGCGTTATTTGGAAGAGTGTGGAGAGAAAGTCCTGTTTCCAAGTAATGGCTATCGCGGCGATTATGTGCGCGAAATTTCGGCAGACATTCACAGGCATTCGGTAGATAAATATCGCCATAGTATCGATGCGGTGTTTGATAGCATTCCTGCAGACGAGCCTCAGGGCGGCGATAAGGAGCTGCATATCGATGCCCTAATTGCGCGCACCAAAACTTTGTTAGGCCCTGAGCTTTATCGTGATTTTTTCCAAATAGGTCTGGAGAGCATTCTCGGTGACATTAGAGCCGACTTGAATGAATTTGGCGTTGACTATCAAGAGTGGTTCTCAGAGCGCTCATTGATGGATGATGACTCAGTGCAAAAAGCACTGGAGCGTCTGCAGTCTTCCGGTTATCTATACGAACAAGACGGTGCGACGTGGTTTGCATCAAGCCGGTTGGGTGATGAAAAAGATCGGGTGGTGGTGCGTGAAAATGGTCAAACGACCTATTTTGCGTCTGACATTGCTTACCACATGAACAAGCTGGATCGCGGTTTTGATCAGATTATCGATATCTGGGGTGCAGACCATCATGGCTATATTCCGCGAGTGCTTGCCGCTATTCAGGCATTAGGAGCCGATAAGTCTCGCTTGAGCGTGTTATTAGTGCAGTTTGCAACGCTTTATCGTGGAGAAGAGCGCGTGCAAATGTCCACTCGCTCTGGAGAATTTGTCACCTTGCGGCAATTGCGCAATGAAGTCGGTAATGATGCAGCACGATTCTTTTATATGCTGCGTCGTTCTGAGCAGCACATGGATTTTGATTTGCAATTGGCGACGTCAAAGTCGAATGAGAACCCTGTTTTTTATGTGCAATATGCGCATGCTCGAGTGTGCAGCGTGTTGCGTCAGTTGGATGAGAAAGGCTTGGTAAGAGATTGGCAATTAGGCATGGACAGTCTTTCAGTTTTAACAGAAGAGCACGAATCAGCCTTGTTGACAACACTTGCCAGATACCCTGAAGTGCTTGAACGAGCCGCCTTAAATTATGAGCCGCATCAGTTGATCCATTATTTGCGGGACTTAGCTAATGAGTTCCACACTTACTACAATGCTCATCAGTTTTTGGTTGATGATGCTGCAGTGCGTAACGCCCGGTTGAATCTGGTGTGTGCAGTCAAACAAGTATTGGCAAATGGCTTGGGCTTGCTCAAAATCTCTACGCCAGAAGCAATGTAATGGCCAAAGACTATAAACACAGAGTTCCTGGCAGTCACCATTCGGGACGTCACCGATCTTTAGATGGTCCTCAAAGCATCAGCCTTTGGAAATGGATGGTGATTACTGCGCTTATTATCGGGTTTGTCGTCTTTTTGGTTTATTTGCGCAGCAGTGGAAGTCAGCAAGTCGGGCCTTTGCCGGCTGCTCCAACAAGTCTACCGGCTGTAGTTGATGAAAAACAAAAAGCTGATGCACGGTCATTCAAGTCTGGAGAAAAAGTCGATTCCGGCCCCATTATTCCGCAGTTTGATTTTTATACCATTTTGCCCGAAAAAGAAGTGGTGGTACCTGATTATGAAATCGGTACGCGTACTCGTGAAGAGCGGATCGGGCAAGGCAAGGGGACTCATTATATTCTTCAGGCGGGCTCCTTTAAGGAGTTTAAAGATGCTGATAATTTAAAAGCCAAGCTTGCGTTGATGGGCATCGAATCCAGGGTCGAAAAAGCTAAAATTGGTAATGCCATTTGGTATCGAATCAAGATGGGGCCTTTCGATCAGATGGCTAGCGTTAGTAGTATTCGTGCTCGATTAAGGCAAAATGGCATTGACGTGGTGGTCACTGAAGTTGGTCAGCAGTAGTCCTGGACGAATTTTTAGGTAACAAAGGATTCTCACCTCGGTCATATCCGTTATCAAGCTGTATGCGACAATGCGTTCACTCCCGCAGGTTGGTTTTCTGCATTGGCAGTCCTCGTTAGTAGTCAATGTGTGCTGGCGGGTCTTAAAATGTGATAAATACATGGGGCAATAGTTGATATGAAAGAATATGATCAGGTACGAGATCAATTAATTGATATGCTTGAAGAGCTTGATGTGCGGCTTTCAAAAATTACCAATGAAGTTAAACATCCAGAAGAGCCGGTTTCTCAGGATTTCGAGGAGCAGGCATCTCAGGTTGAAAATGACCAGGTGTTGGATTTTTTGGGTAATGCTGCCAGAGTGGAGATTGAACAAATTCGGCACGCAATAGCCCGAATTGACAATGGTGAGTATGGTGATTGTGAGGTATGTGGTGAAGCCATTAATCCGGAGCGGCTTAAAGCAGTTCCGTTCACCAAGATGTGCATTAAGTGTGCGAGTGCAATTAAATAACGGATAATTTTTTCAAGAGAGTATTAACAATGTTTGAACTTTCAATAATCCTTGGGCTTGTTATAGCCGCAGTGATTTATTTCAAAATAATAAAGAAAAATGCACAAATTGAAGTAGCTCAACAGCCTATCGTTACAAGTGCTCCCGTTAATCCTGTGATAGATGACATCGTTGTCGATAAGGCAGTTGAAACAGCATCTGCTGCTGATGAAGCAGTTGCAACGATTGTTCCTGAGCTAATCTCAGATATCGTTTTGGACGCGCCACAGCCAGATCTATCGCCTGCCGCAACAATTGAAAAAGCGGTTGGCTCATCATGGCTCCCTCAAGACTCTGTGCTTAAACGGCATTTTTTGGCTCAAGTGCAAGCTTATGTTGAAGAATTATTGCCAGGGCTGCCGTCGGATTCGGTATTAAAAAGACATTACAACAGCGTATTGACGAGTCAGTTGGCGCATGCATTGAGTAGTCAGGATGCATTTGATGAGATGGTTGAGAAATATAGGTTTTCTAAGCAAGTATCGCCCGTTGTTCAAAATGCAGATGTTTTAAATGTGGTAAAGCCGAAAACGCTAACTGAAATAGATCGGGTAGTTGAACCGGCGCGACCTAAGCTGCCTGAAGATTCGATTTTAAGACGTCATTACATAACTCAACTTCGTTCATTGATTGAGGCGGATTTGCCAGAAAAACCAACCGACTCAGTGCTGAAACGTCATTGGCAGGCATTGAGCGATAAGGCGTTGAACAACCAGTTGTAAGAGTTAGGTACACACTTAAAGCAGGAGGCTTCGTTATTGGTTTTGGCCAAAGCCAATAACGAAGCCTCCTGTTTTCTATGTTTAGCGTTGCGTAAATATTTAGTTTTGTCGCGGAAGCAAATTGATTTGTTGATCGTATAAGCAAATTTGGCAACGGGATTCTGCGTAGTTATTGCTGTTAAGCGAGTGGTTTTTTTGTGTTTTTTCATCATGTACCTCTTGTTGAATGGATTAATGTTGGTATTTAATCGCTTGCTAATATAGCACCAAAAAGATAGGCAGCGCTTATGAAGTTTAAGAATGATTTTGATGTGATTGTGGTTGGTGGCGGGCATGCAGGTACTGAGGCAGCGCTTGCATCCGCGCGTTGCGGCGCGAAGACGCTATTGCTCACCCAGAATATTGATACCCTTGGTCTAATGAGCTGTAATCCAGCTATCGGTGGCATTGGTAAAGGTCACCTGGTCAAAGAAATTGACGCGCTGGGTGGCATTATGGCGCGAGCAACAGATCTAGGTGGCATACAGTTCCGCACCCTCAATGCCAGTAAAGGCCCTGCAGTCAGAGCCACCAGAGCGCAGGCCGATCGGCAGTTGTATAAACAAGCCGTTAGAAATACATTAGAAAACCAACCCAATCTGGCCTTGTTTCAACAAACGGTGGCCGACTTGATTGTTCAAGGCGGCAAGGTGATTGGCGTAAAGACTCAAATGGGCTTGGATTTTTCAGCCAGAGCGGTGGTATTGACGACAGGCACTTTTTTGGCCGGGAAAATTCATATTGGCTTGGAAAATTACAGTGGTGGGCGCGCTGGAGATTCCGCTTCAGTTGCACTGGCAGAACGCTTGCGCGAAATGCCGTTTCGTATCGATCGATTGAAAACCGGCACGCCCCCGCGCATCGATGGCCGAACTATCGATTTCAGCAAGTTAGAAGAGCAACATGGCGATGATCCGGTGCCTGTGTTTTCATTTTTAGGTAAACGAGAGCAGCATCCAAGACAAATCCCATGCCATATCACGCGCACCAATTCTAAAACTCATGACATTATTCGCGCCGGATTGGATAGATCCCCATTGTATTCAGGCATCATTGAAGGTATTGGTCCACGCTATTGTCCGTCTATTGAAGACAAGATTGTTCGTTTTGCCGATCGCGATTCTCACCAGATTTTTGTTGAGCCGGAAGGCTTGAATACCCATGAAATCTACCCCAACGGCATTTCAACCAGTTTGCCGTTTGATGTGCAATATGAATTTGTTCGCTCCATGCTCGGCTTTGAGAATGCCGAAATTGTGCGACCTGGTTATGCCATCGAATACGACTTTTTCGATCCCAGGGATTTGAAAACATCATTGGAAACCAAACACATGGATGGCTTGTTCTTTGCCGGCCAAATCAATGGCACAACAGGTTACGAAGAGGCCGCCGCTCAAGGATTGGTCGCTGGATTGAATGCTGCACGGCAAGTCAAAGAGATGGAAAGCTGGTGCCCTGCGCGCGATCAAGCCTATATCGGCGTCATGATTGATGATTTGATTACTCGCGGTACTCAAGAACCGTATCGTATGTTTACCAGTCGTGCCGAATATCGCCTGTTATTGCGCGAAGATAATGCGGATTTACGCTTGACCGAGAAAGGCCGTGAGCTCGGATTAGTTGATGATCAGCGTTGGCAGGCATTCGAGGCCAAACGTTCAAATATTGGCAATTTGCAAGAAGCGCTTAAGAAAAAATGGGTGCGGGCAGAAAGTAGCCAGGCTGAACAGATTGAAGATATATGGGGTAAGCCGTTATTAAAAGAAGCCAGTTTGATGGAGTTGTTGCGCCGTCCAGAAGTCGATATCCAAAGATTATTGAGCTTTCTATATGATGATTCTCTGGAGAGCAAAGAAAATTCGCCGGATTATGGAAATGATTTTGCTGTGGCTGAACAGGTAGAAATTCAAGCCAAGTATGCTGGCTATATTGTCAGGCAGCAAACCGAAATAGATAAGGCTTTGCGTTATGATCACTTACGGTTACCAGACTCGTTCGATTACAAAAGAGTTCCTGGTCTTTCAAATGAAGTGAGTGAAAAACTCAAAAAGCAACAGCCAGAGACATTGGGACAGGCGTCCAGAATTCCGGGAATTACACCGGCAGCAATTTCCTTATTGTTAGTCTATTTGAAAAAGAAAACCGCCTAATGGAAACACTGCATAAAATCTTGGTTTCAGGACTGAATCAATTGAATTTAACGCTCTCGGAGTCGCAAATTCATCAGTTGCTCAATTTTATAGCTCTTATCGAAAAGTGGAACAAAGCCTATAACTTGACGGCCATTAGAAACAAAGAAGAGATGGTGCGTTTGCATTTGTTGGATAGCTTGTCTGTAGCGCCTTATGTTGAGGGAAAACGAGTAATTGATATCGGTACCGGGGCAGGTTTGCCGGGTATTCCATTGGCGATTTGTCTGCCTGATGTTGATTTTACTTTATTGGATAGCAGCTCAAAAAAAACCCGCTTTGTGCAGCAAGTCGTGTTGGAGCTGAAGCTTAAAAATGTCATTGTTTGCACTGCCCGAGTGGAATCCTATAATCCTCCGCAACTGTTTGATGCGGTGTTAACCCGAGCTTTTTCGGATTTGAATGATATCGTTAAATTAACAGCACATTTACTGACTAAATCGGGCGTATTAATGGCAATGAAAGGCCAGGTTCCTGATGATCTGGAGCAATTCCAAATAGTTAACTCAGTGATCGCTCTGAATGTTCCAGGAGTGGAGGCAGAGAGATGCTTGATTAAGATAGGTCCAATTGAAGAGGCTGAGAGCTAGTGGCAAGAGTAATAGCGGTATCCAACCAAAAAGGCGGCGTAGGAAAAACCACGACCAGTGTAAATTTAGCGGCTTCTCTAGCAGCGGCGAAGCGCCGGGTATTACTTGTTGATCTTGATCCTCAGGGAAATGCAGCAATGGGCTGTGGTGTCGATAAGGAAGATCTTAAATATTCAAGCTATGACCTGTTAATGGAAGACGTGCCCGCTATTGAGGCGGTGATTCGTTTACCCGATATCGGTTTTTCTATAATTCCGGGGAATTCGGACTTAACTGCAGCAGAAGTGCAGTTAATGCAGGTCGACCGTAAAGAGTTTCGTCTTGCCGATGCGTTAATTCAGGTCAAGTCAGAGTTTGATTACATACTTATCGACTGTCCGCCCTCGCTGAATATGCTGACTTTAAATGCCATGGTCGCGGCGAATAGCTTGTTGATTCCAATGCAGTGTGAATATTATGCTCTGGAGGGATTGTCGGCGTTGATGAGCACGCTCAAAAATATTCAGGAAAACGTTAACCCCACTCTGCACTTGGAAGGCATTCTGCGTACCATGTATGACGACCGAAATCGTCTTACCAAGGATGTCTCTGAGCAATTAATTAGATATTTTGGCGACAAAGTGTTCAGAACCTGTATTCCAAGAAATGTAAGGCTGGCAGAAGCGCCAAGTCATGGCTTGCCGGTGCTTAGTTATGATAAATCATCAAGAGGTGCGCTAGCGTATATTGCACTCGCTGGCGAAATGATTAGGAAAGAAAAAAACCGCTGATATGAGTTTAAATAAACGTGGATTAGGTAAGGGGCTTGAAGCTTTGCTTGCGGACTCTTCGATTAAAGAGTTCAAGGGATCTTCATCTAAGTCTATTGATGAAAATCAGGGAGTAGACTCACGTAGAAATACATATACAGAAATCATCGAAAAGAGCCTGGCAAGAAAACACTTGTTGCAGGATCTGGATGGTTTAAATCTGGATGGAGAAGCAATTTCGGTGTTGTTCAGAAAATTAGTAGAAGATGTGACTAGGGATAGTGTCCTTCTGATGGAGTCGGCTGAAGAGTTTTTAGAGATATTGGACGAATTAGAGGCATTAACCTATTCGTTATGAGAGTTAACTTTATTGATAGAGTTGATGTGAATAAGATACCGAGAATGTGTTGTTATGGCTGAGAAAAGACGTGGATTGAATAGAGGGCTTGATGCTCTGTTAGGCGCTGTATCTTTGAGCGAGGAAAAGGAACAGCTGCAAACCTTGCCAATTGAATACATGCAAAGAGGGAAATATCAGCCGCGGAAAGATATCGATCCTGAGCGCTTGCAGGAGTTGGCCGATTCAATAAAGGCGCAAGGGATAATTCAACCGATAGTCGTGCGTAAGATTGGTAGCGAAAAATACGAAATCATTGCCGGTGAGCGTCGATGGAGGGCTGCTCAATTAATTGGTTTACAACTAGTTCCAGTGGTGATCAGGGTTATTGATGATCGAGGCGCGATGGCAGTTGCGTTGATAGAAAACATACAACGCGAAGATCTAAATCCATTAGAAGAGGCGGAAGCCTTGAGACGATTGCTTGATGAGTTCGAAATGACACATCAGCAAATAGCAGATGCAGTAGGTAAATCGAGAGTAACCGTTACAAATTTGTTAAGACTGATGGAATTGCAACCTGAAGTAAAAAAACTGCTCATCCATAAGCAACTGGAAATGGGTCATGCTCGGGCGATTTTATCGTTGGATGGTGCGGCACAAATTGCAGCGGCAAATAAAATTGTTAAATCTGGATTGACTGTTAGGGCAGCCGAGCAACTTGTTCGGGAGATGCAAAAAGAACCAAAGGAAGTAAAAGCAAAGGTTGTCGATAAGGACGCGCTTCGTTTACAGGAGGATTTAACTGCTAAATTTGGCGCAAAAGTCTCTATTGAGCATAAAGATACCGGCGCAGGACGAGTAATTATTTCGTATACCTCGCTAGAAGAGTTGGATGGCATACTTGAGCAAATTAAATAGCTTTAGCCTTGGTTACGTGTGCTGTTACTGACTTATAACTGTATTCTTCCTTGATTTAATAGGGGGGGATAGATATAATCCGCCGTCTTTGGTATGTGGCTACTGGAAAATATTTGAGTGTTAAGAAGGTTTTGCTTTATCAAGTGTTATTGATATTGCTTGTAACAGTTTCATATTTACTGGTGCGTGGGTTTAATGAAGCAGGGTCTGCATTGATTGGCGGTTTTGCGGCGTTTATTCCCAATCTGTACTTTGCATTTAAAACAAGGGTGACCATAGGGCGGCCAGCAAAGAAAATCCTTAATAATTTCTATGCTGCAGAGTCCGGTAAGTTGATTTTGACCGGAGCGTTGTTTCTAATAATTTTTCAAATCCCAGGATTAGAAATATTGCCGCTAATAATCAGTTACATGGTTGCGTTATCGGTTTTTTGGTTTGCATTGTTGATGCGATAAAAATTATTTACTTATTGAGCGAGGAAAAATGGCTAGTGAATCACATGCTTCTGAAGGTGCTACCGGCTATATAATTCATCATCTTACCCCGTTAAGTGCAGGGGAAGGTTTTTGGACATTGCATTTGGATACGTTATTTTTCTCTGCAGTTTTAGGCGGGTTATTCGTCTGGTTTTTTAAAAATGCTGCTGAAAAAGCTACATCAGGTGTTCCTGGGTTGGTTCAAAATTTTGCAGAGATGCTAATTGAATTCGTTGATACCCAGGTTAAAGACAGTTTTCATGGTCACAGTAAGTTGATTGCGCCATTAGCGCTTACAATTTTTTGCTGGGTATTTCTTTGGAACTTTATGGATATGTTTCCTGTGGACTTATTGCCGTCAATCGGTTCTTTAATGGGCATAGAATATTTACGCTCTGTGCCAAGTACAGATTTAAATGCGACCTTCGCAATGTCAATCTCTGTGTTTTTTCTTATTATTTTTTATAGTATAAAAATAAAAGGTCCTATCGGTTTTGCAAAAGAGCTAATGTTTCAACCATTCGGACCTTGGTTGCTACCATTCAACCTTTTGCTGAAGCTGGTTGAGGAAATTGCAAAGCCAATCTCATTGGCATTGCGGCTTTTTGGTAATCTGTATGCGGGTGAGTTGATATTTATATTGATTGCGCTTTTACCGTGGTACATACAGCCAGTATTAAGCTTTCCTTGGGCAATTTTTCATATTTTAATTATAACGCTTCAAGCCTTTATTTTTATGGTCTTGACAGTGGTATATTTAAGTATGGCGCATGAAGATCATTAAATAGATCAGAAGAATTTTTAACTTAACTACATTACGTTGGAGGTATTATGGAAATCGCACGATTGATTGCTGATGTGCAAGGTTTAACTGCTATTGCCGTAGGTTTGGTATTGGGTTTGGGCGCTTTGGGTACTGCAATAGGTTTTGGTCTGTTGGGTGGTAAGTTTTTGGAAGGTGCTGCACGTCAGCCAGAATTAGTTCCAATGCTCCAAGTAAAAATGTTTGTTGTCGCTGGTTTGCTTGATGCGGTAACCATGATTGGTGTTGGTTTGGCATTGTTTTTTACTTTTGCAAACCCGTTCTTGTCTGCGGTACAAGCTGCAGCTGCAGGTTAAAACTTAATTTAACTTACCAATTTAATAGCAACAAGAGGAACGCATCGTGAGTATCAATGCTACTCTGATTGGGCAAATGATTACCTTTGCACTTCTGGTATGGTTTACCATGAAGTACATTTGGCCGCCTTTATTTGACTCTTTAGAAGAACGTAAAAAGAAAATTGCCGATGGTTTAGCGGCAGCTGAAAGAGGTCATGAAGAAATTATTCTGGCTGAGAAAAAAGCAAAATCTGTTTTAAAAGAAGCTAAATCACAATCTGCTGAGATTGTCACGCTTGCTCAAAAACGTGCCAATGAAATAGTTGAAGAGTCAAAGGAAAATGCCAAGAAAGAAGGCGAAAGATTGATTCTGGCTGCAAAGGCACAAATTGAACAAGAAAGACAGCAAGCTAAAGAAGGATTGCGAAAAGAAGTTGCAAGTCTTGCTTTGAGAGCGGCTGAACAGATTCTGGGAGCCGAGATTGATCAAGGCAAGCACCAGGATATTATTAGCAAAGTTTCAAACCAATTAGGCTAAGCGAATGAGCGAACTGGCAACATTGGCAAGACCTTATGCAACAGCCATTTTTAAGAGAGCAAAAGAGACAAATGCAACTGAAAAATGGTCGCAAAATTTGGCTTTCATAAAAGCGGTTTTAAGCGACAAAGACATATCGGTTTTGGTCGACAATCCAAAGTTAAACAACCAGCAGCTTTACGAATTGATATCAAGTATTACTGAGGGCCAATTAGATAGCGAAGGTGAAAACCTAGTTAAATTGCTTATTCATAACAAACGTCTTGCGCTATCGTCACTTATAGCCGAACAGTATGAATATCAAAGGGCTCAGGATGAAGGATACATAGATGTTGATGTTCTTTCGGCATACTCCTTTACCAGTGCAGCTAAAAAAAGCTTTATAACAACGTTGGAAAAGCTGCTTGGCAAAAAAGTAAATATCAAAGTAACAGTTGACGCTTCGTTAATTGGTGGCGTCATAGTACGAGCAGGCGACCGAGTGATTGACGGTTCAGTAAAAGGCCAGCTTCAACATTTGCAAAAGGCTCTACAGTGAGAGTGAGAAACAGCACATGCAATTAAACCCATCTGAAATAAGTGATCTGATAAAAAAGAAGATCGAAAACTTTAATCTGAATGCCGAAGCACATACTGAAGGTACTGTAGTTAGTGTTACTGATGGTATCGTTCGAGTACATGGATTGTCACAAGCAATGCAGGGCGAAATGTTGGAATTCCCAGGCAATACTTTCGGTATGGCTCTGAATTTGGAAAGGGATTCTGTTGGTGCCGTAGTATTGGGTGCCTATCAACACATATCTGAAGGTGACACCGTTAAGTGCACTGGCAAGATATTAGAAGTACCTGTTGGCGAAGCGTTGTTAGGTCGCGTTGTTGATGCGCTGGGCAATCCAATCGACGGTAAAGGCCCGATTGAAACAACTGAAACTTCACCAATCGAAAAAATTGCTCCGGGTGTAATTGCTCGTCAATCAGTTGATCAACCTGTTCAGCTTGGCTTGAAGTCAATCGATGCAATGATTCCAGTAGGTCGTGGGCAACGTGAGTTGATTATTGGCGACAGACAAACCGGAAAAACAGCCATTGCAATTGACGCCATTATTAACCAAAAAGGTACTGGCATTAAATGTATCTATGTGGCTATTGGTCAAAAACGCTCATCGATTGCGAATGTTGTTCGCAAGTTAGAAGAACACGGCGCTTTAGCACACACTATTATTGTTGCGGCATCGGCATCAGAATCTGCTGCACTTCAGTTCATCGCCCCCTACACTGGATGTTCAATGGGTGAGTTCTTTAGAGATCGCGGTGAAGATGCATTAATAATCTATGACGATTTAACAAAACAAGCTTGGGCATATCGACAAGTTTCATTGTTACTTCGGAGACCACCAGGTCGTGAAGCTTATCCGGGTGACGTTTTCTATTTGCATTCAAGATTGCTTGAAAGAGCGTCAAGAATTAATGCAGCTGAAGTCGAAAAGTTAACTGGCGGTAAGGTTAAAGGGAAAACTGGTTCATTAACAGCACTCCCAATCATTGAAACACAAGGTGGCGACGTTTCTGCGTTCGTTCCAACCAACGTGATTTCAATCACTGATGGACAGATATTTTTGGAAAGTAACTTATTTAACTCTGGCATTAGGCCAGCAGTTAATGCCGGCTTGTCTGTATCTCGAGTTGGTGGTGCGGCCCAAACTAAAATCATTAAGAAATTAGGTGGCGGTACACGGCTTGATTTGGCTCAATACCGTGAGTTAGCTGCATTTGCTCAATTTGCATCTGACTTGGACGAAAGCACTCGTAAGCAAATTGAACGTGGTCAACGCGTTACTGAGCTGATGAAGCAAAACCAATATTCGCCAATGTCAGTTGCACAAATGGCTGTTTCTTTATTTGCTGCAAATGAAGGCTATCTTGACAATATTGAAGTTAATAAGGTTCTCGATTTCGAAGCTGCTTTGCAGTCTTACTTGAAATCAGAGCATTCCAAGTTAATGGAAACTATCAATTCAACAGGCGATTTTAATAATGACATTAGCAGTGGCATACGGTCTGCTATTGAAAGTTTCATTAAAACACATAGCTGGTAATAGGTCCCTCAGATGGCTGTTGGCAAAGAAATACGCACCAAGATCAGTAGTATTAAAAATACTCAAAAGATCACCCGGGCCATGGAAATGGTTGCCGCTAGTAAAATGCGTAAGACAAAAGACCGAATGCAGGCAACTCGCCCTTATTCCAAAAAAATTGGGCAGATTATCAAGCATCTGGCGCATGCTAATCCAGAATACAAACATCCTTTTCTGATTTCGAGAGAGACCAAAAGAGTGGGATTGATTGTTGTTAGTTCTGATCGCGGATTGTGTGGTGGATTAAACTCCAACCTCTTTAGAAAGACGCTTGGAAAGCTGGTTGAATGGGAAAATGCAGGAATTGAAGTTGATGTTTGTACTATCGGTACAAAAGGTTCCAGCTTTTTCAGCAACTTAAAAACCAATTTGGTTGGTCAAGTAAGTAAGTTGGGTGACGTACCGCATTTGCAAGATATTGTTGGTATCATAAAAATTATGCTTGATTTGTATAATGAAGGCAAAATTGATCAGCTCTACATAGCAAACAATGACTTTGTGAATACGATGACTCAACGGCCTGTTATTGAACAGTTGCTTCCAATTATTGCTTCTGACATAGAAGAAAACATTAAGGGTCATTGGGATTACATCTATGAACCTGATGCTAAAGATGTTTTAGATTATCTTCTGGTTCGTTATATTGAATCTATCGTTTACCAAGGCTTGGTTGAAAATAACGCATGTGAGCAGGCTGCCAGAATGGTTGCAATGAAAAGTGCCTCTGATAATGCGGGTAACTTAATTGGTGAGCTGCAATTGGTTTATAACAAAGCCAGGCAAGCGGCCATCACACAGGAAATTTCTGAAATTGTTGCCGGTGCAGCTGCTGTTTAAGTCCAAGCAATCAACATAATTTAAGAGGACAACTCAATGAGTTCGGGTAAAATCGTTCAAATTATCGGTGCAGTTGTTGACGTGGAATTTTCACGCGAAGAATTGCCCAAAGTTTATGACGCATTAAGCGTTGAAAGTAACGAATTAGTGCTGGAAGTTCAGCAACAATTAGGTGATGGCGTTGTAAGAACTATTGCAATGGGAAGCACTGATGGCTTAAGCCGTGGTTTAGCTGTTAGTAATTCAAATGCACCTATTTCCGTGCCAGTTGGTCAAGAAACCTTGGGCCGGATTATGAACGTTTTAGGTCAGCCGATTGATGAAAAAGGCCCGATTGGCGAAAAGGTCAAATGGGGAATTCACCGAGAAGCACCAAGTTATGCAGATCAAGCTGCTGCAAATGAACTGTTGGAAACTGGTATTAAGGTAATCGATTTAGTTTGCCCTTTCACCAAAGGTGGAAAAGTTGGATTGTTCGGTGGTGCCGGTGTTGGTAAGACCGTTAACATGATGGAGCTTATCCGTAATATTGCGATTGAACACAGCGGTTACTCTGTATTTGCGGGTGTTGGTGAACGTACTCGTGAAGGTAACGATTTCTATCATGAAATGACCGACTCTAACGTTATCGACAAAGTATCCTTGGTTTACGGTCAAATGAACGAGCCGCCAGGAAACAGGCTGCGCGTAGCGTTGACCGGTTTAACAATGGCTGAATATTTCCGAGATGAAGGCCGTGACGTTTTGTTCTTCGTTGATAATATTTATCGTTATACGCTAGCTGGTACTGAGGTGTCAGCGTTATTAGGACGTATGCCTTCTGCTGTTGGATATCAGCCAACATTGGCAGAAGAAATGGGTGTTTTACAAGAACGTATTACTTCGACTAAAACAGGTTCAATTACCTCAATCCAAGCGGTTTATGTTCCTGCGGATGACTTGACTGACCCATCACCTGCTACAACCTTTGCTCACTTGGATGCGACAGTCGTATTGTCGCGTCAAATTGCAGAATTAGGTATTTACCCTGCAATTGATCCTTTGGACTCAACAAGCCGTCAATTAGATCCACTTGTTATTGGTCAAGAACACTATGATGTTGCTCGTAAAGTGCAAGGTATTCTTCAGCGTTATAAAGAACTAAGAGACATCATTGCGATTTTGGGTATGGATGAGTTATCTGAAGAAGATAAATTAACTGTTGCCAGAGCTCGTAAAATGCAACGTTTCCTGTCACAACCTTTCTTCGTTGCTGAAGTATTTACTGGATCACCAGGAAAATACGTTTCATTGAAAGATACCATTGCTGGATTTAAAGGCATTATTGATGGTGACTACGATGCTATTCCAGAACAAGCTTTTTACATGGTAGGTACCATAGATGAAGCTCTTGAAAAAGCGAAAGGTTTGAAATAAGTTACAACAAATAGGTAACGAAATGACCATGACCGTACATGTAGATATCGTAAGTGCAGAAAAGGAAATCTTTTCCGGATTGGCCGAAATGGTATTTGCCCCAGCTGAACTCGGTGAAGTTGGTATTTCACCTCGTCACGCTCCACTGATAACAAGACTAAGTCCTGGAGAAGTCCGAGTAAAGGTGAGTGAAAAGGAACATTATCCTTTTTACATTTCAGGGGGCATTCTTGAAGTTCAGCCGCATCTGGTAACAGTGTTGGCTGATACTGCAATAAGAGCAAAAGATATTGACGAAGCGGCCGCAATTGCTGCTAAAGCCGAAGCTGAAGAAGCGCTTTCTGATAAGTCTGGCAATGTCGACTATGCAACTGCGCAAGCACAATTGCTTGATGCAATCATGCAGTTAAGAACTTTAGACAGATATAGAAAACGCGGCGAATAAAAAGTAATGTTGGCTTCGGCCTTGATTTAATTAAGCCCGATAGTGTATTTCGCACTATCGGGTTTTTTTGTTTATGGATTATGAAATGACTATCACAACCATTATTCTAGCTGCTGGAAAAGGAACTAGAATGCGTTCTCAGCTACCGAAAATTCTACACAAAATTGCCAATAAACCAATGTTGCAACATGTTTATGACATGAGTCGTCAACTGGAAAATAACACCATCAAGATTGTTTATGGCCATGGTGCTGAACTCGTCAGAGAAAAACTTAAAGATTTGGATGCTACTTGGACAGAGCAAGCCGAGCAACTGGGTACTGGGCATGCTGTTCAACAGGTTATAGATCAGTTTTCTGATGCCGATATTGTTTTAATTCTCTATGGAGATGTTCCTTTATTGAAGGTGACTACGGTACAAAAATTACTCAAAGATGCGGGTGAAAACACCTTAGGGTTGTTAACGGTTAAGCTTAAAAACCCAACAGGCTATGGTCGTATCGTTCGCAATCAGAATGACAAAGTTGCAAAAATTGTTGAGGAAAAAGACGCTACCACCGTTGAAAAAACCATTAACGAAGTTAATACCGGCATTATCGCTGTCAATGGTAGGCATTTAAAAAAATGGCTTGGGCAATTAACCAATAACAATACCCAAGGTGAATATTATTTAACTGACATTATAGAAATGGCCGTTAGTGATGGCGTTGAGGTAATGACTACTCAGCCTGAAAGTGCAGATGAAGTGCTGGGTGTTAATAACCGTGTTCAACTCAGTCAACTAGAGCGCGTTTATCAAGCGGAGCAGGCAATCAGATTAATGGAACAAGGCGTTACCTTAATCGACCCTGCTCGTTTTGACCTTAGAGGCACGGTAGACAAACTGGGTAGCGATATTGAAATCGATGTTAACGTCGTATTTGAGGGCAATATCAGCCTAGGAAATAACGTGCGAATTGGCCAAAATACAATAATCATCAATTCTGTTATTGGTGATGATGTCGAAATTTTGTCCAATTGCGTCATAGAAAACGCCCAAGTGGGGAATGGTAGCCGTATTGGCCCTTTTGCGCGGCTCAGGCCGGAAACTGTGTTGGCAGATCATGTCCATATCGGCAATTTTGTTGAAATCAAAAAATCTACTGTGGCACATGGTAGTAAAATCAATCATTTAAGTTATGTAGGTGATGCCACTGTGGGCAGCAAAGTCAACATTGGTGCGGGCACGATTACTTGTAATTATGATGGCGCAAATAAATTTAGAACCATCATCGAAGATGGGGCCTTCATTGGCTCAGATAGCCAGTTAGTGGCCCCGGTAACTATCGGTAAAAATGCTACTATTGGCGCTGGATCAACAATCACCAAAGATACTCCTGAAGATCAATTGACCTTAAGTCGGGTCAAACAGATCTCTATTGCAGGTTGGCAAAGACCGATTAAAAAGGAAAAATGATATGTGTGGAATTGTAGGCGGAATCGCTCAACGTAATGTTGTACCTATTTTGCTGGAAGGCTTAAGACGTCTTGAGTACAGAGGATACGATTCAGCAGGACTGGCAGTCATCAATGACCATAAAATTTACCGCAAACGAGAGCTGGGTAAGGTCAAGGGACTTGAGGCCATGTTGGAAGCTGAGCCAATTACCGGCACGATTGGTATCGCCCACACCCGTTGGGCGACACATGGCAAACCCAGTACCTCAAACGCACATCCCCATATTTGCCGAAATAAAGTCGCGGTCGTTCACAATGGCATCATTGAAAATCACGACAATCTTCGAAATGATCAAATAAAGAACGGCTTCCTATTTACGTCAGAGACGGATACCGAAGTTATCGTCCATGAAATCTTCCATGCTCTGGAAGCAAAAATTAACTTACTAGATGCCGTAAAACAAACCATAACAAAACTCGAAGGCGCTTATGCGCTTGGCGTGATGAGCATCGACGATCCGAATACACTCATTGCTTGCAGAAAAGGCAGTCCATTGGTAATCGGTGTAGGCATCGGAGAATACTTCATTGCCTCTGACATCGCCGCATTACTTCCAGTTACTCAACGTTTTATCTTCCTGGAAGATGGCGATATTGCCGCCCTAACTATTGATGGTGTGGTCATTTACGATGCCAATGGCAATCTAGTCAACAGGCCCATCAAGGAAAGTCAGTTAAAGGCAGATTCAGTCGACAAAGGTGAATATCGGCACTACATGCTTAAAGAGATTTACGAGCAGCCTTTCGCCATCTCTCAAGCATTGGAAGGCAGATTTATCAACAACCGATTGCTGGAAAATACCTTTGGTCATAATGCATCCGAAGTGTTCGACAATATTAAATCCGTACAGATTTTGGCTTGCGGGACCAGTTACCATGCAGGATTAGTGGCACGGTATTGGTTTGAACAACTGGCTTGTGTGCCTTGCAACATTGAAGTGGCAAGCGAGTTTCGTTACCGAAATCCGGTATTAACGCCTGATACCTTAATCGTCACCATATCCCAGTCTGGCGAAACGGCAGATACCTTAGCCGCTTTGCAAGAAGCCAAAAAGCTCGGTGCAAAATATTCATTAGCGATTTGTAATGTACCTGAAAGCTCACTCATCAGAGAGTCCGATTTGGCATTGCTCACTAGGGCTGGTCCGGAGATTGGCGTGGCGTCAACCAAAGCGTTTACCACGCAGCTGGTGTCGTTGATGACTTTAGTCATTGCATTGGGAAGACGTTTTAAATTAACAGAAGCACTCGAGCAAAAAATTACCTCGGAATTGTTCGCTTTGCCCGGCAAAATCGAAAAAGTCTTGCAACTGGACGACACCATTAAACAACTAGCCGAACAATTTGCGGAAAAAGAACATGCCCTATTTTTAGGCAGAGGCACTCATTACCCAATAGCGATGGAAGGTGCGCTTAAATTAAAGGAGATTTCTTATATTCACGCCGAAGCCTATCCGGCAGGCGAACTTAAGCACGGCCCCCTAGCTTTGATTGATGCGGAAATGCCAGTGATTGTGGTTGCGCCAAACAACAGCCTGCTGGAAAAATTGAAATCCAACATGCAGGAAGTTAGCGCCAGAGGTGGTCAGCTGATCGTTTTTATGGATGAGACTTTGGCCTCATCCAATGACGTCAATGTACAGATTATCAAAGTACCCCAGGTGGAAAACGAACTGGCGCCGGTTGTCTACACCATTCCTTTGCAATTGCTGTCGTACCATGTTGCCGTTTTAAAAGGCACCGATGTTGACCAGCCCAGAAATTTGGCCAAGTCAGTTACGGT
>JABFRC010000327.1 GCA_013141375.1 Methylococcaceae bacterium | reverse complement strand
TTGGAACCGATTGTGTTTTTTTCAATCTTGGTCTGCATTCTATTACTGGGTTGGGTAGGTCCGGTTGAGCCGCTGTCTTTGCTGACAGTTTCATCTTCGGGAGGACTCGGTTCTCTACCGGACATGAGGTCATCAATTTGTTTTTTATCTATGGTTTCCCATTTCATCAGCGCATCGGCCATTTTGTGCAAAATGTCGATGTTTTCTTGCAATAAAGTTTCCGCACGCTGGTAGTTTTTATCAATCACTGCGCGAATTTCATCGTCAATTAAATGGGCGACATTATTGGATACTGCGGCACCTTGTGAGCCCGGATAGCCCATGAATGGTTGGCCGTGTTCTTCGCCATAAACTAATGGACCCAATTTGTCGGAGAAGCCCCAGCGAGTCACCATGTTGCGAGCCAGTTCGGTAGCGCGTTCGATGTCGTTGGAGGCGCCGGTGGTCACACGGTCACCGCCGTAAATCATCAACTCGGCAATTCTGCCGCCAAAAAGGCTGGCAATTTGGCTTTCCAGTTTGCGTTTGCTGGCGCTGTATTGATCGCGCTCAGGGAGAAACATGGTGATTCCTAAAGCTCGGCCTCTCGGCATGATGCTTACTTTGTAGACGGCATCATGGTCCGGAGAAAGTTGGCCGACGATGCAATGGCCGGCTTCGTGATAGGCAGTCAACAGTTTGTCTTCTTCTGTCATGACCATGGTGTGCTTTTCGGCACCCATCAGGATTTTGTCCTTGGCCTTTTCCAGGTCACGCATGGTGACTTCTTTTTTATTGGACCGGGCAGCGAACAGGGCGGCTTCGTTGACTACGTTTGCCAGCTCGGCTCCTGAAAATCCCGGAGTGCCTCTGGCGATGTATTTGGCTTCAACATCTTCAGCGACAGGCACTTTCTTAAGATGCACATTAAGAATTTGCTCGCGGCCGCGCACATCGGGCAAGCCAACGGTGACTTGGCGATCAAAACGGCCTGGTCTTAACAAGGCTTTATCCAGAACGTCGGCGCGGTTGGTTGCGGCGATGACGATCACGCCTTCATTGCCGTTGAAACCATCCATTTCGACCAGTAATTGGTTTAAAGTTTGTTCGCGTTCATCATTGCCGCCGCCCATGCCGGCGCCGCCGCGTTGACGGCCGACCGCATCTATTTCGTCAATAAAGATGATGCAGGGGGCATGTTCTTTGGCTTGCGCAAACATGTCTCGAACCCTTGATGCGCCTACCCCGACAAACATTTCCACAAAGTCAGAACCGGAGATGGTGAAGAACTTGACGCCTGCTTCTCCGGCTATGGCTCTTGCTAGTAAGGTTTTACCGGTTCCCGGAGGGCCCACCATCAACACGCCTTGTGGGATTTTGCCGCCTAGTTTTTGGAACTTTTGTGGATCTCTTAAAAAGTCGACCAACTCGGTGACTTCTTCTTTGGCTTCTTCACAGCCGGCAACATCAGTAAATTTGACGGTGAGTTTGTCTTCTTCCAGCATTTTGGCTTTGCTTTTGCCAAAATTGTTACCACTGCCACCAGGTTGCATTCTTCGCATGAAGAATATCCATACGCCGATCAGAATGATCATCGGAAACCAGGATAGAAATGCCTTCATAAAGAAAGTTTCCTGTTCCGGTGGAATGGTTCTGATTTGAACATTGTTGGTGAGCAGATCATCAATGATGTGCGGGTCGCCTGGGTTAAAAGTTTCCAGGTTTTGGCCGTCGGATGTTCTGACTTTGATCAGTTGTCCGGAAATTTCAACCCTATCTACTTGGCCGTGTTTAACCTTGTCGATGAAATCTGAGTAGGCCAGCGATTCTTGCATCGGTGGCGTGCTGTTAAGCCGGTCGTAGATGAGGTATCCACCGGCAAGGACTACTCCCAAGAGCAGTGCATTAAAAAAGTACTTTTTCATTTTCTTATCTCCAGAATTCAAGTGGGACGGCAAATTCTTTATAGAACATACAGGCTATACACTATAAGCCAATATGCTTCCTCTTACCCAACTCCACTGATTACAAAAAACTCAATAATTGCTCGCCGAAGCTGCGTCTGATTTTATTGAGTGCCGCCACCTGAATTTGTCTTACTCTTTCTCGAGTCAGGTTTAATTCATTGCCAATTTCTTGCAAGGTCATTTCACAGTCGCAGTTAACCCCGAAGTGACTGCGAATGACTTTGGCTTCTCGGGTATCCAGTGTTTCAATCGCGCCATTGAGTAGTTGCTCTAATTCTGTTTCGGCGATGGTGCCGAACGCTGGGGTAAAAACGTGTTGTTCTAAGAAGTCGGCAGGGCCAAAGGACTGTTCTTCATCATCTGACTCGCCATCAAAAGATAAGGCGGTTTGCGAAATAGAAAGAATGTTGTTTATTTCATTAATAGTAAGCGAGGTAAATTGCGCCAGTTCCGCTCGAGAAGGTTCGCGGCCGGTTTTGCTAATTAATTCATCTTTGGCACGATAGACTTTATTGATGTTAGCCATTTGTCCGAATGGAAGCCTTACCACTCTTTCTGACCGAGTTAATGCGCGGGAAATGGCTTGTCTTATCCAGTAACCGGCGTAGGTCGAAAATTGAAAGCCGAGTTCGTGGTTGTATCGGTCGACGGCTTTTAACAAGCCGGTTTGTCCTTCTTGAACGAGATCGTCGAAGTCGAGAAAACCGCCTTTGTATTGATTGGCGATAAATAGGACAAGGCGTGAGTTTGCGCCAGCTAGTTGTTGTCTGCCCGCCAGCCAGTCATGTTCAGCGGTAGCAACTTCAGTCAATTGGTTACGCATGAACTCAACAGGTAAAAACGCGAATTCCGGATCAATGTTATTGGTCAGGATGCAGTCACGTAGCTGGTGGAATTTTCCTTGACTGCGATGTTTGGCTTGTTGCAGACGTTTATTGATTGAATCTGACTGTTGGTCAGGTTGATCCACGTCGATTAATCCTCGGAATTCAAATGTCAACAATACCAAGTCTGTAAGCTCAATCAAGTCTTCGAAGGTAAATCGATAGCCTTGTAATGCAAATATAAGTTTTTGCTGCTCCTTGTAATATGCACCTTTTTTGGCTTTACCTGTGCGTGCTGTTTGACTGGTGTATAGCATTAAGTTTTTTATCTGTTCGAGGCTGGTATCCGTTTCCACGGAGTATTCTTCAGAATCATCGATTTCTGATGCTTCAGTGCTTTCTTGATATTTGTGTACCAACCACAACGCTGATAATGGGAATTGAGCTAATGCGGTCACCAGCTTGGCTTTGGCAATGGATAGATTTTCGGCAATACGGAAATTGCCGTTTTCATTCAAAGGGGCGGGTTCAGACGGTTTAATGTCTGTGGTTAGATTTATGCCGATATTATTCGGTAAAACATCTTTTGTTAACGGCAGGGCTGGTTTCGATTTGGTAGCCATAACATCATTCCCTCAATACGTTGTGTAACCTGGAGATGTTGTATTGCTGATACCATGTTCCGTAACAGCATACTGTTTTAGTCAACAATAAACCTAGTCTTGGGTTGTGTCAAACAATAGTTTTACAAAACTTAGACAGTTAATTGTTTTATTTTTCTAATAATTAATCCTGCTTAACAAAAATTAGATTTTCGGTCGCAAAGCCGAAGGATTTAGCTTTATCTATCAACTTGTTTAGTGTCTCCTTTGGTAGCTGTTTAGTCTTGGATAGTATCCATAAATAGGACTTATCCGGGCCGGTTACCAGTGCATAGCTGTAATTTTCCTTATCCAGGTCGATGATGTTGTAAGCACCATAAAAGGGGCCGAAGAAAGAGACTTTTAGCCTGCCTACGTCTGTCTTATCAATGAAATAGCCCTTGCCTTCAACCATGTTCCATTCGCCGGTTTGTTCGTTCCAGCCTTTATTGGTTACATCAATGCCGCCATCGTCCCTGGTTTGGTAGTGGGCGGAAATGCGCTCCAAGCCTTTTTCAAAGCGGTTATCCAGTCTGGCGATTTCGTACCAAGTACCGATATATCGACTCATGTCAAATTTATCAATGGCATTCAGCCCGTCCGGGATGCCGGTGCAATTGGCTAAAAATATAACTACAAGTGCAAGTAAACGTTTCATTGTCTGATCTCGGGTGGATTGAAAGTTTGCGGGCTAATTTTTATTGTTCTTAAGGTCTGCTAGTGCGCCAAATGCAATGTGCGAAAGCCCGGTATATAAGAAAAACCCCTGAAAATTTTCGTCGATAGTTACATCGTTTATAACGCCATAAAACTTCATCGAACCGATCATTAAAACCAAGAAAAATCCAACAGGAATAAAGAGCTGAGTTCTTTTTGATGCGAAGCAGTAAGCGCAAATTAAGACTTCGGTAACCCCTAAATAAAGCATGATTAATCGTAAGTTGTTGGCCATCGCTCCAAACAGTTCCTCGTTCATATCGAAATACGAATGTGTGGGCGATATGCAAAAAATACTAACCACTACAAGCACCATTACAGAGACAAGGAAATTGCCTTCAATGATCGTTTTTAATGCTGAAACAATTATCGATGTCATGTTGGCTGCCCTGTGTTTTGTCAAAAAGACCCCCATCCTGAGTAAATACTGGGCGGGGGTATAGAGGAGGATACTTGGAGTACTAAATTTCACATGGGTTTAAATAGGGATTAGTAAGTGTCGGGTGTTAACATACTTCCGAGTGAAATTGTTGTCAACATATATCTGTACAAAAAGTGAACAAAGAGCGATTGTTCGGTCGATTTTTTTAGGGGAGGTTGATATTCATTGAATGCAAGACTTGATTTGTTGGGTGGCCATTGAATTGAAATTGGACAGACTTCACGGCCCAGATCCAAGTGATTTCATATATAATGCGCGGCCAGTTATTTAGACACCGCATATTCCTTTTATCCCCATGCCGAAAAAGAAAATCGCTACCCAGTTTGAGGATGCTCTTGCAGAATTGGAGCAATTGGTTACCCAGCTTGAACAAGGCGATATTTCACTGGAAGAATCTTTAAAATCGTTTGAACGCGGCGTTAACCTGACGCGCACTTGCCAAAAAGCATTGCAGGAAGCCGAACAAAAAGTTCAAATTCTTTTGGAAAAAAACGGCACACAAACCTTGGAGCCCTTTACTGATGAGTAACGCCTTAAAAGACTATCTCGATTTTTGTCAAAATCGTGTTGAAACCGCCTTGGATGCTCGCTTGCCCAGCGATAAAGTGCTCCCGCAAACATTGCATAAAGCCATGCGCTACAGTGTGCTGGATGGCGGAAAACGTATGCGCCCCATGCTGACTTATGCCACGGGCAAAGCACTGGGTGTGTCTCCTGATGTGCTGGACGGGCCAGCGTGTGCGGTTGAGTTTATTCATGTGTATTCATTAATACACGATGATCTGCCGGCAATGGATGACGATGATTTAAGACGTGGTAAAGCCACTTGTCATGTGGCGTTTGATGAAGCGACAGCCATTTTGGCGGGGGATGCGTTACAGGCACTTGCTTTCGAAGTGTTGGCAAATGATCCCAGCATTAATGCAAGTGCTGAAGCTAGATTAAAAATGATTACGACTTTGACTCGTGCTAGCGGCTCTCAAGGCATGGTGGGTGGTCAAGCCATTGATTTGGCATCGGTGGGAACTCAGTTGACCCTGCCTGAGCTTGAAAATATGCATATTCACAAAACCGGCGCATTGATTCGAGCCAGTGTAAATCTTGCCGCGTTGGCAAAGACAGACATGGACCCTACGATTGCAACCAAGCTTGATCATTACGCCAAATGCATAGGTTTATCCTTCCAGGTGCAGGATGACATTCTCGACGAAGAAAGCGATACAGCTACCTTGGGAAAAACTCAAGGTAAAGACAAGGATAACAACAAGCCGACTTATCCAGCCTTATTGGGCCTTGCCGGAGCCAAACAAAAAGCGCTTGAACTTCATAAGCTTGCCTTGGAAAATTTGAGTATTTTCGGTCCAGAAGCTGACTTGTTACGTGATTTATCGCTTTATATTATTGAGCGCAATCATTAATAACCAACTTGCTTACTAAGAAATGAAGCTGGATAATCGCGCAGTTTTTTAAAACTGCGCCGCGTAAAGGAATTAACCAATCAATGAATGTCCTAGCTAGTTATCCCATACTAAGCAAAATCCACACTCCCGCCGACCTTCGTCAATTAAGCAAAGACCAGCTCAAGCCCTTGGCGCAGGAGTTGCGGGAGTACCTGACCCATACGGTCAGCATCTCCGGTGGGCATTTTGCCGCAGGGCTAGGCA
>JABFRC010000049.1 GCA_013141375.1 Methylococcaceae bacterium | reverse complement strand
CGCACACTCGGTCTTCCAAACCAGGCCGATCGAGTATCTTGATATGGCCGCGGCTGTAATCAATCAAACCGGCTTTTTGCAGTTTTCCGGCGGCTTCGGTAACCCCTTCGCGACGAACGCCGAGCATATTGGCGATTAATTCCTGTGTCATCGCCAAATCATTGTCGGGTAAGCGGTCCAGACTTAATAGCAGCCAGCGACAGAGCTGTTGATCAACCGAATGGTGTCGATTGCAAACGGCGGTCTGCGCCATTTGCGTAATCAGCGCTTGGGTGTAGCGAAGCAAGGTATGCATCAAGGCGCCGTAGTGGTCGAATTCCTGCAGCATTCTCGCCCCTTTCAATCGATAGGCGTATCCGCCACTTTGTACAACGGCTCGATTCGGCATGCTGCCGCCACCCATGAACAGCGCGATGCCAATAATGCCTTCATAGCCGACGACGGCGATTTCAGCCGATGCTCCGTTCTCCATGACATAAAGCAGCGATACGATGCAGGTGGTAGGGAAGTAGACATATCGCAACTCGTCGCCGGATTCGTACAACACTTCGCCGAGCGGCATGGGCACCCACTCCAGTAGCGGCAACAATCGTTCGAATTCGTTGGCAGGCAGGGCATCGAGAAGATGATTTTGCTTGGGGTTATTTGGCTCAGTCATAAGGGTATCTCTAAAAATTGCACTTCGACTGTTCGATAAACTCACAGCTCAGTGCGAATGGTTGTCTTGTTGAATCAATTACTTATCCGTTCGTGCTGAGCCTGTCCTGAGCATAGCCGAAGGGCATGAATTGATGATTTTTAGAGGTTCCCATAAGTTATATTTTCTGGCTTGTTGGCTGACATTGAAGGCTTTGCCAGTCAGACTTGATAAAAAACTCAATACCCCATGGTAACAAGTTAACATTCTCAGTTATGTGCCATAGCGTACATAGCGTTAGCCCAAAGCCTTAATCAAGTTCTCAAACTCTTCCACCGGCACCGGTTTGCTGAACAGATAGCCCTGGTATTGCAGACAGCCATGTTGTTCCAGAAAGGCGCGTTGCAGTTCTGTTTCCACACCTTCGGCAATCACTTTAATGCACAGATTATTGGCTATGCCGATGATGGTTTGCACAATCAGCGCATCGGAATCCTTTTCGCCGATGTTGCGGACGAAACTTCGGTCAATCTTGATTTGATCTAGCGGCAGTTGTGTCAGGTATGCCAGTGACGAGTAACCGGTGCCGAAGTCATCCATCGCAAAGCTGACGCCAATATTTTTAAGCGCATGCATTTTGCTGATCGTATCGCCAATGTTTTTTATTGCGATGCTTTCGGTTAACTCTATTTTAAAGCGATTGGGGTCGATGGCGGTTTTTGTCAATACGGCCTGAACTTGCTCCACGAAGTCGGGTTGATGAAATTGCAGCGCGCTGACATTGATAGCCAAATGTAACGATTGAGTATGGGGATTGTTTTCCCAACGTTTAAGTTGCGCGCAGGCGTTTTCCATAACCCACTGGCCGATGGCCAAAATTTGTCCGGTTTCCTCTGCCAAGGGAATAAATTCCATCGGTAACACTAGACCACGCACAGGATGTTGCCAACGTAACAAGGCTTCGGCACCCAATGTTTGGCCGTCGTGATTTTTTTGCATTTGGTAGTAAAGAATGAACTGATTTTGTTCCAGGGCAAGACGTAGGTCCGCCTCGAGCCCCGCACGTCCAGTGACGACCACTTGCATCGCTTGATCAAAAAAGCACAGGGTGTTGCGGCCATTGTGCTTAGCTTGATACATGGCGATATCAACGTGCTTTAATAGATCATCTTCAGCCACCGCATGCTCGTAAAACAAGGTAGCGCCAATGCTGGATGAACAGCGGTAATCATGACCCTCTAGCAGGTAAGGTTCATTCAAAGCGGCGAGTATTTTTGATCCGACATCTTGAGCGTGGACGGCGGCATTCTCAGGATTTGCGCTCAGATTTTCCAACATCACCACAAACTCATCGCCGCCTAAGCGCGCTGCGGTATCATTTTCTCGCATTCTGCTTAATAAGCGCCGGCCAACTTCCTGCAACAATAAATCGCCGATATTATGGCCCAGCGTATCATTCAGGGTTTTGAAGTTATCCAGGTCAATAAACAACAGCGCACCGTATTGTTTGTTGCGGGCACTGGCGGCCAGGGCTTGATGCAATCTGTCTTTTAACAGTTGCCGGTTAGGCAGGTTTGTTAAGGGGTCAAAGAAGGCAAGATGTTCAATTTGCTCACTGGCTCTATGTTGTTGGGTAATATCGGTAATGGCGACCCGTACTGTGGTGGGCGCATCCGATGTCATTTTCGGCAGACAGTTAAGATGGGCATGAATTGACGTACCACCTGCATGGTTCAATTCCAAGCCGATATCTTGCGCATCAGCTTTTGGATTCTTCATCATGCTCAGGAAAAGTCGATACCAACGGTCTTTATCCTGAGGGGCAATAAATTGCGAAAAGCGGCGCTTGAGCAGTTTAGTTCTATCAATGCCGAGCAAAACTGTTCCAGTCAGGTTGATTTCATTAATCAAGCCTTCCCGACTGAGGGTGACATAGCCGACCGGGGCAAATTCATACAGATCAAGGTAGCGATCCCGAGCTTCTTCCAGAGAGGAATAAGCTTGGCGCAATTCCTCGTTCTGCATTTCCAGTTCAACTTTGTGAACCATAAGCTCATGCATCATTACTTCGGCAGGGTTGCCCGTAGTTTCTGGGGCCTTTATATCACCCAGCATAGCTTCAGCTTGGTCACGTAGAGACTTTCGTCGTTCACTGCCTTTCCATGTTGAGTTCATACTTTATCCTCGTTCGTTGTCTGAGCACCTATTTCTTCGGTGGTCAGTAAAATCAATGACGGTTCAGCGGTTTTGCTAACAATGCGGCGGGCATTGACGCTGATTTTATGGTGTCCGATGGCGGGAAAATCATGTTCTACCTGATAGCCTTCAACGGTCTGGTCACGCGGCAGGATGATTTCCAGCAATTCGCGCAAAGCCGGAATATTCCACTGGTTATTACCCAAATCGTAAATTTTTCGACCAATCGTATCGGCGGCCATGACCTGAAAATACTGGTAAAACGCAAGATTGGCCGATACGACTTGCAAGTCGCTATCCAATACCAGCAGTGGCGCGCGGATACTATCGACAATGTTTTCGGCCAGTTCGCGCGCCAGTTGCACGGCCGTTTCCGCTTCAATGCGCTTGCTGATGTCGGTAAAGGTCAGGACAACGCCTTCGATAATGTTATCCAGCGTGCGGTAAGGTTGAATTCGCGCCAGATACCAAGCGCCATTATCAGTGCGTACTTCTTGTTCGATCGGCACCAGCGAGTCAAGTACCGTCTGGGCCTTGGTCAGTAGTTGGTCGTCTTTCAGATTGGATTTGATGTCGCTCAACGACCTGCCTACATCGGTAGGCACCAGACGGAAAATATTGGCGGCTTCGCGGGTAAAGCGCCGAATCAGCATTTGGTCGTCCAGGAATATAGTGCCGATATTGGTATTATCGAGCAGATTTTTCATGTCGTTTTGCATGCCGGCCAGTTGTTCGATTTTGGCCTGCAGTTCTGCATTGACGGTGATGAGTTCTTCATTAACCGACTGTAATTCCTCTTTGGACGTTTCCAGTTCTTCATTGGTCGACTGCAGTTCCTCGTTAGTGGATTGCATTTCTTCATTGGTCGATTTGAGTTCCTCGTTAGAGGCTTGTTGCTCTTCGATAGACGCCTGATGGTTTTCCTTAAGATAAGTAAGATCGCGCTCCAGTTCTTCGATGCGGTTTAATTCGGCCGGTTTAGCCACTGGTTTTTTCCGGCCGGACTTAATGGCGGGTGCGGCAATATCCTGAAAGCTCACCAGCAACAGATTCTGACTGCCATCCGGACTGGGCAAAGGCCGGACACTGAGGCTGACCGTCGCGAAGCCATGGTTAGTATTGACCTGGACTTCTTTATTCAGCGTAGGCACGCTCTCACTCGCCGCGCTACGAATGGCTGTGCGTAGTTCCAGCTCAAGCCCTTCGCGGGCCATATCGTTTACGTTCAGACTGGCTTGTCCAGGGGCAGGGCGGAGATATTTACCGGTATCGCCATGCACATAGAGTGTGTCGCCCTTTAGGTCGGTAACAACCGACGCGGGGGCAAAACATTGCACCAGTGCTCTACGGGTAAGTTCGGCAAAATTGGTTTCTTTAGGTTTGCTCATGATTTCCTCCGGGGCTTTGCCGCTGGTGTCTGCCGTCCAAGATGTTACATTCGCCATGACGGTGCGAGAGGAGGCGAGGGAATGGGTGGCGCGATAAAATTTCCATTTGCGATTAAGTGAAGAAAATAGATCCGTATGGTTACCAATGCTTTCAGACGGCGACAGAAACAGCACGCCGCCCGGTTTAAGCGCGTAATGAAAGGCCGGAATCAGCCGGTTTTGCAGTTCCGCTTCCAGATAAATCATCAGGTTGCGGCAACTGAGCAGGTCGAGTTTGGTAAAGGGTGGATCTTTGATCACATTCTGGGTGGCAAACACCACCATCTCGCGAATGTCCTTTTTGATCCGATAACCTGCATCTTCTTTGACAAAGAAACGGCGCAGACGTTCCGGGCTAACATCCTGGGCAATATTGGGCGGATAAATACCGGCCCTGGCCGTTGCAATAGCATGTTCTGCCAGATCGGTACTGTAGATCTGCACTTTGAATTCTTGTTGGGTTTCGGTCATTAACTCGCGCAGCAGGATGGCGATGGAATAGGCTTCCTCACCGGTCGCGCAGCCTGCTACCCAGACGCGGAATAAGTAGTCATCGGGTTTGTCTTTGCACAGTTGCGGCAAAATTTCCTTTTCCAGCACGGCAAAGGCTTCAGCGTCACGAAAAAAACTGGTGACGTTAATTAATAGTTCTTTAAACAGCGTTTGTACTTCGGCTGGATTTGCTTTGAGGTAGCGGGCATAGATGTCGGTGTCGACAATACTGTGTTGGGACATACGGCGCTCGATGCGGCGGCCGATGGTGCTCTTTTTGTAGTGGGAGAAATCGTTGCCGGTGCTGCTGCGCAATTGCATCAAAATACGGTTTAAGCCATTGGCCGGATTGGTAGCCGGAGGCGAAGTCGTTGGGATACTGACGCTATGCTGCGTTGCGAGAATTACTTCCGGCATAAGTTCGACAGCCAGCACTTGCGTTGCGTAACCTGCCTGGATAACGCTGTTTGGCATGCCGTCATATTTAGCTGTACTTGGTTCCTGAGCCAGTGTGACGCCGCCTGCACCGAGGATGGCGCGACAACCCAGAGTGCCGTCGGTACCTGTGCCGGAAAGAATGATGCCGATGGCATTTTCGTTTTGATCTTCAGCTAACGACCTTAGAAAAGCATCAATCGGCAAGCGTTGGCCGCGTGGTTCATGAGGGACACTCAATTGCAATTTTCCGTGAAAAATCGCCATATCGCGGTTCGGTGGAATCACATACACATGGTTGGGTGTTACCAGACATTGGTCTAGCGCTTCGATTACCGACATCTTGGTGGTGCGTTGCAAAATCTCAGTAAGCAGGCTGGCATGACTGGGGTCGAGATGCTGTACCAGCACAAAAGCCATGCCGCTATCGGCCGGAGCGCTCCGAAAGAATTGTTCCAAGGCTTCTAATCCACCCGCAGAGGCGCCTATGCCGACGATGGGAAAATTGGCAGGTGGATGGTCTGGTGCAGATTTAGTAACCATGAGCACTTCGTCGAACTGATAAAGAGTAAATGTGGCGTTTTCTATATTTCATAAAAGCCTTTTGTACAGAGTTACTGCATTCTACATCCTTCAATGATTTTCAACGGATAACTCGAAAGATAAATCCTACTCAATTTTTGGCTGTCGGTGCTTTTTTAAAAAATCCATAGAGAGCGTTTATTAAGGTTGGCATAAACCGTTCTGCCATAGCGTATTACTTACTGCACAAAGCTTATGTGCGCTAGCGAACTGAGCCGAGTGATGAATCGGCGTTTACTTAGCAACGATGGTTTTAAGAACCGGTTGTCGTCATTTGGCTCATCCGGTTTTGAGTAAAAAGGGGAATCTCGAAAAATCCTGCACTTCGATAAACTCAGTGCGAACGGTACTACATAAATCAAAGTGTTCCGTTCGTGGTGAGCTTGTCGAACTATGAACGGAATGGGTTTTTCGAGGTTCCCAAAGGTAATCGTTGCAATCGCAAATTTTATTGCAGGGATAGTGGTCAACGTTTAAGTCAAAGGAAACATCATGAAAAGCAAGCACCTCAAATCCACAAATCTCTTAGGTGGCATCTGCTTAAGCGCAGTTGTTGTCATCTCCGGTTGCGCAAGCATTCCGGCCCCAACAGAGCAGATCGCCGTTTCGAAAATGGCCATCAGTAATGCAAGCAGCGCCGGAGGCAATGAGTTTGCACCGGTACCGCTCAAGTCTGCGATGGAAAAACTGGACTCCGCCGAACGGGCCGTGGCCGATGACAATAATTTTCTAGCCACCCAACTGGCAGAGCAATCTCAGGTCGATGCCCAGTTATCCACAGCAACGGCGCGTGCTGCCAAGGCGCAGAAAGCAGTCAGCGAATTGCAGGAAGGTAACCGCGTGCTGCGTCAAGAAATTGAACGTAAAGCCCAATAATTAAAGGAATTCATCATGTTAAAAAATACAAGTTTTCCACTGACCTTAATTGCTGTTGCCGTTATGGCCGGTTGTGCGGCGGTGCCGACTCCGTCACTGAATGAAGCGCATAGCAGTTATAACAGCGCCCGCACTAACCCCGAAGTTACTAATCAGGCACAGCTTGAATTAAAAGATGCGAGTGACTCATTAAACAAGGCCGACTTTGCTTTAAATGACGGTGAGGACGATGAGACCGTTAATCATTTTGCCTATCTAGCTAAACAGCAAGTGGGTATCGCACAAGAAACTGCCAAGCGTAAAACTGCGGAAATAGCCGTGACTAATGCAGCAGCGCAACGCAACCTAGTTAGACTTGATGCCAGAACGGCTGAAGCCGATGCCGCAAAGCAACAAGCCGCTAATGCTCAGAAAACCGTGAATGAGCAAGCCACTCAACTCGCCGTTGCCGGCGCCAATGCCGAGCGTGATCAGGCACTGATTGCTGCACAAGAGCAATTGCTGAAAGACTTGAATGCCAAGCAAACCGAACGTGGCTTGGTGGTAACTTTAAGTGACGTACTGTTTAGGACAGGCAAAGCGCAATTAAAATCCGGCGGCGTGCGTGATGTAAACAAGGTAGCCGATTTTCTGAATCAATATCCGAAGTACAAGGTATTGGTTGAAGGCCACACTGACAGCGTCGGTACTGACGAGAACAATCAAGAGTTGTCTGAGCGGCGTGCTAACTCAGTGCGCAATGCCTTTATCGATACCGGCATCAGCAGTGATCGTGTGAATGCGCGCGGTTACGGTGAGGGCTTTCCCGTTGCCGATAACGATACTAACGGTGGTCGGCAATTAAATCGTCGGGTGGAAATTGTGTTATCCGACCGTGAAGGTAATATCGCGCCACGTTAGGTTTGGTCGTGCTTCGGCAGTCAAAAAACTGTCGAAGCAAGCACTATTTATGTGGAGTTTTGAAAATGCAATGGCGCAATAGCTCGGAACGTTACGGTTTACTATCCATGGGTCTGCACTGGTTAATGTTGCTACTGCTGATAGCGGTGTATGCCTGCATTGAGTTGCGTGAGTTTTTTCCCAAAGGCAGCGAACCTCGTGAGGCACTAAAAACCTGGCACTTCATGTTAGGTTTATCGGTATTTGTGCTTATTTGGTTTCGCTTAGGTGTAAATAGGCTCGGCCATCATCCACGAATAGAACCTGAGCTACCACTCTGGCAAAAGCAATCAGCTCGTGTGATGCATTATGGCCTCTATGGGTTTATGGTGTTTATGCCCCTGGCAGGTTGGTTAATTTTAAGCGCATCAGCTAAACCCATCCCGTTCTTTGGCTTAACTCTGCTGCCGCTAATCAACGAAAGTAAAAATGTTGCCGAATTTATCAAACAAATACATGAAACCGTCGGTACGCTCGGGTATTTTTTGGTTGGATTGCATACCGCTGCGGCACTGATTCACCATTACTTGTTAGGCGATAACACCTTGAGGCGAATGCTACCCAAGCAGGATTGAGATCGCCAGCTGTGCCCTCTATCACTAAAAAAGTTCCTGCAACAACCGTGTCATTTTCATGAAGGTAGCTAGATGGAACAATCCGCAACAAACAATGAAACCATAGAGGCCAAAGGCCTGACTTCAGCCATGGTGGCAGAGCGTCTTAAAAAAGACGGTTACAACGAACTACCAAGACCCGATCGCCGCGGATTTTTTCGTATTTTGTTCGAAGTATTACGTCAGCCGATGTTCTTACTGCTAATTGGTGGTGGTGCTGTCTATTTACTGATGGGCGATCGAACGGAAGCCATTATGTTGCTGTTGTTCGCCTGTCTGTCGGTGACGATTACGATTGTTCAGGAATCCCGCAGCGAGAACGTATTAGAAGCGCTGCGTAATCTTGCCAGTCCACGGGCATTGGTGGTACGTGACGGCAAGAAAATCCTGATTGCCGGTAGAGAAGTGGTGCGCGATGACCTTATTATGATTGCTGAAGGCGATCGTGTCGCCGCAGATGCCACGCTGTTCTGGTCTCATGATTTATTACTTGATGAATCCCTGCTTACTGGCGAATCGGTGCCGGTACGTAAATTAGCCCAAGCAGCTGAAAGTCAATCCGGAGTGCCAAGCCCCGGTGGCGAAGACTTACCCTTTATCTATGCAGGTACCTTAGTGGTCCGCGGTACCGGGCATGCCATAGTGCATGCCACCGGCATTCGGAGTGAAATGGGCAAGATCGGTCGAGCCTTGGGCACTATCGAAACTGAACAGCCGCATTTACAACGCCAGATCCATTCGTTTGTGAAAGTCTTTGCCATTATCGGCGCGCTTTTGGGCGGGCTGACGGTATTGCTGTTCGGATTATTACGTGGTTCCTGGCTTGAAGCCACGCTGGGCGGTATCGCGTTGGGTATGTCCTTACTCCCTGAAGAATTTCCGCGCATGTCCCCAGTTACCTACCGATCCGATGGACATTGCTGTTCATAAGCTCGCTGAAAGTCAGATCGGACCGATCAAAAGCAACTTTGCAAGCCTTAAACTGATTCGCGCTTATGGGCTAAGGCCGGATTTATTTGCAGTAGCGAATATTTTTTCCAACGAAGGCGATGAAAATGCCACCGCTTATGCCAAAGGTGCGCTGGAAGCGATAGCCGAATTATGCCAGTTGCCCGTTGAGAGTCTGGAAAGTATTCGTGGACAGATGGATGCCTTGGGGCTTGAGGGTATTCGCGTACTTGGCATTGCCAAAGCCGGCGTTAATGATGTGCAGCACGAAGAAAATCTCCCGGAAACCCCGCGCGGACTGTCGTTTGCTTATGTTGGGCTGATCGGCTTTGCCGACCCGTTGCGAGCCAATGTGCCGGCGGCTGTTGCCGAATGTCGGTCTGCAGGCATTCGAGTCGTGATGATAACCGGCGATTACCCGGCAACAGCTCGAGCTATCGGGTTGCAAGCCGGTCTCGAGGCATCAAATGTGCTGGCAGGTGACGACATCGAAGCAATGTCCGACGAGCAACTCGCTGAACAAGTGAAATCGACATCGATATTCGCGCGCATCCAGCCAAACCAAAAATTGCGTATCGTCCAGAGCCTAAAGGCCAATGGCGAAGTTGTGGCGATGACAGGCGATGGCGTCAACGATGCTCCGGCCATTAAAGCCGCACACATCGGCATTGCCATGGGCGGGCGGGGGACTGATGTGGCTCGCGAAGCGTCTGCCATCGTACTGCTAGATGATGATTTTGGTTCCATTGTGAAAACTATCCGCTTGGGGCGGCGCGTTTACGACAATTTGCGCAAGGCTATTGAGTACATTGTTGGTGTTCACATTCCGGTAGCCGGTCTCGCTCTGCTGCCGCTGCTGCTGGGGCTACCGCTAATTCTCACGCCGATTCATATCGCCTTCTTGGAAATGGTGATTGATCCAGCCTGTTCGGTGGTGTTTGAAGCGGAGAAGGAAGAAGACGATGTCATGCAGCGCCCGCCCCGTGATCCGGGAAGTCCGTTGTTGCAACCCAAACGTATTGTTTGGGCGGCACTGCAAGGGTTTATCGTGCTGGTGCTATTGGCTGGCGTTTTGATAATCGCTGCACGATTGGGCATGCCTGAGCCGGATTTACGCGCATTGGTATTTACTTCTTTAGTGTTCATGAACATGGGGATGATTTTGGTAAATCGCTCGTTCAAAGCGTCTTTATTTAGCGCACTTCTGCGTCCTAACCGGTCGCTGTGGATTTTACTTGGCGGTGTAACTGCACTGCTATCAACTGCAGTGTTTTGGCCGCCGGCACAAAAGCTGTTTCATTTTGGCGTATTGCATTGGGATGACCTGAGTGTTTGTGCCGTTGCCGGATTATTCAGTTTGTTGTTACTGGAAGCGATCAAGTCGCTTTGGTTTCGTATTGACGGCAAAACAGGCAAGGCAACTGTGTTAAAAAAAGTCTGAGCTCTCGCGGTAACAGGGCTTTAGCTCCCCCAAACCCACTGATATGTGCGATAGCGTACCGATGCCGCCTGATTATTCGGTCAGACTGTACTTGGGTTTAGTAAAAACCCCATCAATCTCGACACTTAACGAGATGCCGATAAATTAAAGAATAAGGGGAATAGCATGAAAAAATTAATTCCGATTGTCAGCGTAACATTATTGAGCGCGGCATTTGTCGGCGGCGCTTGTGCAGCGGACGTTCAGGGAAAGCAAAAAGAGCTTCAGGAAAAACAACAGGAAGTCGCAGAAAAACAAACTGAACTCAAGCAAGAACGTAAAGCTGAAGTGGTTGAACATATTCAGGCGGTTAATCAGTCGATGCAACAAGTTAGCCGTGCCAGCAAGATCATTGGTACTAATGTAAAAAACGCGACCGGAGAAAATCTCGGCGGTATAAAGGAATTGGTGCTTGATCCGAAGAGTGGCCAGGTCGTTTATGCCGTGGTGTCTTTTGGTGGCGTATTGGGTGTGGGTAATAAGCTTTTTGCTATTCCCTGGAAGGCGCTAACTTGGAATCGTGATAAAGAGAATTATGTTCTTGATCTGGATAAGGCGACCTTAAAGAATGCGCCCGGATTTGATAAAAAGCATTGGCCGGATAGTTCAGATAAATGGGATCTGCTGAGCAACGAGCTCAACCAGTTTTATCATCTTAATCCTTAAGAATGAACTCACCGGCGACTATCTTGCAAAGGGAAGAATAGGCATGAGCTGGGATCAAGTACAAGGCGATTGGCAACAGGTCAAAGCTAAAGTTAAGGAAACATGGCGCGAATTAAGCGATGACGAACTTGATCAAATCGCCGGGAACCGCAATAGACTTCTTGGCAAAATCCAGGAGAAATACGGAATCGAGCTGGATCAAGCAGAAAAGTGTATCCAGGACTTCGAGATGGCTTTCCGTTAACAACTTGTTTTGTAAAAAAGTGCAGTCAGGCCATGCCGTTCGCTATGCGAGCGGCATTTTCGTTTCATCCATCCCGCCAAAAAACGCTGGAAAAACCAAATGTTGTGTTGAGGTTCGGCATGTCAGCATGACCTGTGTTCGATAGCGTACAGACCCAATTCGATCTATTCGTTAAGGTATTCATTCACTCAATGGAGATCGTCATGAATATCGCTATCGAACCCATATTTTCACTTGTGATTGGCATTTTAATTTTACTGGTGCCGAGGTTTTTAAATTACTTCGTGGCCGTGTATCTGATCGTACGAGGCGTTTTAGGTTTGATGCATATTTAAAGCCCTAATCATGACACCTCGCGGTTCAACGCTATCTATCAAATAGGAGTACCATCATGACCATTGGAACAATCTTACTCGTTATTATTATCCTGATGCTGGTTGGGGCAATCCCCACTTGGCCACATAGCCGAAACTGGGGATACAGGCCCAGCGGTGGTCTAGGGTTGATATTAATCATCTTACTGATTCTGATCCTGATGGGCAGAATCTAGTCTTAGTTATATTTGCCTGTTATTAAGTTAAGGGGACCTCTAAAAATTGCACTTCGATAAACTCAGTGCGAACGGTATTTTATATAAATCAGTGACTTATCCGTTCGTGCTGAGCCTGTCGAAGCATGAACGGATAATTTTTAGAGGTACCCTTAAGTCGTTCCTAAAGATTTTCTCGACTTAACTTAACTGCCATTTGATAGGTTAATCACCTTTGAACGGACATGAAGCTTTCAGATTTGTACCGATTAGCGCGAATACAATTGATCACTCGAAACTGTCAGCCACAAGTTTTTTGAATACCCCCTCCACTGGCCGTTGATTGCCGACTGATGAAGGACGGATTTTCGTTCATCCACTACTCAGCAGAGACGCGCAATGAAAGTGAACAACAAGCCTAATTTCGGAACGCTTCTTGAGTGGAAAACAAAATTCCTCAAGGCAAATCAGCTATCAGAAGAATCTCCATTACGTGCTGAGTTGTTCAGCGCCGACCAGATGGAGCGGCATGGCACCACCCTGGCAAACTTACATCAGATAAGTAAAAAATCCGTTCAGGATCAGCTGTTGAGCCGCTTGTCTGATAATGAAGATGTACTCGTCGAATGCTCACGGCTGTTGACCGCAACGGTCAGTGCCAACGGTCGGCTCGCACCGGCTGGAGAATGGCTGCTCGATAATTTCTATTTAATTGATGAACAGATTCGCACGGCCAAACGGCATCTACCCAAGGGCTACAGTCGGGAATTGCCGCGCCTGGCAACAGGGGTGTCCGCCGGATTGCCGCGTGTTTATGATATTGCACTGGAGGCTATTGCCCATGGTGACGGCCGGATAGATCCGGAAATTCTCAGCCGCTTTGTGGCAGCATATCAAACCATCACACCGCTCAAATTAGGCGAACTTTGGGCTATCCCGATCATGCTGCGTCTGGCGCTGATCGAGAACCTACGGCGCATTGCCGCCCGGATTACCTCCGGAAGAATTGACCAGGAGCTGGCCGATACCTGGGCGGATCAAATGCTGGAGATCGCCGAGAAAGATCCGAAAAGCCTGATTTTGGTAATTTCTGATATGGCTCGTTCGAATCCGCCGATGACGACTTCATTCGTTTCGGAATTTGCGCGCCGCTTGCAAGGGCAAAGTTCCGCGTTGGGGCTGCCGCTGACCTGGATTGAGCAATTACTGGCTGAATCGCATCTGACCATTGAAAGATTGGTACAAACCGAGAATCAACAACAAGCTGCCGACCAAGTGTCGATTGGCAATAGCATAGGCAGTTTGCGGTTTCTGGGGGCGATGGATTGGCGCGATTTTGTCGAAGCCATGAGTCTTGTCAATAACACACTAAATGACGATCCGGGCCTTGCTTACAGCAACATGGATTTTTCAACCCGTGATCGATACCGCCATGTTGTCGAGAAAATTGCCAAACATTCTCTTCTTGCGGAAGCTGATGTGGCAATACTTGCGATACAACTGGCTCAAGAAAGCGCAGTGGCCTTGGGTGGACAACATCGCTCAGCACACGTCGGTTTTTTTCTGGTAGACAAAGGCTTGCCGATACTCGAACAAGCTGCAGACGTACGGTCGCCACTTACGGAAACGTTGCAAAAAATAGTGTGCCGCTGGCCATTACTATTTTTTCTTGGTTCCATCTTCCTGTTGACCCTAGGCTTCACCGATGTTCTGGTGATGAAGGCGTATGCTGATGGTTTGCGGGCATGGCAGCTCGGGCTTCTCACAGTGCTTGCATTGTTGGCCACCAGTCAGTTGGCCGTTGCTTTAGTGAATTGGTTGTCGACCTTGCTGACCAGACCGTATTCACTGCCGCGCCTGGACTTTTCTGATGGACTTCCGGCGCAATCGCGCACTTTGGTGGTTGTCCCAACCATGTTGAGTAGCGCTCAAAATATTGAGGATTTGACCGAAGCGTTGGAAGTCCGGTTTCTGGCCAACCGGGATGCTTACCTGCATTTTGCCCTGGCCACGGATTTTCTCGATAGCGACAAGGAAAATCTGCCCTCGGACGAGGCCTTATTACAGCTTGCAAAAACCCGGATCGACGAACTGAATGCCAAATACCCAGGGGGTCAAGGTGAGTCGTTTTTTCTTTTTCATCGTCCGCGCCGATGGAATCCGCAAGATAACATCTGGATGGGCTATGAGCGCAAACGCGGAAAATTGGCAGACTTAAATTCGCTGTTGCGTGGCGGCGGAAGCAGCGGTTTCTCGCTGATCGTTGGTGAAACGGTAAACCTGTCTGCGGTAAAATACGTCATTACCTTAGACACGGATACCCAACTTCCGCGCGACTCAGCACGGCAGTTTGTCGGCACCATGGCGCACCCGCTCAATCAAGCCTGCTATGACGACAATAAACAACGAGTGACTGACGGTTACGGCATTTTACAACCGCGTGTCAGCGTCAGTCTTTCAGGTTCTCGCCCATCCCGATATTCTCGATTGTATGGCGGAGAACCGGGGATTGATCCTTATACCCGCGCCGTCTCCGATGTTTACCAGGATGTCTTTCATGAAGGCTCGTTTATTGGCAAAGGCATTTACGATGTCGATGCCTTCGAACATGCCTTAAGCAACCGGCTTCCCGAGAATCGAATCTTAAGCCACGATCTATTGGAAGGCTGTTATGCACGGGCGGGACTTCTTAGCGATGTGCAGTTGTATGAGGAATATCCCACGTGTTACAGCGCTGATGTCAGCCGCCAGCATCGCTGGATTCGGGGTGACTGGCAGCTTTTGGGATGGATATGGATTAGCGTTCCCGGTTTGATTCATCGCCAGAAAAATCCCTTGTCAGCATTGTCACGCTGGAAGCTTTTCGATAACCTGCGTCGCAGCCTGACTTCTACGGCATTGACAGTATTATTATTGCTTGGCTGGACGGTTTGGCCATCGGCCTGGTGTTGGACTGTATCGGTGTTAGCCATTCTGCTGATTCCTTCGTTAAGTGTTTCCATTCTGGATTTATTTAGAAAGCCCACTGAGCTTCTTTTGCGGCAGCACCTTTCTGCTGAAATGCGCTCGATGAGCGGGCGCTTTGCCCAGGCAGGGTTGACGCTGAGTTTTCTTCCTTTTGATGCGGCCTTGAGCCTGGATGCGATTATTCGCACTCTCTGGCGGATGCTGATCAGCAAAAAACGCCTGCTGGAATGGAATCCTTCCAGCGAGGTCAATCGTTTCAGTAATAATGATCTTTTCAGCGCAATCCGATTGATGTGGATTGCTCCGATGATCGCTTCGGTAACAAGCATTGTTTTGGCAATTGTTAATCCTGCCGGACTGTTCCTGGCTGCACCGATATTGACGTGTTGGTTGTTGTCACCGGTTATCGCCTGGTGGATCAGCCAGCCGATTGCCCGCCGCGAAGCCAGGTTGACCGCCAGTCAGCTCTCCTTTTTACGAAAAATATCTCGTAGGACTTGGGGCTACTTTGACACCTTCGTGGGTCCGGAAGATCATTGGCTGCCACCCGATAATTACCAGGAATATCGTAGCGTCGGCATTGCCCATCGCACCTCGCCGACCAATATCGGACTAGCGCTGCTTGCCAATTTGTCGGCTTACGATTTCGGGTACATTCCATCCGGAAAATTGATTGAGCGTACCAAAAACACGCTGAACACGATGAGCCTGCTGGAGAAATTTCATGGTCATTTTTACAATTGGTACGACACGCATTCCCTGCAACCCTTGCAACCGGTATATGTTTCATCGGTGGACAGCGGCAATCTTGGCGGCCATCTTCTGACCTTGCGCCCTGGTTTGCTGGAAGTTGTTGATCAGCCGATTGTCGGGACGCGATGGTTTGACGGTCTGCAAGATACCTTCGACATTTTGGTTGAGGCAACTGAAGGCAGTGCGCCGAGTCAGCTAAAGCAATTTCAAGTTGGCCTCGAGCTTGCCTGTAAGGCCAAGCCGACAACTCTCGCTGAAACACATCTTAAGCTTAAGGCACTGACATTATGCGCAGAAGAATTTGCGGAAAGTTTCAATACGGGGTCAGAATCAGATGAAAATGGCTGGGGCAGGGCGCTAGCCAAGCAATGCCGCACCAACTTGGTCGAGCTGGAGTTTTTGGCGCCATGGCTGGCGTTGCCATCCGGGGCAGATGGGTTTAGTAACTTTCCATGCAACACCGGCATTCCAACGCTTAACGAGCTGTCTCGACTTGATAAGCAAGAGCAACAGCCGATTGACTACAACTCACCCGCAGAACGCGAGTGGCGAGTTCAGCTTCGTCCGCTTATTAATGAAGCTAGTCGCCGTGCAATTGAGCGGATTAAGGTCATTGAAGAGCTGGCCAGGCAAACAGCTTTACTTGCAGACATGCAATATGACTTTTTGTTCGACAAGCCACGCCGTTTACTGGCGATCGGCTATAACGTCACCGATCGGCAACGCGATACCAGTTATTACGATTTACTGGCCTCGGAAGCACGCTTGTGCAGTTTCGTGGCGATTGCGCAGGAACAAATACCGCAAGAAAGCTGGTTTGCCTTGGGGCGTTTATTGGTGACAACCGACGGCGCAACCACGCTGTTGTCATGGAGCGGTTCCATGTTCGAATACCTGATGCCGCTTTTGGTGATGCCGACTTATGAAAACACCTTAATCGACCAGACTCATCGTGCAGTGATCCAGCGCCAAATTGAATACGGAAAACAGTGCGGCGTGCCTTGGGGAATTTCGGAATCGGGCTATAACACGGTCGATGTACATCTCAATTATCAATATCGCGCCTTCGGTGTGCCCGGTTTGGGTTTAAAACGAGGTCTTGCCGAAGATTTAGTCATTGCACCTTATGCCTCGGTGCTGGCTTTGATGGTCGCACCGGAAGCGGCATGTTTGAACATGCAAAGGCTCGCCACTGAAGGTTTGGTAGGAAAATACGGCTTTTATGAAGCGGTCGACTACACCCCGTCTCGGCAAAAGCGCGGCGAATCGAAAGTCGTCATTCAATCTTACATGGCTCATCATCAAGGTATGAGTCTGCTTTCTTTAGCTTATTTACTGCTGGATAGGCCGATGCAGCGGCGCTTCGCGTCGAATCCCTTATTTCAGGCGACCTTGTTGTTGCTTCAGGAGAAAATACCCAAAGCGACCGCTTTCTATGCACAAGCAACCGAAGTCGCGGATGTGTTGACGGCTTCCGGCGAGGCGCAAATTCCGCTGCGCGTCATCAACAATCCGAACACGCCATTACCGGAAGTGCAGTTGCTATCGAACGGCAGATACCATGTCATGGTGACTAGCGCGGGCGGCGGTTATAGTCGCTGGAAAGAGTTGGCCGTAACGCGCTGGCGCGAAGATAGCACCACTGATCACTGGGGCAGTTTCTGTTACATCCGTGATATGACGACAGGGGTATTCTGGTCAACTGCTTACCAACCGACACTCAAGCGCTCGCAACATTACGAAGCCATTTTCTCCGAAGGCAGGGCGGAATTTCGCCGCCGCGACCACGATTTCGACACGCATATCGACATTGTGGTGTCGCCGGAAGATGACATTGAGTTGCGCCGGGTACGCATCACCAATCGGGCGCGGACACGCAGAACTATCGAGGTGACCAGTTATTCTGAAGTCGTCATCGCTTCATCCGCCTCGGATACTTTGCATCCCGCTTTTAGCAATCTTTTTGTACAGACTGAGATCATCAACGAGCGTCAGGCGATACTGAGTTCTCGCCGTCCGCGTGCTGCTGATGAGCAAACGCCTTGGATGTTTCATTTGATGGCTGTCCATGAAGCCAACTCCAGTGGCGTATCCTATGAAACCGATCGCGCGCGATTTATCGGTCGCGGCAACGATCTTGCTGCGCCTAAAGCCATGCTTGATGCCGGAGAACTGTCGGGCAGTGAAGGTGCGGTACTCGATCCGATTGTGGCGATACGCCACAAGATTACGCTGGCGCCGGAAGCATCGGTCACTATCGACATGGTGTTCGGCATGGCCGATACGCGTGACGCCAGCCTGGAACTGGTGGAGAAATATCATGACCGGCGCCTTGCCGACCGGGTATTTGATTTAGCCTGGACGCATGGACAGGTAGTACTAAGGCAGCTCAATGCCACGGAAGCTGAGGCGCAGCTCTATGGACGCCTAGCCAATTCGGTACTTTATGCGCACTCCTTAATGCGTGCAGACGCCGGCGTCATCATCTCAAATCGCCGGGGACAATCGGGTTTATGGGCGCATGCCATTTCCGGCGATTTACCGATCGTGCTTCTACAAATCAAAAGCTCGAATAATATCGATCTGGTTCGTCAGTTGGTAAAAGCCCACGCTTATTGGCGATTAAAAGGCTTGGCCGTCGATTTGGTGATCTGGAACGAAGATCGTGATGTCTATCGGCAAGTGTTACAGGATCAAATCATGGGGCTGATTGCTTCGGGAGTTGAGGCCAATTTAATCGACAGGCCGGGCGGCATCTTTGTGCGTCATGCGGACCAGATATCCGGCGAAGACCGTATTTTGATTCAATCGGTAGCGCGGGCCATTATCAAAGACAGCCGAGGCACCTTGGCAGAACAAATCAATCGTCGCGACCCGATGGAAGTCCGGGTGCCGCGTTTTAAACCGACCCGTAGTCATTTGCCGGTTCCCGTGGTGACTACGGCATTGCCGCGTAAAGATTTGATTCTGTTCAACGGTTTGGGTGGCTTTACTGCCGATGGCCGCGAATACGTGATTACTCCAGAACTCGGTCATAAAACACCGGCACCTTGGGTGAATGTATTGGCGAATCCATTCTTTGGAACCATTATTTCCGAGAGCGGCCAATCCTACACCTGGAGCGAAAACGCCCACGAGTTCAGGCTGACGCCGTGGCATAACGATCCGGTGAGTGATCCTAGCGGAGAAGCTATTTATCTTCGCGATGAAGAGAGCGGCCACGTCTGGTCGCCGACACCTCTACCTTGTCCCGGCACCGGCGGCTATATCAGCCGCCATGGTTTTGGCTACAGCGTTTTCGAACATAACGAAGACGGCATTCATTCGGAGCTGACGGTTTACGTGGCGATTGATGCCTCGGTTAAATTCTCTGCACTTAAAGTGCGCAATTTATCGGCCCGGCATCGCAAGCTTTCAGCAACTGGTTATGTGGAATGGGTGCTGGGCGATTTGCGGCCGAAATCGACGCCTTATGTAGTGACCGATTGTGCCGTTCCCGGTGGCGCGTTATTCGCGACAAACCCATACAACACTGAGTTTCCTGAACGAGTTGCCTTTTTTGATGTCGACGATGCCAATCGAACCAAAAGCGCCGACCGCGCTGAGTTTATTGGTCGCAATGGCTCGTTGCGAAGACCGGCGGCGATGAATCGCTCGCACCTTTCCGGTAAAGTCGGGGCTGCGCTGGATCCGTGCGCTGCGCTGCAAGTTGCTTTTGAACTGGGCGCAGGGCAGGAGCGTGAAATCGTTTTCAAGTTGGGTGTGGGGCGAGATACTAATGATGCCAACTCGCTCGTACAGAGGTTTCGCGGTTCGGAAGCGGCACTGGATTCATTAAGACTGGCCCAGCAATATTGGTCGAAAACTTTGGGTGTTGTTCAGGTGGAAACGCCAGACACCAGTATCAATATGCTTTGCAACGGTTGGCTGTTATACCAAACCTTGTCCTGTCGTATTTGGGGGCGCAGCGGATACTATCAATCAGGCGGAGCTTTCGGCTTTCGCGACCAATTGCAGGATGTGATGGCGCTGGTCCATGCCGAGCCGTACAAAGTCCGTGAGCAACTCTTGCTTTGCGCAGCGCACCAATTTCGTGAAGGCGATGTGCAACATTGGTGGCATCCGCCATCAGACCGCGGCGTGCGGACGCACTGCTCGGACGATTATCTCTGGCTACCCTTAGTGACTTGTCGATACATTCAAATTACCGGTGATGACGGTGTGCTGGATGAGCTGGCGCATTTTATAGAAGGCCGACCAGTACCTGCAGAGGAAGATTCTTACTACGACTTACCGCATCGCTCTGAAGATGTCGCCAGCCTTTATGATCATTGCGTTCGTGCCATTGTTAATGGCCTAAGATTCGGCGAACACGGCCTGCCGTTGATGGGCACAGGCGACTGGAATGACGGCATGAATTTGGTCGGCATGGGCGGTAAAGGCGAAAGTGTCTGGCTGGGCTTTTTCCTTTGCGAAGTCCTGAGCCAGTTTGCCGAACTTGCGCGCTTGCGCGGCGATAATGAGTTTTCTGAACGTTGCCACGCCGAGCGTTATCAGCTGAGTAACAACCTTGAACTACATGCTTGGGATGGCGACTGGTATCGCCGCGCTTACTTTGACGACGGTACGCCGTTGGGGTCGGCTAGCAATCAAGAATGCCGGATTGATTCGATTGCTCAAAGCTGGTCGGTACTCTCGGGAGTCGGGGCGCATGAACGCACTGCCAAAGCGATGCAATCGCTCAATAAATATCTCGTTCGCCGCGAACATGGATTGGTTCAGCTGTTGGATCCGCCTTTTGATAAGTCGAGCCTGGATCCCGGTTATATCAAAGGCTATGTGCCGGGCGTCAGGGAGAACGGCGGTCAATACACCCATGCCGCGATCTGGGCTACGATGGCTTTCGCGCGTCTTGGCGACAGTGAACGCGCCTGGGAATTGATGACGATGATCAACCCGGTTAATCACGGCAAATCGCCGGAAAGCATTGCCATTTATAAAGTTGAGCCTTATGTGGTCGCCGCCGATGTTTACGCAGTTGCGCCGCATACCGGACGCGGCGGTTGGACTTGGTACACCGGTTCCGCGGGGTGGATGTATCGATTAATCACCGAATCGCTGCTGGGAATCAAACGCCAGGGAGACAATCTGAGTTTTGAATCCTGCCTTCCTGAGCACTGGACAGATTTCAAAATGCGCTATCGCTTTAAGGAAACGACTTACCACATTGTGGTTTTACAAACCTCAGGTGAAGGAAGCCGCTCAAACGTCATCCTGGATGGCGTCGAGCAGCGTGATAGCACTATTCGGATGTGTGATGATCAAGCAGAGCATCATGTCGAAGTTTACGTCGTTCGGCCTCAGTAGCAGACATTTATTCAGCAGAGATTGAATATCTACTTTCTAAGCCAGAACAGCAGTAATGTGTAGAAGTTTTCGGGATAGATGGGCTTAGTTATAAAGTCATTCATGCCGGCTTCGAGGCACTTTGCTCGATCTTCCGTAAAAGCGTTAGCAGTCATCGCTACAATCGGCACTGTATTCCATTCGTTGGGTAGTTGACGTATCTTGCGTGTCGCTTCGATGCCATCCATTTCAGGCATTTGCATGTCCATGAGAATCAACGCGAATGGCTCTGCGGCCACTAAATTTAAGGCTTCCAGTCCATTGTTAGCGACTTTCACTTCCATGCCAACATCTTCCAAAAAAGTGGTGGCTATTAACTGATTAATGGGTTCATCCTCAACCACAAGTATATGCAAGCCGGCAAATTTCTTCTTCAGGATGTCTTTGTCTGGCTCATGATTTTTACACTCTTCCTGCATTAGCGGTTTCGCTGAGGCAATCTTTAGTCGGGCAGTAAACCAAAAGGTGCTCCCTTTTCCTGGCGTGCTTTCCACACCGGCTTTTCCTCCCATTAATTCGGCAAGCCTCCGGGTAATGGCCAGGCCGAGTCCTGTCCCGCTATAGCGCCGAGTTTGGGAGCCATCGACTTGTTCAAAAGGTCTGAACAATCTTTGCAAATCATCGGCGGCAATACCTATTCCATTGTCTTCAACTTCGGTTCTAACAAGCACTTGATTGCCGTTTATTGGTTGCTGACGAATGCGAATGACAATGGCGCCATGGTCGGTAAACTTGACCGCGTTGCCAACCAAATTAAGCAGCGCTTGCGTAAAGCGAGTCGGGTCGCCGCGCAAGAGCGACGGAAACTGGTCGCCTTCTAAGGACAGTGAAACGGATTTTTTGGCTGCTTGCTCATAAAGCATGGATGCCACATTTTGAGCAGCCTCGAGCACATTAAAGTCACTTTCTTCCAGTATGAACTTATCGGCCTCAATCTTTGATAAATCAAGAATGTCATTGATAACGGCTAAGAGATGATGGGCTGAGTTATCGATTTTGGACAGATAGTTCGCTTGAACGGGATCAGTAGACCCGCGCTTCATGATGTGGCTGAGACCAATAATGGCGCTAAGAGGCGTGCGTATTTCATGACTCATATTTGCCAGGAATACGCTTTTCGCCCGATTTGCGCTTTCAGCGGCTTCGCGGGCAGTAATCCAGGCTTTTTCAGCTTGTTTACGGCCTGTATTATCGATGATGGTAGATAAGGTGTGTGAAAATTGCCCGTTATTATCAAATATGGCTCTGGCATGGAGCAGAATGGGCATCAAGCTGCCATCTTTTCGGACGAATTCACACTCGAGCCCGGCCAGTTCGCCAGTCTCCAGTAATTTTGGAAAATTAATCTCAAAGAGCTCTCTGCTGTCCGGTGACAAAATTTCAACGGCGTGCATGCGCCCGATTATTTCCTCGCGCGTGTAACCGATCCAGCTTAGTTCAGTGTCATTGACGGTGATAAACATGCCGTCTCGGTCTAGCGAGTGATAGCCGCACGGCGCCTGATTGTAGAGCGAAGATAATTCGGCGGTACGGTATTCGACCAACTGTTCTAACTCATTGCGATGGTGTTCAAGCTTTATCTCGGCACGTTTGCGCGCGGAAATATCGACAACAATGCCTATGTAGTGGGTTAGCTTGCCATCGGCATCTCGTATTGGCTGCCCCCGAGACAGCAACCAACGGGGACTTTCGTTGGCGGCAAACGAACTTGCCAGTCCATTTCAAACACTGATTGACGGGCAACTGCATCATCCAGAACTGCCAGGACGCGTTCCAGGTCATTCGGATGCACACAGTTTTTCCAGACGTCGAAGCTGGGCGCTACCGTATTTTCCTGGAGTCCATAAAGCTTCCATATTTCATCGGACCAGAAATTTTCGTTGCTTTCAAGATACCATTCCCAAGTGCCTGCGTTGGCAGCATCCATCGCTAAGCGCAGGCGCTGTTCACTCTGACGCAAACCAATTTCAGCTTTCTTGCGGGAGGAAATATCACCCACGGTGGCCAACACATAGTCTTCGCCAGCCACCTTCATGCCACTCAAACTGACTTCGATGTAGAACTCGCGGCCATCCTTTCGGCGCCCAACTACATCACGCATGCCGGCCATTTGGCGTGCCTGTGGATCATGAAGAAAAATGCCCCTATCAACCAGATGTTGTGCGCGAATGGCTTCTGGTACCAGCATTTCAATGGACTGGCCAAGTAATTCTTCAGAAGAATATCCGAACATGGCTTGGAGTGCCGGATTGGTCAACACGACAAGTCCCTCACTGCCAACCACCAGCAGTCCTTCTACACTAGCTTCCCATAATTGGCGGAAACGGATCTCGCTGTTTTCTTGAGCTTGTTCGGCGCTGTATAAGTCGGAAATGTCCACAAAGTTGAGTACCACGCCCGCGCACTCGCCAGCCTCATTACGATAAGGATCAAGTTGCATCAGGAAGTGAAATAATCCTTGATGTACCCGCTCGACAACGGAGACGCCGGTCTTAATAACACTGCCAACCTGCTCACGTAACGCTGGCAAATGTAAGTGGCAGGGAACGCCATAAAGAAACTGTCCCACATCATTGGCGACGAGGCCAAAAATGCGGGTTGCCAGGGAGTTATAACGCGTGATGCGCCCGTCGCGGTCAACAACGACCAGTCCGGAACTGATGGAGTTTTGAATATTGCTGAGCGAGGCATTCAATTCATCTGCTTCCAGTGACTTGGCACGCAACTCATCATTCAATGTTGTCAATTCTTCGTTGGATGACTGCAATTCTTCATTGGAGGCCTGGAGTTCTTCGCTTGAAGACTGTACTTCTTCGTTCAGGGATTGCAGCTCTTCATTTGATGTCTCAAGTTCTTCTATCACTGCCTGTAAATGTTCCCGAGTATCGGCCAGTTCTTTACGCAGTCGTTCGGTCTCTTTAGTCTCTTGTCCAATAGGAGAGTCATTGCTGCTGGCAGCATCGAGATCCAGATGAGTTTCCTCAAAGCAGATTAGCAAAGCGAACTCGCTACTTTCAGCAGATGAGTTAACACGGCGCATCCGCGGGCGGACCCGGATGGGCACGCCGTCTAATTGTATGTGCGATTGCACGCCATCAAGTGATACTAGATTTTCTTGAATCAGTCGGTAGCACAGCGCTTTGAGTTCACTGCGGAGCTCGGGAAGGCATAATGCAAACACCGAGAAATCGACACTGTCTTCCGAGAGTGCAAAATAGCGTTGCGAGTGCCCAAAAAAATGCAGCGGTTCAAAACCGGCGTTAACCAATACAGCGGGCGGGCCGTAGGTTTTGGCGATGGTGCCGAGTGCAACTTCAACCAAGGATTTACGTTGCGGTGTCATGTCTGATTTGGGTATGCGCGGACGTCCTGCCGAGAATGATTGTGCGAGTCTGGCAAAGCGGACCGAATGACTGGCCGAACCGGCGGAACGGCAATATAGTTTATGACCTATATCAATCGGTTCAAATAAGCGGGAATTAAAACCAGCCGACTCGGAATTGCCAAGCAATAACAGGCCGTTTGGGTTCAGGCCATAATGAAAGGTGTTCATGAGTTCAACCTGCTGTTCTGACTTAAAATAAATCAGCAAGTTGCGACAACTAATCAAATCCATCTTAATGAACGGCGGATGCGAGATGATGTCATGTAAGGAAAACACACACATTTCGCGGATAGTTTTAGCAATGCGCCAACCGCTGCCTTCCGGCGTAAACCATTGTTGTCGTTCCAGTGGTTGCAGCGAGGAAATAGCCGCACTGGGATAGATTCCGGCTCTGGCAAATTCAAGCGCATCCTGGTCGATATCGGTGGCGAAGATGCGCACATCAAATTGATGCAGGCGGTCACCGAGGATTTCAATGAGCAAGATAGCGATTGAATAGACTTCTTCACCGGTCGCGCAACCAGGAATCCAGACACGAATCGAGTCGCCAGGGTGTTTGCCGGCAATCAGACGCTGGAGTTGTTCTGCAAGTGTGTCGAACACTGATGGGTCGCGGAAAAATGAGGATACGGAAATCAAAAAGGACTGCTGTAATTGGTGCAGTTCTTCGCTGTTTGCGCAGGTTTGGGCGACATAGTCCTCCAATGAGGAGTAGCCGAGACTGCGAAACCGACGCATCGTCTGTCTGCGTAGCGTGGTGTCTTTGTATTGATGAAGATCAATACCCGTTTCCGCAGAAACCCTTTGAAATAGCTTGGTAAATGTTTCGCCAGTGGTGTCAGTAGGCAGCGGAGTCAGTACATTTTCGAGCTTGGCGATGTCATTAAGCCAATCGGTGATTTGCTCGCAGCTGCCGATCAGGTCAGCATGACCTGCTTGAATGACGGCTTCTGGCATACTGGGTTGAACCGCCTTGTCCGGTGTCTGGACTATGACTATGCCGCCAAGTTGGTTGATTTTCTTGGTGCCGACAGTGCCATCATGTCCTGAGCCCGACAGGATAACCCCGATGGCTCTTTCCCTAAAATGTTCGGCCAAGGAGCAAAAAAGCCGGTCGATTGAAGGTGTGATAAAAGCGGCTGGGTCCGCGGGTAAAAGCACCAGCGTTCTGTCCTTGACTTCTATATCGTGACCTGGCGGGCACACATAAACATGATCTGGCCTGATGAGCTCGCCATTTCTCGCCAGAATCACTGGCAATTCCGCGTTATGCTCGAGCAACTCTGCCAGTTTGCTGGCATGGTCAGGGGCCAAATGGTGGGCGATAATATATGTGCAATTGCCGTTGGCGCGAAGTTTAGAAATAATCGGCTTTAGCGCTTGAAGGCCACCGGCAGATGCTCCCAGCGCGACTACTCTAAGAGCATCATTAAAATTTTCAGTCGTCATTAAAATTGTATTTGTTAACTTTTCTGTGTGCCTAAGCGCGTTTATAAAATAGCGTACTATTTTGACATGCAAGCCTAAAGTGAGCAGGTGAAATCCGATTCAATAGGATAAATAACACCAGCTTATTAAATACTCTGAACAAGCCAAAATTTTACTAAACATGGTTGTTGCATGGCTCAAATCAACAGTGTCGCTTTGCGTTGTTCGTAATTATTTATCAGGAAAAATATCCAAACTTTGCAGAGTGGCTTCCAGCTGAGCAGGCGTTATAGGTTTTTTAAGTCCTGCGTCACAACCCAAATCTACAGCCAAAGTAAGATAAAACTCGGTCGAGGAGACGGCGATGATTTTGGGCCTGATAGCTAAGGAGCCAAGGTCAATAATGGTTTCGATGCCTTCTTTTTCGTCCATCACAATATCGATCAGGCAAGCGACCGGCTGCTCCTGCTCAACCAGCGCATTAACGTCCATGCCGGAAGCTTTTTCGAGCACGTTGTAGCCTAGTTTTTCAAGATTTTTTCTCATAATGGCTCGGAATATGCCATCGTCATCAACCACAAGTATTTTTTGCGTCATTTGTATCTCTTTTGGGTTTATTCACAGAGCATTAAAGCCATATCCGTGCTGACTTTATCAAGCCATTATGGACTTTTTCGAAAATTCGCTGCTGTTTTTCAACTTCCGATGAGCTGTGATAAATTGCGTTTTCCAATGCTCCAGCGGCTTCAAATAATAATGTAGCGCCGAGGTTCCCGGCTTGTCCCTTGAGTTTGTGGATCAGCTTGCTCGCCGCTTGTGTTTTATTATTGTTCAGAAGTTCTTTCAACTTGACCGCGGAGTCCTTATGTTCATCAATAAACAGTCCAAGCAACTGGAGGAAGAATTCTTTGTCTCCCCCCATAATTTCTGAGGCGCGGGCAACATCGACGCCCTCGATAGCGGGCCAGTCAATCATCGACTCGGGAATTGTGGCCTGTTTAACTTCAGCGATCGGCAACGCTGCTCCTCGTGCATGCTCGACATGTTGGCGCAATACGTGGATCAGTTGCACAGGATTGATTGGCTTGACAAGGAAATCGTTCATTCCACTGCTCAACGCTTGCTCTCTTTCAGTGATGGTGGCTCCGGCGGTCAGCGCAATGACAGGCAGGTCGAAAAGACCTAACTCGTTTCGTATCTTTTTTGTCGCTTCCAGGCCACTCATGCCCGGCATTTGCAGATCCATCAGAACAATGTCCACACTGGCCCCAGACTCGCTTTTGAGTAGATTGAGCGCTGCTTCACCGGATTCCGCTAAAAAGGCATGGGCACCTTCATTTGATAGGATGCGCTGGCACACGTCCAGATTCATACGGCTATCATCAACAACAAGCACATTGACTCCAGGTAGCCAGTGCGAATGGTCGTTAGCAATCAGCGTGGTATTGAAGACATGGTTGTAGCCCTGTCCATAGACATTGACCACTTCATTGACGGCATTAAAAAAGGCAGATGCGTGGACAGGTTTGGTCAATACCGCAGCTAATTTTACTCCCTGGGCTGCCTTGAACACTTCGCTTCTGTCCTGCTCAGTCATTATGATGACCGAGGGCATATTGGCTTCGCCAACTCTTAGCTTGAGTTCAACCAGAGACGCTAGACCCTCGAGCCCCCAGTCCATTACGATGCAGTCGACCGGTGATTGGTCTTGCATACGCTGGACCACCTGTTCCACCATGGCCAAGCCGTTATCGACACCATCCACCTGCCAGCCTAGATTGATCGAGATGGCTATCAAGGCTTTGCGCTCATCTTGCTGGCTTTCTACGATCAAGATATGCAAGGGGCGAACCGATGTGTATTTGTACGGCCTATCAATCTTTTCATGACAGATTTTTAAGGGCAGTTCGACCCAGAAGGTACTGCCCTGACCGTGGGTGCTTTCCAATCCGACTGAGCCTCCCATTGCTTCGGCCAGTTGCTTCACGATAGATAGCCCCAGCCCCGTACCGCCAAAACGGCGGGTGATGGAGCTGTCGGCCTGTGTGAAGGGCTGGAACAGAGTGGGCTGTATTTCAGGCGGAATGCCAATGCCGGTATCGCTTACAGTAAAACGCAAACATATATTGTTGCTGGCAGCTTCTCTTGATACCTCAATAACGTTGAGCGCTACGCAACCCCGCTCAGTGAATTTGATGGCATTATTAAGCAGGTTGACGAGTATCTGGCGCAGCCGGGTATCATCGCCTATCAATACGTCGGGAATTTCAGCAGCAGTTGCGGGAATCTCAAGAGTCAGCTGCTTTTGATGCCGAGGAATATAAAAGGTATGCCGTAATTCTTTGAGCAGGGTTGGCAATGAGAAGGGGTGTGGATCGATGACCAATTCCCCCGCTTCGATCTTGGAAATGTCCAGAATATCGTTGACCAGTGACAACAGGTTGTTGCTCGAAATCTGGATGGCATCGACCTCTTCTTTCTGATCCTGATCCAAGCGTGTATTTCCGAGCAGGTAGGACATGCCGATGATCGCATTCAGCGGGGTGCGCATCTCATGGCTCATCGAGGAAAGAAATAAGCTCTTGGCCTGATTAGCCGCTTCAGACTGCTCGCGAGCCAGTGCCAGATTCAACTCGGTTTGCTTGTGCTCCGTGATATCGGTGTGCGTGCCAATGGCGCGAATTGGTTTTCCTTCTAGGTCTCGGGCCACAACCATGCCTCGGCCTAGAATCCATTTGTATTCCCCATTTTTGCAGCGCACACGATGTTCACAGGAAAAACCAGCAGTGTTACCTTCAAAATGTACTTGCAAGGCTTGTTTCGCTATGGGCAGATCATCTGGATGGACTAATGCCTCCCAGTCCTTGACCGATGGCCCCACCGTCCCTTCATCAAACCCCTGAATTTCATACCAACGCTTTGAAAATATCATTTCACCCGCGGCAATGTCCCAATCCCATACCCCATCACCGGCACCTTCAAGTGCAAATTTCCAGCGCTGTTCACTGTAACGCAGTGAATTGGTCAGTTCGATGGCAATGTCTTCGGCTTTACTGCGCATGTTGATTAATACCAATATCAAACTAAATACCAGGAGACCAATGATGATCAATCCTAATAATTCATTCCATAACGGCCGGATTTGTGCAGCTTCAGCGTATCCAGGCAATGCAGTGTATCGCAATGTCCAATAACGCCCGCCTACCTCGATTTTAAAGATATACGACAGTGCGGGATTGCTAGTCGGCGAAGATTTGGAAGGACTTATTAGCTGAGAATCAAAAAGTAGACTTTCTTGAGCGGGTAACCCCTCGTCCAAAATCTCCAGTCTGATCGCTGTCAATTCATTTTCCAACACCGGTTCGATCAGATTAGTCATACGATAGGGGCTATAAACCCACCCCATCAATGCGTCGCGGCGCTGATCTTGGTTTTTTGTTACAGCACCATTTCTGTAGATAGGATAATAGGCAAGTAATCCTGGCTGTATATCAATGTCGGTTTCTTGAACCAATTTAACTTTGCCGGAAATTGCAAAATCTCCTGTGTCTCTGGCGCGAGACATCGCTTCATTCCGAGTGGGTTCGGTTAACATGTCGTAGCCAAAAGCACGCAAATTTCGATCTGAAAAAGGTTCCAGATAGATGATGCTTGAATAGACTTGGCGATCTCCGGGTGGTTTTACCTCATAAACTGGAAATCCCTGTTTACGAATTTCCTTGATATGCTTAGCGAGCTGCGTCTTGGGTATCAATTGTGAAAAACCTACACCTTGTATACCTTTGAAATTCTCGTTGAGATTCAGTTTCTCTACATATTGCTGCCAATTTTTACGATTTACTGTCTCCGAACCTGCAAAAAATCCTGCTCCACCTCGGAGTATCTGGCCATAAGCGGCCATGCGCTCTTTGATTTTTGTTGTCACCTTTGTCGCTTGATTTTCAAAGGAGACACTCAGGTTCTTTTGATAAGAAGAATTAAGTTCCTGCCAAATCACTGCAAGCAGCACAACTGTCATCAGGAACACAATAATTACCACCGACAGATTGTGTGCCAGGAATTTTCTTGAGGAGTGATCAATTGGCGATAGCGCATTGATTTTATTAGCTATGGCTCGACGTATCGTAACAATCCATGCCGTAGAAGCGATTGCGAGTATGGCTATTAAAATTATGAGTGCGGGAAGCCAGTACCGTTGGTATATGACCCTCAACATATCTGAAGGATCAGACTTAACATGCCAGTTTTCGGCAATGCTTTGCTTTTCGCTATCAGAGATAGCAAATAAAGTTTCCGATAAGATATCCCGAAGTATTGGAATGTCTTTGCGAACGGCGAAACTCAGGTCGTAAGTGTATTCAAATGAACTGAACACATGCAGATTAGTAATTTTCTCCCGCTCAATAAAGTAAGAAGCACTGGCTACATCCATGATGACAGCGTCGACTTCGCCGAACGACAATCTGCGTAGACCTTCGAGATCATTAGGAACCAAAACGAGTTTGATACTGGGATAATTCCTTTCCAGAAATTTTTGTACACCATAGCCATTGCCAACAGCCACTTTCTTTTCTGCAAATGCTGCTGGCCAAAGTCCATACTCAGCGCTTGATTTTACGATGATGATCGTTGGTATGCTGACATACGGCTGGGTGAAGCTTAAATATTCAGCTCGTTCCTGTGTTTCTTTGACGGAAGTAACAATACCTGCCTTGCTATGCTGGGCATGAGCCAAAATGCTATCCAGGTTCTGTGCGGGCAAGGTGGGTAATTTGATATCGAGTTTCTTCTCTACCAGATTGATGAAGTCTGACGACAGACCGCGCCACTGTCCTGCTTCGACAAAGCTAAATGGCGGATAATTAGCCTCTGGGGCAATAATAAGTTCATCCGGGTGATTGCTGAGCCATTGCTTTTGTTCGGTCGTCAGGAACTCAAGCTCTTGGCTTGTAGCCATTGAAGCCCCAGTTATCATCAGTAAGGCAATGATCCAAAAGCAATGTCTAATTTTTTCCACTTCCAGCCTTTTTATAACAGTCAAATCGCATGTAAGTCATTGGTTTATATTTGTCGCCAGCAAATGAGGACGTGGTTTTTATTGATCTATGCCCGAGAGGCCAAGACCGCAAAATCTACACTCAGTTCCAAGGGCTGTAAGGTACCACCTAATTAATTAAGTTTTATCTCTCCTTAATCGGTGACAAATAGGATGTTTTGATCATGACGATTAAAAATTGAAATCGGAGGCGAGAGTATTATCCCATGATGTTGGTTGGCGAGTAGTCCTCACCATGCCATTGATGACACCCGCCGCTTGGCGGTATTGGGTGTTTTTACGAATGTGTTTTTATTTGC